>NZ_JBHURV010000008.1:0-234015 GCF_042673865.1 Streptomyces sp. NPDC056987
CACCGCGGGCGCGCCGGGCGCGCCCGGCGCGCCCGCGGTGCCCGGGGGCACGCCGGGCTTCGCCGACGTACAGACCTACGAGATCGCCGCCTGGACCCCGCTCGTCGCGCTGACCGTCCTCGCCGGTCTCTGGCCCGCGGTCCTCCTCGGCCTCACCGACCCCGCCGTGCAGCAGCTCCTCGCAGGAGGCAAGTCGTGACCCTGGCCGCCGAGAGTGCCGGGGCCGCCGGCCTCGTCCAGTCCATCGACTGGCTCGCGATCGCGCCGCCCACCCTCGCGGCGGTGGTCGCCCTGATCATCCTGGTCGCCGACCTCTTCGTACCGGAGCACCGCAAGCCGCTCCTCGGCGGCCTCGCGATCGCCGGTCTCGCCGCCGCGCTCGCCACCCTCCTGCCGCTGCGCTCCGGTGACCGTGCCACGTTCTGCCTCACCACCGCCCCGGACGTGTGCAGCTACACCGCGGACCACTTCGCGCTCGTCATCCAGCTCCTGGTGCTCGGCGGGGCGCTGCTCACCGCGCTGCTCTCGTACCACGACACACGCCGGCTCCCCGCGGGCGAGTTCTGGTTCCTGCTGCTCGCCTCGGCGGCCGGTGCGGCCCTGCTGCCCGCCGCCCGCGACCTGGCCACCCTCGTCGTCGCGCTCGAAGTGGCCTCCCTGCCGGCCTTCGCGCTGGTCGGGCTCCGCCGCGGCGACCGGCTCTCCTCCGAGGCCGCGCTGAAGTTCTTCCTCTCCTCGGTCACCGCGACCGCCGTGATGCTGCTCGGCGTCAGCTTCGTGTACGCGGCCACCGGCACCCTGCACCTCACCGAGATCGCCACGAGGCTGGACGACGTCCCGGAACAGCTCGGCACGCTCGCCGAGGCGGGCGTCGCCCTCACTCTCGTCGGCTTCGCCTTCAAGACGGCCGCGGCGCCCTTCCACTTCTGGGTGCCCGACACGTATGTGGGCGCGCCGCTGCCCATCGCCGCCTATCTGTCCGTCGTCGGCAAGGCCGTCGGGTTCTCCGGCCTCATCCTGGTGACGGTCGTCGCGTTCCCCTCGTACCACGCCGTCTGGGGGCCGGCCCTCGCCGTCCTCGCCGCGTTGACGATGACGCTCGGCAATGTGGCGGCGCTCCGGCAGTCCGCCACGCGCACGTGGAGCGCCGTACGGCTGCTGGCCTGGTCGTCCGTGGCCCAGGCGGGCTACCTCCTGGTGCCGATCGCCGCCGCGGCGTACGGCGGGGACGGCGGAAGCGGTACGAACGGCGGCGCGGACCGGATCGGGTCCACCGTCGCGTACGCCCTGATGTACGCGGTCGTCAACCTCGGCGCGTTCGCCGTCGCCGCGCTCGTCGCCCGTACGAAGCCGCTGAACCGTCTCTCCGACTACCAGGGTCTCTACGCCCACCGGCCGCTCGCCGCGCTCGCGATGGGCTTCTTCCTGCTCTGCCTGGCCGGGCTGCCGCCGGGCATCATCGGCCTCTTCGCCAAGGTCACCGTCTTCTCCACGGCGGTCGACGCCGGACTCGGCTGGCTCGCGGTCGTCATGGCCCTCAACGTGGTCGTGGCGCTCTACTACTACCTCCAGTGGACCGCGGTTCTCTTCCGCTCCCCGGAGGAGCGGACGGAAAGCGCCGACACCCCCGGAGCGGTGACCGCCGACGCCGAGTCGGCGGCCCTGACCCCGGCGCCCGCCCTCACGGTGGCCATCGCGCTGACGGCCGTCGCCGGCATCGCCCTTTCGGGCGCACCACAACTGGTGCTGCGTTTCGCCGGAGTCAGCCTCTTCTGAAGGCGGCGCCTCCGCGCGACCCCACCGGCCCGAGGCCGCGACGCCACCGGCCCGCAGGGCGGGACCGGCGCGCGTGCCACGACCACCCGGACGGCGTACGCCCCCGTCCGGACGCGTCAGGGAACCCCGACCGCCCGCCTGGCGTTGACCAGTACGGAAGGGTCCACTGGAGAGGTGGGCAGCACCAGGCAAAAGGGTTCCCCTGCCACATGACTTGGAGGGCGTACCGTGCACCGCCGGCACAACGGGCTCAGGACCGCCGTACTCCTCGGGGGACTGTCCGCACTCATCATCGCGATCGGCAGTTTCTTCGGCAGTACGGGTCTGATCGTCGCGCTCGTCGTGGCGGTCGGCACCAACGCGTACGCGTACTGGAACAGCGACAAGCTGGCTCTACGCGCGATGCGGGCCCGCCCCGTCAGCGAATTCGAGGCGCCGCAGCTCTACCGCATCGTCCGCGAGCTGTCGACGGCCGCCCGCCAGCCCATGCCGCGCCTGTACATCTCGCCCACCCAGGCGCCCAACGCGTTCGCCACCGGCCGCAACCCGCGCAACGCCGCGGTCTGCTGCACCGACGGGATCCTGCAGATCCTGGACGAGCGGGAGCTGCGCGGTGTCCTCGGCCACGAGCTGAGCCATGTCTACAACCGCGACATCCTGATCTCGTCGGTCGCCGGGGCACTCGCCTCCGTCGTGATGTTCCTGGTGAACTTCGCCTGGCTCATCCCCATAGGGCGCTCGGACGACGACGACGGCCCGGGCATCTTCGGCATGCTCCTGATCATGATCCTGGGGCCGCTCGCCGCCTCGGTCATCCAGCTCGCCGTGAGCCGTTCACGGGAGTACGAGGCGGACGCGTCCGGCGCCCAGCTCACCGGCGATCCGCTCGCTCTGGCGAGCGCGCTGCGTAAGCTGGAAAGCGGAACGAAACAGCTACCGCTGCCGGCCGAGCCGCGCATCGAGACAGCCAGCCACATGATGATCGCGAACCCCTTCCGTCCTGGCCAGGGATTCTCGAAACTGTTCTCCACGCACCCGCCGATGGCGGAACGCATCGCCCGACTAGAACAGATGGCAGGTCCTCGAGCATGAAGACAATCCTGAACATTATCTGGCTCGTACTGAGCGGATTCTGGCTCTTCCTCGGGTACATGCTGGCCGGTGTCCTGCTGTGCATCACGATCATCGGCATCCCCTTCGGAGTGGCCGCCTTCCGTATCGGTGTCTACGCGCTGTGGCCCTTCGGCTACACCGCGGTCGACCGCCACGACGCGGGCGCGCCCTCGTGCGTCGGCAACGTCCTGTGGCTGGTCCTCGCGGGGTGGTGGCTCGCCCTCGGCCACATCGTCACCGGCATCGCGCAGTGCGTCACGATCATCGGTATCCCCCTGGGGCTGGCCAACTTCAAGCTGATCCCGCTCTCCCTGATGCCGCTGGGCAAGGAGATCGTCTCGACGGACCAGCCCTTCGTCTCCCGCTGACGGAGCCACGACGGCCACCACAGCCGAGACAGCCACACCACACACAACCGCGATTCCCGTCCCGGGAGCCTTCGGGGCTCCCGGGACACACACGTGTGCGCCGGGCACACCCCCGGCGCTGTTACCGAACGCGGACGTATGCCCTGGTGAACGCGGGGTAGTTGATCATTCAGCATCAGGGGCCCGGCCGGCCGTGTCGTCTGCCGCGAGCCCCTGATCACCGCAACCACGCCCCGCCCCGGCGGCGTCATTGAGGGCGATACCGCAAGAAAGGCAGGTTCAGGGCATGGGTGTCATCAGCTGGATCATTCTCGGACTACTGGCGGGTGCCGCCGCCAAGATTCTGCTTCCCGGACGGGACCCCGGCGGCCTGATCGGCACGACCCTCATCGGCATCGCGGGGGCCTTCATCGGCGGCTGGATCTCGTCGACCTGGCTCGACCGGCCGATCAGCAACGACTTCTACGACGGCGCCACCTGGATCGCCGCCATAGGCGGCGCTCTCGTCCTGCTGATCGTGTACCGGATCCTCTTCGGCCACTCACGCTCCCGCTGACCCCGCCGGCGCCGTCAGGCCCGTCTCGCGCAGGGTGATGTTGAGCCGCCCGCCGCTCATCCCCGTCCCGGGACCGGCCGTCCCGGGATACACCCTGGGCACGCCGTGGTACGCGAAGCGGGACTCTCCTCCGAAGACGAAGAGGTCACCGGAGGAGAGCCGCACATCCGTGTACGGGCGGCCCCGCCCCTCCGGATTACCGAAGCGGAAGACGCAACTGTCCCCGATGCTCAGGGAGACCACCGGCGCGGCGGACCTCTCGTCCTTGTCCTGGTGCATCCCCATCCGCGCGTCGCCGTCGTAGAAGTTGATCAGCGCGGTGTCCGGGGCGTACGCCCCGGACACCGCCGGATCGCCGTACGCCTCCACGAGCGCCGCGCGCCCCAACTCGGCCAGCCAACCGGGGAACTCCGCGACCCGGGCGCCGTTCACATCGCCCGCGTTCCGCGTGTACCGGTACGGCTGCCAGTGCCAGCCCACACACACCGTCCGTACGGACATCACCCCGCCGTTCGGCAGCACCGTGTGCCGGATCGGCACCGGCCCCCGCGCCCAGCCCCGGCAGACCTCCACCAGCTCCCGCTGACGCCCGGCCGGCAACCACCCCGGCACATGAACGGCCCCGGGCGCCACCACGGTGCGCCCTCGCCCCGCCGCGACCGGCTCAGGGAACAACGCGTCGCCGTCACCCGCCGCGCCGCGTTCCCCCGCCGCACCGCGTCCCCCCACCGGGCCCGCGCTCATGACGTCAGCGCGCCCTCCAGCCGGAGGAGCCGCTCCTTGCGCTCCAGTCCGGCCGCGTACCCCCGCAGCGCCCCGTCCGCGCCGATCACGCGATGACACGGCCGTACGACGAGCAGCGGGTTGCGCCCGATCGCCGTCCCCACGGCCCGCACCCCCGCGCCGGACGCGCCGACCCGCGCCGCGATCTGCCCGTACGCCACCGTCACGCCGTACGGGACGGCGTCCACCGCCGCCCAGACCCGGCGCTGGAACTCCGTGCCCCCGGCCGCGTACTCGATGCCGAACTCCGTCAGCGCGCCCTCGAAGTACGCCCCGAGCCGCTCCGCGATCCCGGCGAACGCCCCCGGCGCCCGGACCCAGCCGTCCCGCACGACCGCCGCGCCCTTCTGACCCGGCAGGGAGAGCGAGGCGAGCGCCACACCGTCCCGCGCCGTGGCGGACTCCGCACCGGCCAGGAGCACTTCACCCAGCGGGCTGTCCACAGTGGCGTACAAGGTGGTCCTCAAGGTGACTGTCATCACTCGCTCCTCTCCGAGCGGTGCGTTCCACACCCGCCCGCCCGTGCTCAGTGACGAGTCTGCGTCCCCGGGAGCCGCGAAGCTGGCGGAATTCGGACACCGCACCCACCGCCCGGGCGCGGTCCCCGAACCGCCTTCCTCAGCGGTAGTTCACGAACTGGAGGGCGAAGTCGAAGTCCTGCCCCTTCAGCAGCGCGATCACGGTCTGGAGGTCGTCCCGGCTCTTCGAGCTGACCCGCAGCTCGTCGCCCTGCACCTGTGCCTTGATGCCCTTGGGGCCCTCGTCACGGATGATCTTCGCCACCTTCTTGGCGTTGTCCTGGGAGATGCCCTCCTCGATCGACGCGAAGATCTTGTACTCCTTGCCGGACAGCTGCGGCTCGCCCGCGTCCAGCGCCTTCAGCGAGATGCCACGCTTGATCAGCTTCGACTGGAAGACGTCGAGGATCGCGCTGACCCGCTCCTCCGAGTTGGCCTGCATCAGGATCTTCTCGCCGGACCAGCCGATCGAGGCCCCCACGTTCTTGAAGTCGTAGCGCTGCGAGATCTCCTTCGCGGCCTGGTTGAGGGCGTTGTCGATCTCCTGCCGCTCGACCTTCGAGACGATGTCGAAACTGGAGTCGGCCATGTCCTGTGGCTCCTTGGATCGGTCTGCCTGTATGGATGCTTGGGCCGTGCCGGACGCCCCGGACGCCGACGGCCGTTCGCCGTAAAGCCTAGTCACCCGGGACCGCTCCGAGCGCGGAACAATCCGGTGGCGGAGCACCCCCTGGCATCGGGTATCGTTTACGTCGTTGCCAAGGAGCACCGGCCCGAAAAGGCCAGCTCGGACGGCAATGACATCCCATGGCGGTGTGCCCGAGTGGCCAATGGGAGCGGACTGTAAATCCGCCGGCTTAGCCTTCCCAGGTTCGAATCCTGGCGCCGCCACGCGATCGAGATGGCCCCTTCCTCACGGAGACGTGTGGAAGGGGCCATTCGCATGAGGGCACCCACCGTTCGCGGCCACCCCACCGGTGGTCGGCCGCCGTTCGTGGCCGCCCCACCAGTGGTCAGCCGCCGTTTGTGGCCGCCCCCCCCGCCCGTGGTCAGCCGCCGTTCGCCGCCGCGTTCACCGCGTCCGCCACCGGGACCGTCCCGCCGATCAGCTCCAGGGTCAGCCCCGCCGCGCCCGGCGTCTCCAGCAGCTCCGCCAGCACCGCCGCCACGTCGTCGCGCGGCACCGCGCCCCGCCGCGTCGACTCCGCCAGCGCGACCAGCCCCGTACCCGCGTCGTCCGTCAGCGCGCCCGGCCGCAGGATCGTCCAGTCGAGACCCGGCCTCGACCGTACGGAGACGTCCGCCGCGCCCTTGGCGCGCTGGTACGCGTCGAAGACCTCGTCGCCCGCGTGGTCGGGGTCCGCGCCCATCGACGAGACGACCAGGTGCCGGCGGACGCCCGCGCGCTCCGCCGCGTCCGCGAAGAGCACCGCCGCGCCGAGGTCCACCGTCTTCTTGCGGGCCGCGCCGCTGCCGCCGCCCGCGCCCGCCGCGAACACCGCCGCGTCCGCGCCCGCCAGCACCGCCGCCACCGCCTCGACCGAGGCCGACTCCAGGTCCAGTACGACCGGCTCGGCGCCCGCGTCCCGCAGCTCCTCCGCCTGACCCGGGTCGCGGATGATGCCCGCCACCCCGTGTCCGCGCGCGGCGAGCAGACGCTCCAGCCGCAGCGCGATCTGACCATGTCCTCCGGCAATCACGATTCGCATGGTCCCGACCGTACGCCGGGACGCCGCGTCCCGCGCAGGGGTGCGGCCTCCGGCCGGCCGCCGTGCCTCACGGGCCCGCGCCCGACCGTCCCTGGCGCGGCAGCTCCGGCAGCTCGGGCAGCGCGCCCGCGGCCGAGTCGCAGTACTCCCGTACCGCACTGGTCCGCGCCACCACCCGCCCCCGGTGGATCACGATCCTGCTGTAAGCGAGCGACAGCACCCCCTCGATCCGCTCCCCGCGCACCGCCAGCAGCTCCGCCGGGAAGCCCGCCTCCACCCGGACCTCCGGCAGCCCCATCGCCGCCCGCGCCACCCGGCTCACCGCGCCGTACGCGTCCGCCGCCCGTACCCCGCCCTGCGAGGCCAGCAGATACGCGGCCTCCAGCGGATCGCCGCGCCCCACCGGGTTCGACACGTCGCGCAGCGCCCCGCCGCCCGCCGCCAGCCGTACGCCCGCCGCCCGCAGCAGCCGTACGGGGGCCACCCCGCGCGCCCCGCCCGGGGGCTCCGTGCCGTGCCGCTCCACGCCCCCGCAGCCGCCCTGCGGCAGGCACACCACGGTCACCCCGGCCGCCGCCAACTGGTCCGCCGCCCGCGCCGCCACCTCGGCGGGCAGCGCGGCCAGCCCCGCGCACGGCCCGAGCGTCACCCCGGCCGGCACCCCGCCCGCCAGCGCCGCGAGCCGCGCGATCCTGGCCGGCTCCGTGCCCTGCGTGTGCAGATCGACGGGGCAGCCGTGCTCCGCCGCGATCTCCAGCACCGCCTCCACGTACCCGGCCGGATCGGGGTCGAGGTCCGGGCAGCCGCCCACCACCCCCGCGCCCATCTTCACCGCGTCGCGCAGCATGGCGAGCCCGTCGGCGCCCGCGAGCCCGGTCAGCAGCCGGGGCACCGCGACGGCGGTCAGATCGGCGAGCCCGCGCAGCGAGCGGCGCGCCTGGAGCACCGCGGCGAGCCGGCCCAGCTCCTGCGCGTCCCCGATCCGTACATGGGAACGCAGCGCGGTCGCCCCGTGCCCGAGCTGGAGGAGCGTGGCCTCGGTGGCCCGGCGCTGCACATCCTCGGAGGTGTACGGGACGGGCCCCTCGGCGGCGAGGTCGGCGCTGAGCGCGGTGTCGCTGTGGGCGTGCGGCTCGGCCGGGGCGGGAAGCAGCAGATAGCCGCCGAGGTCCAGGCGCGCGGCGCCGGTGCCCGGCGGGAGGCTGCCCGCGGTGCCCACGGCCTCGATCCGGCCCGCGCCGATCCGTACGTCGACGGTCCGGCCGTCGGCGAGTCGGGCGCCGCAGAGCACGAGCGCGGTGGTGTCGGCCGTGGCCCCGTCGGGCGGCTGCGGCGGGCTGTCGGGCATCGGGCTCCTGGGGGGAGGTGTTCCGCGCGGTGTGCAAGGTCACGGAGCGTGTGCCGAGCCTAGGGGCGCCCGGGCCGGGCTTCACGGAGGAGCGGAATAGTCGTACCGGCGAGCCCGTGGCAGGACGTCGGAGCCTCGCCGCAACCCTGCCGGGGCGGTGCCGGAAGTGGCGTGTGACACGGGGCGCGACAGCTGGGGCGACCGGCCACGAAACGGATTTGGGCGATCGGCGGGCGACCGTGTAATGTCTTCATCGCTCGCCCCAATAGCTCAGTCGGTAGAGCGTCTCCATGGTAAGGAGAAGGTCTACGGTTCGATTCCGTATTGGGGCTCAGATGTTCGGTGATCCTCGCCTCCGGGCGAGGAGATCCAGCATCGAAGCGGTGTAGCTCAGTCGGTAGAGCAAGCGGCTCATAATCGCTGTGTCACCGGTTCAAGTCCGGTCACCGCTACACAAAAGTAGCCGATTGTGGGGTCGGTCCTTCGATCGGCTACTCTTTTATGCGTTCATCCTTTCATCCGTTGTCCGTCCAAGGAGCACTCACGTGGCTGCCACCGACGTCCGCCCGAAGATCACGCTGGCCTGCGTGGAGTGCAAGGAGCGGAACTACATCACCAAGAAGAACCGGCGTAACAACCCGGACCGTCTTGAGATGAAGAAGCACTGCCCGCGTTGCAACTCGCACACCGCGCACCGCGAAACGCGCTGAATCAGGCTCGCATGCGAGGCCGTCCCCGGTTGGGGACGGCCTCGCGTCGTTTGTTGTGGTCACTTACATCGGTCACTTACATCAGGGAGGGAGCGAGTCAGTGGCGCTCGATCAGTCCTTCGTGGGGCGGAGCTATCCGCCCACCGCGCCGTACGAGGTCGGCCGGGAGAAGATCCGTGAGTTCGCCGAGGCGGTGGGCGACACCAACCCGGCGTACACCGACCCGGAAGCCGCCAAGGCGCTGGGGCACACCGATCTGATCGCGCCGCCGACCTTCGTGTTCGCGATCACGTTCAAGGCCGCGGGCGATGTCATCGCCGATCCGCAGCTCGGTCTCGACTACAGCCGGGTGGTCCACGGCGACCAGAAGTTCACGTACTCCCGCCCGGTGCGCGCGGGGGACCGGCTGACGGTCACCTCCACCATCGAGGCGATCAAGTCGCTCGCCGGGAACGACATCATCGACGTGCGCGGCGACGTGCACGACGAGGCCGGCGAGCATGTCGTGACCGCCTGGACCAAGCTGGTGGCACGCGCCGCCGAGGGGGCGTGAGACCGATGACCGCGAAGATCGGTTACGACGACGTCGAGGTCGGTACGGAGCTGCCGCCGCTGAGCATGCCCGTCACCCGCGCGACGCTGGTGCGGTACGCGGGCGCCTCCGGGGACTTCAACCCGATCCACTGGAACGAGAAGTTCGCGAAGGAGGTCGGACTCCCCGACGTCATCGCCCACGGCATGTTCACCATGGCCGAGGCGATCCGCGTGGTGACCGACTGGGCGGGCGACCCGGGAGCCGTCGTCGAGTACGGCGTCCGCTTCACCCGGCCCGTCGTCGTCCCCAACGACGACACGGGCGCGCTGGTCGAGGTCAGCGCGAAGGTCGCCGCGAAGCTGGAGGACGGCCGGGTCCGGGTGGATCTGACGGCGACGAGCGAGGGGCAGAAGGTGCTGGGCATGGCCCGCGCCGTCGTCCGCCTCGCTTGATCCGACGCACCACCGGGCCTTCCGGCCCCGCCGGTAAGGGGCGCCCGCAATGGCGGGCGCCCCTTACTCGTGCCCGTTCACGCCCCGGCTCCTGCCCGTTCACGGCCCGCCCCGGGCGACGGCCCGGTGCGGGGCCACGGCCGTACTCTTGTCCCCGTGCACGAACTCCACGACGCCCCCCTCGCCCCCCTGACCACCTTCCGCCTCGGCGGCCCCGCCACCCGCCTCGTCACGGCGGTCACCGACGACGAGGTGATCGCCGCCGTGCGGCAGGCGGACGACGCGGGCACCCCGCTGCTGATCATCGGCGGCGGCAGCAATCTGGTCATCGGCGACCGGGGCTTCGACGGCACCGCCCTGCGCATCGCGACCAAGGGCTTCACGCTCGACGGTACGGTGCTGGAACTGGCCGCCGGCGAGGTGTGGACCGACGCCGTCGCCCGGACCGTCGAGGCGGGCCTCGCGGGCGTCGAGTGCCTCGCCGGCATCCCGGGCTCGGCCGGCGCCACCCCGATCCAGAACGTCGGCGCGTACGGCCAGGAGGTCTCCACGACCATCACGGAGGTCGTCGCGTACGACCGCGCCGCCCGCGGGACCGTGACACTCACCGGCGCCGAGTGCGGCTTCTCGTACCGCCACAGCCGCTTCAAGCAGCACCCCGGGCGCTGGGTCGTGCTGCGGGTCCGCTTCGGCCTGGAGGACGCGGGCGGGCTCTCCGCCCCCCTCAAGTACGCCGAGACCGCCCGCGCCCTCGGCGTCGATCCCGGCGACCGGGTCCCCGCCACCACCGCCCGGGACACCGTCCTCAAGCTGCGGGCCGGCAAGGGCATGGTGCTCGACCCGGAGGACCACGACACCTGGTCCGCGGGGTCCTTCTTCACCAACCCGATCCTCACCGACGCGCAGTACGCGGAGTTCGCGGCGCGCGTCCGGGCCCGGCTCGGCGACGACGTGACACCCCCCGGCTTCCCGGAGGGGGAGGGGCGTACGAAGACCTCGGCGGCCTGGCTGATCGACCGGGCCGGCTTCACCAAGGGGTACGGCACGGGCCCGGCCCGTATCTCCACCAAGCACACCCTCGCCCTCACCAACCGGGGCGCCGCGCGCACGGAGGACCTGCTCGCCCTCGCGCGCGAGGTGGTCGCGGGGGTGCATGACGCCTTCGGGATCACCCTGGTCAACGAGCCGGTGACGGTGGGCGTCAGCCTCTGAGCCAGGCGTCGATCCCGGCCAGCAGCTTCTCCCGCACCGCGGGCGGCGCCGCGGACCCCCGTACCGACTGGCGGGCCAGCTCGGCCAGCTCCGCGTCGGTGAAGCTCTGGTGCAGCCGCGCCAGTTCGTACTGCGCCGCCAGCCGGGAGCCGAAGAGCAGCGGGTCGTCCGCGCCGAGCGCCATCGGGACCCCGGCGTCGAAGAGCGCCCGCAGGGGGACGTCCTCGGGCTTCTCGTAGACGCCCAGCGCGACGTTCGAGGCGGGGCAGACCTCGCAGGTCACGCCCCGCTCCGCGAGCTTGCGCAGCAGCCGGGGGTCCTCCGCGGCGCGGACGCCGTGCCCGATCCTGGAGGCCCGCAGATCGTCCAGGCAGTCCCGTACGGACGTGGGCCCCGTCAGCTCGCCGCCGTGCGGCGCGGCCAGCAGCCCGCCGTCCCTGGCGATCGCGAACGCCCGGTCGAAGTCCCTGGCCATGCCGCGCCGCTCGTCGTTGGAGAGCCCGAACCCGACGACGCCCCGGTCCGCGTACCGCACCGCGAGCCGGGCCAGCGTCCGTGCCTCCAGCGGGTGCTTCATCCGGTTCGCGGCGACCAGCACGCGCATCCCGAGCCCGGTCTCCCGCGACGCGGCGTCCACGGCGTCCAGGATGACCTCCAGCGCCGGGATCAGTCCGCCGAGGTGCGGGGCGTACGAGGTGGGGTCGACCTGGATCTCCAGCCAGCCGGAGCCGTCCCGCACGTCCTCCTCGGCGGCCTCGCGCACCAGCCGCTGGATGTCCTCGGGCGTCCGCAGACAGGACCGGGCGATGTCGTACAGCCGCTGGAAGCGGAACCAGCCGCGTTCGTCGGTGGCACGCAGTTTCGGGGGTTCGCCGCCGGTCAGCGCGTCGGGGAGGTGGACGCCGTACTTGTCGGCGAGCTCCAGCAGCGTCGAGGGCCGCATCGAACCGGTGAAGTGCAGGTGCAGATGAGCCTTGGGCAGCAGGCTGAGGTCCCTGGGGCGGGGGGTGGTGCTCTCCATCCATAGATCCTGCCGTACGGAAAGAGGACCGGCAGCCACTTTCCCCGATCGAGATCTTGCCCGAACGCAGATCCGGAACCGGGTCCGGAACCGGGAACGGGTCCCCGGCCGGTGGCCGGGGACCCGTCGAGTCGCTGGTGGGAGCGGGTGGAGCGAGCGGGCGAGCCGTCAGTCCCTGGCCTCGGCCAGCAGCTTCTGGACACGCGCGATGCCCTCGGCGAGATCCTCGTCACCGAGCGCGTAGGAGAGCCGCAGATACCCGGGCGTGCCGAACGCCTCGCCCGGGACGACCGCGACCTCGACCTCGTCCAGGATCAGCGCGGCCAGCTCGACGGAGGACTGCGGGCGGGTGCCGCGGATCTCCTTGCCGAGCAGGGCCTTCACCGACGGGTAGACGTAGAACGCGCCCTCGGGCTCCGGGCAGACCACGCCGTCGATCTCGTTGAGCATCCGGACGATGGTCCGGCGGCGCCGGTCGAAGGCGGTCCGCATCTCGGCGACGGCCTCCAGGTCGCCGGAGACGGCGGCGAGGGCGGCGGCCTGCGCGACGTTGGAGACGTTGGACGTGGCGTGCGACTGGAGGTTGGTCGCGGCCTTGACGACGTCCTTGGGGCCGATGAGCCAGCCGACCCGCCAGCCGGTCATGGCGTACGTCTTGGCCACGCCGTTGACCACGATGCACTTGTCGCGCAGCTCGGGGACGACGGCCGGCAGCGAGGTGAAGACGGCGTCCCCGTAGACGAGGTGCTCGTAGATCTCGTCGGTCAGCACCCACAGGCCGTGCTCGACGGCCCAGCGGCCGATGGCCTCGGTGTCCGCGGCGCTGTAGACGGCGCCCGTCGGGTTGGACGGCGAGACGAAGAGCACGACCTTCGTACGCTCGGTGCGGGCGGCCTCCAACTGCTCGACGGAGACGCGGTAGCCCGTGGTCTCGTCGGCCACGACCTCTACCGGGACACCGCCGGCCAGCCGGATCGACTCGGGGTACGTCGTCCAGTACGGCGCCGGGACGATGACCTCGTCGCCCGGGTCCAGGACGGCGGCGAAGGCCTCGTAGATGGCCTGCTTGCCGCCGTTGGTCACGAGGATCTGCGACGCGTCGATCTCGTAACCGGAGTCACGGAGCGTCTTCGCGGCGATGGCGGCCTTCAGCTCGGGGAGCCCGCCCGCCGGCGTGTAGCGGTGGAACCGGGGGTTGCGGCAGGCCTCGACCGCGGCGTCGACGATGTAGCCGGGGGTCGGGAAGTCGGGCTCGCCGGCGCCGAAGCCGATCACCGGACGCCCGGCGGCCTTCAGGGCCTTGGCCTTGGCGTCCACGGCGAGGGTCGCGGACTCGGAGATCGCGCCGATACGGGTGGAGACCCGGCGCTCGGTGGGAGGGGTTGCAGCGCTCATGCGGCCCATGGTCCCAGACCGGATACCTCCGCGACACATACGTTTCGCTCTGCGAACAAACGGAGGATGGCTCTGCGAACGAACGGAGGACGGCTCTGCGAACGAACGGAGGACGGCTCTGCGAACGAACGGAGGACGGCTCCCTGAGCCAGAAGAGGATGGCCCCGAGCCAATAGGGACGCATCCCCGAGCCATCAGTGGACGGCACCCCGAAACCAACAGTGGACGGCCGGGTCCCGGGGAAGCTGTTCGACGCACGGCTCATCACCACGTACACTCACTGGTCGTTGGCCTTCATCACCGAAGCCGCACCGGGCACTCCGTGCATCCGGTCGGATGCGGTAGGTTGAGGGAGAACGCAAAGGGTCGTAGCTCAATTGGTAGAGCACTGGTCTCCAAAACCAGCGGTTGGGGGTTCAAGTCCCTCCGGCCCTGCTACACACACCTTCGCCAGGATGTGTGCGCATGTACGTTCATTCATCGCCGTGCGGCTCCCCCGGGCGCGGCACGGTACACGACCCGGAATCAGGTGAGAGAGAGTGGCGGACGCCGTGGGCTCCATCGACAAGCCTGATGCCGACGATGAGTCCGCCGAGTCGAAGAAGCCCCGCAAGGGCGGAAAGCGCGGCAAGAAGGGCCCCCTGGGCCGTCTCGCGCTCTTCTACCGACAGATCGTCGCCGAGCTGCGCAAGGTCGTCTGGCCGACTCGTAGCCAGCTGACGACGTACACCACCGTGGTGATTGTCTTCGTGGTCGTCATGATCGGTCTGGTGACCGTGGTTGACTATGGCTTCCAGCAAGCAATCAAGTACGTCTTCGGCTGATCCCGCGAAGGGCGCCCGGTGCGGCGCCCCTTTCGCGTGTTCCAGCCATTGAGCCAGGAAGAAGCAGCCACCGTGTCTGACCCGAAACTGAACGACGCCAGCGAGTCGGTGGAGTCCCGGAAGGACGAGACCGACATCGTCGAGGCGGCGGACGCTGTCGAGGCGGACCAGGCCGAAGCGGCTGACATCGCCGCCGGCGAGCCGGCCGAGAAGGCCGCGCTGCACGTCGAGGACGAGAGCGAAGGGTCCGCCGAGGACGCGGCGGACGCCGCGGACGCGGCTGCCGACGATGCCGAGGACGAGGACGAGACGGAAGCCGCGGCGGAAGCCCCGGCCGACCCGGTCGCCGCCCTGCGTGACGAACTCCGCGGGCTGCCCGGCGAGTGGTACGTGATCCACACCTACGCGGGCTACGAGAAGCGCGTGAAGGCCAACCTGGAGCAGCGCGCCGTCTCGCTCAACGTCGAGGAATTCATCTACCAGGCTGAAGTCCCCGAGGAAGAGATCGTCCAGATCAAGAACGGCGAGCGCAAGAACGTCCGCCAGAACAAGCTTCCCGGGTACGTCCTGGTCCGCATGGACCTGACCAACGAGTCCTGGGGCGTCGTGCGCAACACCCCCGGCGTCACCGGCTTCGTGGGCAACGCCTACGACCCGTACCCGCTGACCCTCGACGAGATCGTCAAGATGCTCGCCCCGGAGGCCGAGGAGAAGGCCGCCCGCGAGGCCGCCGAGGCGGAGGGCAAGCCCGCGCCGTCCCGCAAGGTCGAGGTCCAGGTGCTGGACTTCGAGGTCGGCGACTCCGTCACCGTCACCGACGGCCCCTTCGCCACCCTCCAGGCGACGATCAACGAGATCAACGCCGACTCGAAGAAGGTCAAGGGTCTGGTGGAGATCTTCGGCCGCGAGACCCCGGTCGAGCTGAGCTTCGACCAGATCCAGAAGAACTGACCCTTCTTCCGGAACACCTGCTTCCGACAGGTCAGACAGGGCTCGTACCTGTCTGACCTGTCGGTTTTTGGCCGTACGGCTATACCCGTTATCGTTGTGCGGTATGCCTCCATCCGGATGACCGGACGGCGGGCTGAAAACTCTCAACTGGACCCGGAGAGAGCAATGCCTCCCAAGAAGAAGAAGGTCACGGGGCTCATCAAGCTCCAGATCAGTGCCGGCGCGGCCAACCCGGCTCCGCCGGTCGGCCCCGCGCTGGGCCAGCACGGCGTCAACATCATGGAGTTCTGCAAGGCCTACAACGCCGCGACCGAGTCGCAGCGTGGCATGGTCGTGCCGGTGGAGATCACGGTCTACGAGGACCGTTCCTTCACCTTCATCACCAAGACTCCGCCGGCCGCCAAGCTGATCCTCAAGGCCGCTGGTGTGGACAAGGGCTCCGGCGAGCCGCACGTCAAGAAGGTCGCGAAGCTCACCCGCGACCAGGTGCGCGAGATCGCCACGACCAAGATGCCCGACCTGAACGCCAACGACCTGGACGCCGCCGAGAAGATCATCGCCGGCACCGCCCGTTCCATGGGCGTCACGGTCGAGGGCTGACCCAGCCGGGCACATCCCAGTGGAAGGGCCGAGCGCGGCCCGCACCACGAACTCCACACCTGAAGAAACACCAGGAGAAGAAGTGAAGCGCAGCAAGGCTCTCCGCGGCGCGGACGCGAAGGTCGACCGGGAGCGTCTGTACGCCCCGCTCGAAGCCGTCCGTATCGCCAAGGACACCACCACCACCAAGTTCGACGGCACCGTCGAGGTGGCCATGCGGCTGGGCGTCGACCCGCGCAAGGCCGACCAGATGGTCCGTGGCACCGTGAACCTTCCGCACGGCACCGGCAAGACCGCCCGGGTCCTGGTCTTCGCGACCGGTGACCGTGCCGAGGCCGCGCGTGCCGCGGGCGCCGACATCGTCGGCGCCGACGAACTGATCGACGAGGTCTCGAAGGGCCGTCTGGACTTCGACGCCGTCGTCGCCACCCCGGACCTCATGGGCAAGGTCGGCCGCCTCGGCCGCGTCCTCGGCCCGCGTGGTCTGATGCCGAACCCGAAGACCGGCACGGTCACCCCCGATGTCACCAAGGCTGTGAACGACATCAAGGGCGGAAAGATCGAGTTCCGCGTCGACAAGCACTCGAACCTGCACTTCATCATCGGCAAGGTCTCCTTCGACGAGACGAAGCTGGTCGAGAACTACGCCGCGGCGCTGGAGGAGATCCTCCGTCTCAAGCCGTCCGCCGCCAAGGGCCGCTACATCAAGAAGGCCACCCTGGCCACCACGATGGGCCCCGGCATCCCGCTGGACGCCAACCGCACCCGTAACCTCCTCGTCGAGGAGGACCCGGCCGCCGTCTGATCCGACGGTGGCCACGGGCCGCACCGCACACGCGAAAGCCGGGCCCCGCACCTCTCCGGAGGTGCGGGGCCCGGCTTTCGGGGTACGAGGGTGTGTCAGACCGGTGCGCTACGGTTCGGGACAGTTGTACGTACGAAAACAGGGGTGGGTTCATGAACATGTCCGTATGGAGGCGCGGGGGCGTCTGCCTGACCGCGGTGGCCGTCATATCCGGTGTCGCGGGGTGTCAGGGCGGCGATACGGAGAAGAAGAGCGCCCCGGCGGCCGAGAAGGCGTCGGCGAAGTCGAACGTCACCGAGGTCCTCACGGCGGCCTACGAGAAGACCTCGGAGGCGAAGTCCGCCAAGGTCCGCATGACGATGACGATGCCGGAGTCGGCGGGCATGGTCGAGGGCGACATGGAGATGTCCGGGGTCATGGGCTGGGACCCGACTGTGATGGACCTGACCGTGAAGGGCTCCGCGCTGAGCGCCGAGAACGCGGGTCTTGAGAACAGCCGGATGATCTGGGTCGACAACGTCCTGTACCTGGACGCGGGCCCCGAGGCGGCCAAGGAGATGGACGGCAAGCGCTGGATGAAGCTCGACATGGCCGCCGCGGCCGAGGCGTCGGGGGACAAGGCGCTGGAGAAGCAGATGACGAGCGGCCTGGAGAACATGAACCAGGACCCGGCGCAGCAGCTCGCCCTGCTGCTGGACTCGCCGCAGCTCAAGCATGTCGGCTCCGAGAAGGTGGACGGGGTCCCGGCCGAGCACTACAAGGGCACGCTGACCCTCGACGAGATGATGAAGTCCGACGGCGCGTTCGGTGTGCTGGACGAGAAGGAACGCCAGGACGTGATCGACTCGATGAAGAAGTCGGGCATGGAGGGGTACGACACCGAGGTCTGGGTCAACGAGGACGACTACCCGGTGCAGATGAACATCGGCATGAAGACCTCCCAGGGCCTGGTGAAGGTGTCCGCGCACTACTCGGACTACGGGGCGAAGACGCAGGTCGAGGTTCCGCCGGCCGGTGAGACCTTCGACTTCGCCGCGATGATGGCCGGTCTGGCGGACGAGGGCGCCGGGGGTGCCGCAAGCTGATTTGCCGTACCGCGCGGAACTCACGTACTCTTCGCAGGAAGCCAAAGACCGCTGGTCGTTGCCGTGTGCTCGTAAGAGGGTGCGGTGGCCGAAGGATCCGCTAGCTGCGGACGACCCGCGCAGGTGACTGTGGAAAGCTCCCGGATCCCATTCGGTCGAGCTACGCCCCGTGCGCCTGCGCCGGGGCGTTTCGTTTTGCCCAGCCCCTTCTGAGCGGTCCTCATCACCCGGAAGGAGGCCGACGCTCATGGCAAGGCCCGACAAGGCTGCCGCGGTAGCCGAGCTGGCGGATCAGTTCCGCAGCTCGAATGCCGCTGTGCTGACCGAGTACCGGGGTCTCACCGTGGCGCAGCTCAAGGAGCTGCGCCGTTCTCTCGGTGAGAACGCCCAGTACGCCGTGGTGAAGAACACGCTGACCAAGATCGCGGCCAACGAGGCCGGGATCAACGCGCTGGACGACCTCTTCGCGGGTCCGACGGCGGTTGCCTTCGTCACCGGTGACCCGGTGGAGTCGGCGAAGGGTCTTCGTGACTTCGCCAAGGACAACCCGAATCTCGTCATCAAGGGCGGCGTCCTTGACGGCAAGGCGCTCAGCGCCGACGAGATCAAGAAGCTCGCGGACCTCGAGTCCCGTGAGGTTCTGCTTTCCAAGCTGGCCGGTGCCATGAAGGGCAAGCAGTCGCAGGCTGCCGCTCTCTTCCAGGCGCTCCCGTCGAAGTTCGTCCGCACCGCGGAAGCTCTTCGTGCCCAGAAGGAAGAGCAGGACGGTGCCGGTACGCCGGCCCCCGTCGAGGCCGACTCCGAGTAATCACGCTCGGTCCCGGGTGATCACACCCGGTCGGTCACAGCGGGCCGGTACGCCCGCGGAACTGTACATACGGCACCAGCCGAATTAGTGGAAGGACCGCCATCATGGCGAAGCTCACCCAGGACGAGCTGCTCGCGCAGTTCGAGGACATGACCCTCATCGAGCTCTCCGGCTTCGTGAAGGCCTTCGAGGAGAAGTTCGACGTCACGGCCGCCGCCCCGGTCGCCGCTGCCGCCGCCGGTGGCGCCGCTGTCGCCGCCGCGGAGGAAGAGGTCCAGGACGAGTTCGACGTCATCCTCACGGGTGCCGGCGAGAAGAAGATCCAGGTCATCAAGGTCGTGCGCGAGCTCACCTCCCTGGGCCTCAAGGAGGCCAAGGACCTCGTGGACGGCGCCCCCAAGCCCGTCGTCGAGAAGGTCGCCAAGGAGGCCGCCGAGAAGGCTGCCGAGTCCCTCAAGGCCGCCGGCGCCTCCGTCGAGGTCAAGTGACCCCGTACGGGTCCGTCACCGGCCGCTGAGGGGCCCGCGAGGGCTTCCCGGGCGCACGGGGACAGTCCCGGCGCCGTAGGGCACCACGTTCGTGGTGCCCCGCGGCGCGGCGTTGACATGAAGGGCGATCACCCAGTCGGGTGGTCGCCCTTCCGCGTTCCCGCAGGGGCTGCCTTGCTCTTCGTGCGACGGCGGGTATCGTGATCATCGCCGTGCCACCGCCCGCCGAGTGACCTTCCGCATGGGGTGGGGGGCCTTGACGAACCGCACGGAGCGCGCAATTCTCAGGACGCGTCGTCACAATCGATCCGGATCCGAGGCATGGATCGGTGACGAAGAGGGCAGTAATGGTGTGCGCCTACGGCGCGAGGCTTGCAGCGGTTGAGACAAGGGTGTTGAGAACAACGAGGGTGTCGGAAAACCGGCTCTGGACATCAGTGTGCCAAGTGGCTACACTGACCCTTTGCGCTGCCTGTTAGCTGCTCCCTGCCCGTCACCAGGGGCACCCCCTCGCATGAGCATCGGTGATTGAACAGCTCTGAACTGGGCTTTCTCTCTCGATGTCCGGCTTGGGACACCGGTACGCGCGTAGTGAGTCCGAGCCCTCGGAAGGACCCCCTCTTGGCCGCCTCGCGCAACGCCTCGACCACGAATACGAACAACGGCGCAAGCACTGCCCCGCTGCGCATCTCCTTTGCAAAGATCAAGGAGCCGCTTGAGGTTCCGAACCTCCTGGCGCTCCAGACCGAGAGCTTTGACTGGCTGCTCGGCAACCCCGCCTGGAAGGCTCGTGTCGAGGCGGCTGTCGAGAGTGGGCAGGACGTCCCCAGGAAGTCCGGTCTGGAGGAGATCTTCGAGGAGATCTCCCCGATCGAGGACTTCTCCGGGTCGATGTCGCTGACCTTCCGCGACCACCGCTTCGAGCCCTCGAAGAATTCGATCGACGAGTGCAAGGACCGCGACTTCACGTTCGCCGCCCCGCTCTTCGTGACCGCCGAGTTCACCAACAACGAGACCGGCGAGATCAAGTCCCAGACGGTCTTCATGGGCGACTTCCCGCTCATGACCAACAAGGGCACCTTCGTCATCAACGGCACCGAGCGTGTCGTGGTGTCGCAGCTCGTCCGCTCGCCGGGCGTGTACTTCGACTCCTCCATCGACAAGACGTCCGACAAGGACATCTTCTCCGCCAAGATCATCCCGTCCCGGGGTGCCTGGCTGGAGATGGAGATCGACAAGCGCGACATGGTCGGTGTCCGTATCGACCGCAAGCGCAAGCAGTCCGTGACCGTCCTCCTCAAGGCTCTCGGCTGGACGACCGAGCAGATCCTGGAGGAGTTCGGCGAGTACGAGTCCATGCGCGCCACCCTGGAGAAGGACCACACCCAGGGCCAGGACGACGCGCTGCTCGACATCTACCGCAAGCTGCGTCCGGGCGAGCCCCCGACGCGCGAGGCGGCCCAGACGCTGCTGGAGAACCTCTACTTCAACCCGAAGCGCTACGACCTCGCCAAGGTCGGCCGCTACAAGGTCAACAAGAAGCTCGGTGCGAACGAGCCGCTGGACGCCGGCGTGCTCACCACCGACGATGTCATCGCCACCATCAAGTACCTGGTCAAGCTGCACGCGGGCGAGACCGAGACGATGGGTGAGTCCGGTCGCTCGATCATGGTCGAGACCGACGACATCGACCACTTCGGCAACCGCCGCATCCGTAACGTCGGCGAGCTGATCCAGAACCAGGTCCGTACGGGTCTCGCCCGTATGGAGCGCGTCGTGCGCGAGCGCATGACCACCCAGGACGTCGAGGCGATCACGCCGCAGACCCTGATCAACATCCGGCCGGTCGTCGCCTCCATCAAGGAGTTCTTCGGCACCAGCCAGCTGTCCCAGTTCATGGACCAGAACAACCCGCTGTCGGGGCTGACGCACAAGCGTCGTCTCAACGCCCTCGGCCCGGGTGGTCTCTCCCGTGAGCGGGCCGGCTTCGAGGTCCGTGACGTGCACCCCTCGCACTACGGCCGCATGTGCCCGATCGAGACGCCGGAAGGCCCGAACATCGGTCTGATCGGCTCGCTCGCCTCGTACGGCCGGATCAACGCGTTCGGCTTCATCGAGACCCCGTACCGCAAGGTCGTCGGCGGTGTCGTCACCGACGAGGTCGACTACCTGACGGCCGACGAGGAAGACCGCTTCGTCATCGCCCAGGCCAACGCGACGCTCTCCGAGGAGATGCGGTTCACCGAGCCGCGCGTCCTCGTCCGGCGCCGTGGCGGCGAGATCGACTACATCCCCGGCGACGACGTCGACTACATGGACGTCTCGCCGCGCCAGATGGTGTCGGTCGCGACCGCGATGATCCCCTTCCTGGAGCACGACGACGCCAACCGTGCCCTCATGGGCGCGAACATGATGCGTCAGGCCGTGCCCCTGATCACGTCCGAGGCGCCGCTCGTCGGCACCGGCATGGAGTACCGCTGCGCGGTCGACGCCGGTGACGTCGTCAAGGCGGAGAAGGCGGGTGTGGTCCAGGAGGTCTCCGCGGACTACATCACCGTCACCAACGACGACGGCACGTACACCACGTACCGCATCGCCAAGTTCTCCCGCTCGAACCAGGGCACCTCGGTCAACCAGAAGGTTGTCGTCAACGAGGGCGACCGGGTCGTCGAGAGCCAGGTCCTCGCCGACGGGCCCGCCACCCAGCAGGGTGAGATGGCGCTCGGCAAGAACCTCCTCGTGGCGTTCATGCCGTGGGAGGGCCACAACTACGAAGACGCGATCATCCTCAGCCAGCGGCTGGTCCAGGACGACGTCCTCTCCTCGATCCACATCGAGGAGCACGAGGTCGACGCCCGGGACACCAAGCTCGGCCCCGAGGAGATCACCCGGGACATCCCGAACGTCTCCGAGGAGGTCCTCGCGGACCTCGACGAGCGCGGCATCATCCGTATCGGTGCCGAGGTCGTCGCCGGGGACATCCTGGTCGGCAAGGTCACGCCCAAGGGTGAGACCGAGCTGACCCCGGAGGAGCGCCTGCTCCGCGCGATCTTCGGCGAGAAGGCCCGTGAGGTCCGCGACACCTCGCTGAAGGTGCCGCACGGCGAGGTCGGCAAGGTCATCGGCGTCCGCGTCTTCGACCGCGAGGAGGGCGACGAGCTGCCGCCCGGCGTCAACCAGCTCGTCCGCGTCTACGTCGCCCAGAAGCGCAAGATCACGGACGGCGACAAGCTCGCCGGCCGTCACGGCAACAAGGGCGTCATCTCGAAGATCCTGCCGATCGAGGACATGCCGTTCCTGGAGGACGGCACCCCGGTCGACATCATCCTCAACCCGCTGGGTGTCCCGTCCCGAATGAACCCGGGACAGGTCCTGGAGATCCACCTCGGCTGGCTCGCCAGCCAGGGATGGAAGGTCGAGGGCAACGAGGAGTGGATGGAGCGGCTGAAGGCCATCGGCGCCGACGAGGTCGCGCCCGGCACCAATGTCGCCACCCCGGTCTTCGACGGCGCCCGCGAGGACGAGATCTCGGGCCTCTTCGAGTCGACCATCCCGAACCGCGACGGCGAGCGGATGGTCAAGGGCTCCGGTAAGGCCCGGATGTTCGACGGCCGCTCCGGTGAGCCGTTCCCCGACCCGATCTCGATCGGGTACATGTACATCCTCAAGCTCCACCACCTGGTCGACGACAAGCTGCACGCCCGCTCGACCGGCCCGTACTCGATGATCACCCAGCAGCCGCTGGGTGGTAAGGCTCAGTTCGGTGGTCAGCGCTTCGGTGAGATGGAGGTGTGGGCGCTGGAGGCTTACGGCGCCGCGTACGCCCTCCAGGAGTTGCTGACGATCAAGTCCGACGACGTGACCGGCCGCGTGAAGGTCTACGAGGCCATCGTCAAGGGCGAGAACATCCCCGAGCCCGGCATTCCCGAGTCCTTCAAGGTGCTCATCAAGGAAATGCAGTCGCTCTGCCTCAACGTGGAGGTGCTGTCCTCGGACGGCATGTCCATCGAGATGCGAGACACGGACGAGGACGTCTTCCGCGCGGCGGAGGAGCTCGGTATCGACCTGTCCCGGCGCGAGCCGAGCAGCGTCGAAGAGGTCTGACGGGTTCGCCGGCCGGATCCCCGATCCGGCCGGCTCTCCCCGGACCCGTTCAGACCATTGCTGAAGTGCCCCATCAACTCGCTCACGCGAGGGGCTCGAACCCCCGAAAGAGGGATTGACGACAAGTGCTCGACGTCAACTTCTTCGACGAGCTGCGGATCGGCCTTGCCACCGCGGACGACATCCGGACCTGGTCGCACGGCGAAGTGAAGAAGCCGGAGACCATCAACTACCGCACGCTCAAGCCCGAGAAGGACGGACTCTTCTGCGAGAAGATCTTCGGTCCGACCCGGGACTGGGAGTGCTACTGCGGCAAGTACAAGCGTGTCCGCTTCAAGGGCATCATCTGTGAGCGCTGTGGCGTGGAAGTCACGCGCGCCAAGGTGCGCCGTGAGCGGATGGGCCACATTGAGCTGGCCGCGCCCGTCACCCACATCTGGTACTTCAAGGGCGTGCCCTCGCGCCTCGGGTACCTGCTCGACCTCGCGCCGAAGGACCTCGAAAAGGTCATCTACTTCGCCGCGTACATGATCACGTTCGTGGACGAGGAGCGCCGTACGCGCGATCTGCCGTCGCTGGAGGCGCATGTCTCCGTCGAGCGCCAGCAGACCGAGAACCGCCGCGACTCCGACCTCGAAGCCCGCGCCAAGAAGCTTGAGACCGACCTGGCCGAGCTGGAGGCCGAGGGCGCCAAGGCCGACGTGCGCCGCAAGGTGCGCGAAGGCGCCGAGCGGGAGATGAAGCAGCTCCGGGACCGCGCGCAGCGCGAGATCGACCGTCTCGACGAGGTGTGGAACCGCTTCAAGAACCTCAAGGTCCAGGACCTGGAGGGCGACGAGCTGCTCTACCGCGAGCTGCGCGACCGCTTCGGTACCTACTTCGACGGCTCGATGGGCGCCGCCGCGCTGCAGAAGCGCCTGGAGTCCTTCGACCTGGACGAGGAGGCCGAGCGCCTCCGCGAGATCATCCGTACCGGCAAGGGGCAGAAGAAGACCCGTGCGCTCAAGCGCCTCAAGGTCGTCTCCGCGTTCCTCCAGACCAGCAACAGCCCCAAGGGCATGGTGCTGGACTGCGTGCCGGTGATCCCGCCGGACCTGCGTCCGATGGTGCAGCTCGACGGTGGCCGCTTCGCGACCTCCGACCTGAACGACCTGTACCGCCGTGTGATCAACCGGAACAACCGCCTCAAGCGTCTTCTCGACCTCGGTGCCCCCGAGATCATCGTGAACAACGAGAAGCGGATGCTCCAGGAGGCCGTCGACGCGCTGTTCGACAACGGCCGCCGCGGCCGTCCGGTCACCGGTCCTGGCAACCGCCCGCTGAAGTCCCTGAGCGACATGCTCAAGGGCAAGCAGGGCCGTTTCCGTCAGAACCTGCTCGGCAAGCGTGTCGACTACTCGGCCCGTTCCGTGATCGTCGTCGGCCCGCAGCTCAAGCTGCACCAGTGCGGTCTGCCGAAGGCCATGGCGCTGGAGCTCTTCAAGCCGTTCGTGATGAAGCGCCTGGTGGACCTGAACCACGCGCAGAACATCAAGTCGGCGAAGCGCATGGTCGAGCGCGGCCGTACGGTCGTGTACGACGTGCTCGAAGAGGTCATCGCCGAGCACCCGGTGCTGCTGAACCGTGCGCCCACCCTGCACCGTCTGGGCATCCAGGCGTTCGAGCCGCAGCTCGTCGAGGGCAAGGCCATCCAGATCCACCCGCTCGTCTGCACCGCGTTCAACGCGGACTTCGACGGTGACCAGATGGCCGTCCACCTGCCGCTCTCCGCGGAGGCGCAGGCCGAGGCCCGCATCCTGATGCTGTCCTCGAACAACATCCTCAAGCCGGCCGACGGCCGTCCGGTCACCATGCCCACCCAGGACATGGTGCTCGGCCTCTTCTTCCTCACCACCGACGAGGAAGAGCGCACCGTCAAGGGCGAGGGCCGCTCCTTCGGCTCCACCGCCGAGGCCACCATGGCGTTCGACAACCGGGAGCTGTCGCTCCAGGCCAAGGTCGACATCCGCTTCCCGGTGGGCACCATCCCGCCGCGCGGCTGGACCCCGCCGGTCTCCGAGGAGGCCGACACCGACGGCACCGCGGTGCCGTGGCAGCAGGGCGACCCGTTCCGGCTGCGGACGACCCTGGGCCGCGCGCTCTTCAACGAGCTGCTGCCCGAGGACTACCCGTTCGTCGACTACTCGGTTGGCAAGAAGCAGCTCTCCGAGATCGTCAACGACCTCGCCGAGCGCTACCCCAAGGTCATCGTGGCGGCGACGCTCGACAACCTGAAGGCGGCCGGCTTCTTCTGGGCGACCCGCTCCGGCGTCACCGTCGCCATCTCCGACGTCGTCGTGCCCGAGGCGAAGAAGGCGATCGTCCAGGGTTACGAGGCGCAGGACGAGAAGGTCCAGAAGCAGTACGAGCGCGGTCTGATCACCAAGGACGAGCGCACCCAGGAGCTCATCGCGATCTGGACCAAGGCGACCAACGAGGTCGCCGAGGCGATGAACGCGAACTTCCCGAAGACCAACCCCATCTTCATGATGGTCAACTCGGGTGCTCGTGGAAACATGATGCAGATGCGTCAGATCGCCGGTATGCGTGGTCTGGTGTCCAACGCCAAGAACGAGACGATCCCGCGTCCCATCAAGGCGTCCTTCCGTGAAGGCCTGTCCGTGCTGGAGTACTTCATCTCCACGCACGGTGCCCGTAAGGGTCTGGCCGACACCGCCCTGCGTACCGCCGACTCGGGTTACCTGACCCGTCGTCTGGTGGACGTCTCGCAGGACGTCATCATCCGCGAGGAGGACTGCGGCACCGACCGCGGCCTGAAGCTGCGGATCGCCGAGCGCGGCGCCGACGGTGTGCTGCGCAAGGCGGAGGACGTCGAGACGTCCGTGTACGCGCGGATGCTCGCCGAGGACGTCGTCGTCGACGGCAAGGTCATCGCGCCGGCCAACGTCGACCTGGGCGATGTCCTGATCGACGCCGTCGTGGCCGCCGGGGTCGAGGAGGTCAAGACCCGCTCGGTCCTGACCTGCGAGTCCGCGGTCGGCACCTGTGCCTTCTGCTACGGCCGCTCGCTGGCCACCGGCAAGCTGGTCGACATCGGTGAGGCGGTCGGCATCATCGCCGCCCAGTCCATCGGTGAGCCCGGTACCCAGCTCACGATGCGTACCTTCCACACCGGTGGTGTGGCCGGTGACGACATCACGCAGGGTCTGCCCCGAGTCGTCGAGCTCTTCGAGGCCCGTACGCCCAAGGGTGTCGCCCCGATCTCGGAGGCGGCAGGCCGCGTCCGTATCGAGGAGACCGAGAAGACCAAGAAGCTCGTCGTCACCCCGGACGACGGCAGCGACGAGACGCCGTTCCCGATCTCGAAGCGTGCCCGTCTGCTCGTGGGCGAGGGCGACCACGTCCAGGTGGGCCAGAAGCTCACCGTCGGCGCCACCAACCCGCACGACGTGCTGCGGATCCTCGGTCAGCGCGCGGTCCAGGTCCACCTGGTCGGCGAGGTCCAGAAGGTCTACAACTCGCAGGGTGTGTCGATCCACGACAAGCACATCGAGATCATCATCCGGCAGATGCTGCGCCGTGTGACGATCATCGAGTCGGGTGACGCGGAGCTGCTGCCCGGCGAGCTGGTGGAGCGGTCGAGGTTCGAGACCGAGAACCGCCGTGTGGTCACGGAAGGCGGCCACCCGGCCTCCGGCCGTCCGCAGCTCATGGGTATCACCAAGGCGTCGCTGGCCACCGAGTCGTGGCTGTCGGCGGCGTCCTTCCAGGAGACGACCAGGGTCCTGACCGACGCGGCGATCAACGCCAAGTCGGACTCCCTGATCGGCCTCAAGGAGAACGTCATCATCGGTAAGCTCATCCCGGCCGGTACGGGTCTCTCCCGCTACCGCAACATCCGGGTCGAGCCGACCGAGGAGGCCAAGGCCGCGATGTACTCGGCCGTCGGCTACGACGACATCGACTACTCGCCGTTCGGCACGGGCTCCGGCCAGGCCGTTCCGCTGGAGGACTACGACTACGGTCCGTACAACCAGTAAGGCGTACGTCTGCTGAAGGGCGCCCCACTCCGTCACGTACGGGGTGGGGCGCCCTTCGGCGTCTCGCGGCGGCGTCTTTCAGCGCGGAGCCCGGAGATACGGCTGCAGCCTCAGCAGCCGGGTCGGGTAGTCCGGGTGGGTGGCGAGCAGCTTGGCCAGGGTGCCGGGATCGGCGAGCGGCTTCCCGGCGGCAGCGGCGTAGTGCTGGGTCTGGAGCTCCATGCCGTGCATGGTGTGCAGGACCTCCGCGAGCTTCGGCGCGAAGCCGTGTACCGCGGCGTACTCGTCGGCCTTCAGCTCGGCGCGGCGGCCGACGGCGGCTATCAGATAGGGGACGGCGAGCAGCACGAGCGGCAGCCCGTACAGCACGGTGATCGTGGCCAGGGTGAGAATACCGATCACCAGGATCAGCACGGCCGTGGCCAGGTAGGAGACATAGCTGGTGATCGTGACCGTGAAGACCACGACCCAGTTGATCACCCGCCACGCCACCCGGCCGGGCAGTGAATACCAGTATCCGAGCAGGGACGTCCAGGCGTGCCCGCCCGTGTGGTGGCCGAGTTCATGGGCGAGCACGGCGGCGAGCTGGGCGCTCGGCAGCCTCTCCAGGGCGAACCGGGTGACGCCGACGATATGCCCCGCCGCGGCGTACGCGTTGAGGTCCTGGCTGTTCTCGATCCACAGCTCGTAGCGGTGGCCGTCGACCCCCGCGCGGGCGGTGACCTCCTGCCACACCGGCTGCAGCCGGGCCGCCTCCTGAGGCATCGGGCGCCGCAGCTTCAGCAGATACCGGGCGAAGCAGTCCTCGGCCGGCCGGTGGAAGACCAGGGCGCCCGAGACGATCCAGGCCAGAGTCGGAATCCAGTAAGGCAGGCCCACCACGGCCTCCAGGATTCCGGTCACCAGTAACACCATCAAAAGGCTCATCAGGAACCCGGGCAGATACAGCGCGAGCTGCCCCAGAGCGGTGGCGTCGGCGCCGCGCTGGTGCGCCTTGTAGTATGCCCGCTTCCCGCGGCCGGTCTGGTAGTCGAGATCGTCCGGAGCGTGCGGAGGCTGGGGAAGGGGTGGCGACGTGGGGTACGGGGGCGGCGGGGGCGGCTGAGCGTGGCCTCCGGGGTAGGGGGGCGGCTGGGGAGGGGTGCCCGGGTACTGGGGTTCGGGCGGCTGGGACATGGTCATCCTTATCGGTGAGCGCGAGCGTGGGGTGGTAGGGACGTCAGCGGGCGGACACGGTCACTGGGCGCCGCTCTCGGACGCGTCGCCGCGCCCTTCCACCGCGGCTTCGGCGGAGGGCTGCCGCGGTGCGGGGGGAGCGGGGGTGGCGGAGTCGGGCGGCGGTGCGCCCGGGGCCGGTACGACGGGCGGGCTGCCATACCCGGGTGGCGGTTGCCAGCCCTCGAAGGTGCCGGCCGCGGTGGGCCGTTGGGGCAGGGGAGCGCCGTAGGGAGAGGGCTGCTGGGGCATCGGGGCGGTGTACGGGGCCGCTTGCCGAGCCGCCGGGTGGGCGTACAGGCCGCCGGGCACAGGCGACTGCGGCGGGCCGGGGACGGCGTCCTGCGCGGGCGGTGCGGGTTCCGGTACGGGCTGTGCCGAGGTGGCGCCGGCCTGCGCGTGCGCGTCCGAGGGCGGGAAGTCCGGCGGTGGCGGTGTGCCCGGCTCCGGGGACCGGGGTGGCAGGGGCGGTGTCCCGTGCGGGGCCGGCCTGTGCGCGGGCTCCTGTCCTGTGGCTGTGCCGGGCTGCGCCTGCCCTGGATAGGGCGGGAGTTGCGGGGTGGTGTATCCCTGCTGAGGCACCCCCGGCAGGTGCTGGTTGAGGATGTTGCTCACGGTGCGCAGCGCGAGCTGCTTGGGTGCCTCCAGCTCGTAGTCCTCCGCGCTGTCGCCGCCGATCAGCTGGTTGGCGAGGTCTATCTGGGCTTGAATGAGCCGGAGCTGGTCCTCACGCATGCTGTTCATGACCAGCTGGGAATCCTCGGGGTGCTGCGCAAGGTGCAGGGCCCAGGCGTGCACCCCGCCCTGCTCCAGATGCCACTGGTAGAAGGCGACCTTCTCCGCCTCGAGTTTCTGCATCTCCACCTGCTGGCGGGCCTGCAGCATGGCGTGCTCGTGCTGCCACTGCTGCTGCTGGAGGACCAGGTCCTGCTGCTGCCGCCCGTAGTCCAAGGCGCGGCCCACCTGGAGCGCGTCCTGTTGGCGGTTACGCCGGTCCAGTTCCATGTCGACGTCCATACCGCGTTGCTGCGCGAGGATCTGCTCGGCCGCGCTGTGGTGGATGGCCTGCATCCGCAGCTGGTGGTCGATGTTCTCTTGGTCCCGGCGCAGCCGCGCGGTCCACGACACTCTGAGGCCGGCAACGGAGCCGAGCGGGCCCCACGCGGCCACCGCGCGCAGCATCTCCTGCTCGGCCGCCGCGCTGTCGGCGATGGCGAAGCGCCGGGCCACCGGGCGGGCCGCCTGCTCCAGCTCGCCGAGCAGCAGCCGCGGGACATCCCGGTGGCCGCCGGCCACGAAGCGTGCGGGATCGTCGACCTGCCACGACAGATCGACGATCACCCCGAACTCGAAGGCGTCGTTGTCGCTGGGCAGAGTGAGTTCCGCCCGCACGGGATGGACGCCCATGTCGACTTCGTACACCGAGGTGTACCGCCTGGACGCGGCCTCCGCGCGGGTCGGGCGCAGCGGCGGCAGGTAGGTGTCGTACGAGCCCTTGGGGGTCGAGAAAACCAGGGCGTGGTCGATCCGGGTGAGCAGCTTGCGGGCGAACTCGAATCGTGAGAGCTGCCGTACGGTGATCACGGGGTCGATCAACTCCGTGTGACGGTCGGCTGGCTGCTCCCACTCGGGCGGTCGGCGTAAGTCGGCCATGGTGTGGATCTCCTTGAGAGGTACGGGTTCAGCGAGGCGGCAGGACGGTCAGCAGGCGGCCGGCCGCGGGCGGCGGGGGAGCTCCGTCCTCGCCGGGCATGGTGCGCAGCAGATGGTCGAGGCGCCGGTGCTCCGGCGCGGAGGTGACCAGCGCGGGCAGCAGCGCGGCGAGTGCCCGCTCGGCCGCGGGATCGCGGTCTGCGGCAAGTACCCAGCGGCGCAGGACATCGAGCGCGGGGCCGGTGTGCCCGCGGTCGCCCAGTGCGGCCCGCCACAGCTCGGCGATGGCCCGGGCGGCCTCGGGCCGCTCGGTGGTGGCCTGCGCGTACCAGTCCAGGACCAGGGGGCGTCCGTACGGCTCGTCCTGCGCGGTCCGCTTGCAGGCGCCGACGAAACCGTTGAGCGCGAGGTCGAGGACGGCCCGGTCGTCGCGCAGGGTTCTGAGCAGTTCGGCGAGAACGTGGTCGCCGACCGGGGAGAGCAGCAACAGCTCTGTGGACTGGGCGAGTTCGGCGAGCAGCAGTTCGTCGGGCTCGTCCTTGCCCTGCTGGCGCCGGGCCGCGCCGCGCAGCGCCGCGAGCGCCTCCACCGGCCGCTCGGGGCCGATCAGACCGTGTGCCCGGATTGCCACCCAGCACAGCCGCTCGTCGTCGCTGACACACCAGGAGTCGATGATGCGCGGCACATTCGGCGTTTCGAGCAGATGCGTGAGGACCAGGGAGTTGACGGCGACGAGGCGGTGCCGGAAGCGCGTGGAGGTCGCCCATGGCTCGATGACCAGGGCCATCGCGGAGGGCAGGTCGGTGTGGGCGAGGACGGCGACGGCGGCGGCCGCTCGGGTGCGCACCAGCGGGCGGCCGTCGCCCGCGAGCCGCTGCAGCCAGTCGACCAGCGCGGGCCGGGCGGACGGATGGCCGGTCCACACCTCACGCAGCAGCACCAGGGCGGCCCGGTCGTCCTGGAAGCGGGCCTTGAGCTGGATCACCGGACCCCACTCGGTGTGCTCCTCCTCCGGGTACCGAATGGCCCTCGCCAGTTGGAGCCGCTTGCCGATATGGGTGCCGAACACCGGGACGGCGGACGGCAGGTAGGAGTTCTCGGTTTTCTGCAGAAAGCCGTAGAGCAGATCACTCAGCTCGGCGGTCAGCGCGTACGAGCCGCCGTCGAAGGCGGCGAGGGCGACCAGGAACGCCTTGTCCCGCAGGTGCAGAGTGGCCTCGTCCTCCTCGAACCACTCCTGGACCTGGCTTTCGAGGGCGGCCAGGGAGAACCGCTCGATCTCCTGTTCATCGGCCTGCCTTGTCGCGTACCGGGCAAGTACCTCCGCGTAGCGGGCCGCCTCACGTAACTGGTGGCCCCGTTTCAGGAACTCGGCCACGGCGGGCAGCGACAGGAGTTTCGGTATGTCCTCGGCGGGGGCCCGAACTCTGAGGTGCGCCTCCAGCACCGCGGCGGGCGTGGGCGGCCGCCAGGTGGTGACCGGGATGTCCTCCAACGCGGCGCGGGGCCCCACGGTCACCACCAGATACGCGCCGTCTTGCTTGGTCAGCCGGTCCCGGACGGCCAGCAGGTCGGCCTCGCGCAGCGGCCGCTCGCGCTCGGTGATCAGGTCGCAGAGCACATGCCCGCCATCGCCCAGCTGCTCGGCGAGCGCGCTGGGCCTGGTCGTCCGGTCCAGCGCGCGCACCGGTGCGGCGCCCAGACGGTGCAGCAGCATCAGGGCCGCGGTGCGCCGCCCGGTGAAGTGCGGCCCCGAGAGCACAAGGACGCGCTCGGTGCGTAACCGTTCGGTCAGCGCGGCGAACGCGGTCTCGTCGGCGACGAAGCAACCGGCAAGGCGTTCCAGGGTGGCCGGGGGCACCTCTCCGGAGGAGTGTGCCGTGCCGCCACCGAACTGGTAGAAGACCTCGGTCTTGCTGCCCATGATCACGTCGCCGGCGATCCGGCCCGCGCTGACACCGTGGTTGTCCGCGCCTATCAGCCCGCCGCCGAACCGGGCGTCCGGGCCGAACCGCATGCTCCGGGGCGTGTGGTCGTACAGGTCCCGCCTGGCCGCCCAGGCCTCCTGCGGCTGGTCGGGCTCCTCTGCGGCCTTCTCCTGGTCCTCCGGGCCCGTGGCGGCCGGGTCGGTGGGCTTCTCGCCCGTGGCCGGGTCCTGGGGCCCCGTGGCCTCCGGCTCCTGAGCACTCACGCGCGTTCACCCCGGCCGCCGCTGTTGCCGCTGCTGTTTCCGCCGAAATGGATGTCACCGGTGATCTGCCCGGCCGAGATCCCGTGGTTGTCGCCCGCGACCAGACCGCCACCGAACTGCGCGCCGGGCAGGCCGGGGGCGGCCGCCGGCCGTGGGTCCGCCGTCCCGGCGCCGGAACCCGCGGTGCCCGCTCCGGCCTCGGCCGGAGCGCCGGCCTTCCCCTTCGGCACCGGGCCGTGCAGCCAGGCCGGCAGTGGCCCGTTCTTGCTGTCCACGGTGACGGGGTGGAAGTCCGCCGCCGGGATACCGGCGTGGTCGTGGCGCACGATCCCGGCGTGCACCTGCTCCGAGACACAGAGCACGAAGTCGTCGGACCGCTCGCGCAGCGCCTCACGTAACACATTCGCGTCGAGCAGCCGGTAGGCGTGGTTGAGGTCGGAGCCGACCCAGACGTTATGCGCGTCGAGTGCCACGTACCCGGTCGCGAGGACCGTCCGCAGCCGGATCTGCGCGGAGCTCGACGCCATCCGGTTGGTTGCCTTCAGGTGCATCGGCAGTTCGGTCAGGAGGGACCTCAGCAACCGGGCCACCGACGCGTTGGCGTCGATCACCTCCGTCACCGCGTCACCTCGGTCATCGCGTCGCCGTCGCGGTTCGTCGATGCCGGCCGCATCGAGGACCCGGTCGGTGATGTCGTAGAGCATGCGGCGCAGATAGGTCTGCTCCACATCGTCGCGATCGCTGAACTTCTCGATGTCGAGCAGCAGAATCGTGCGGCTCACGGGGTCGGTCATGCGTGCCTCTCGGTGCGCTCCGGCGTACGGCTTCGGGTGGTCCTGTGTGGCGATGCCGAGAGCAGAGTGGCGGTGGAGCGCTTCTGGCGGTGAGGACGGATGACGCAGAAGAAGTGTGACGGTATGCACAGAGTCACTGAAGTGACATGAGTGCTCACTCATGGCCATACGGGCCCAGGGTCACTGTGTGACGCGGGTGCTCACTGTGCGGGCGCTCACTGATGGCCGTGCGCGATCCGTCGCAGTACCTCGGGCCGCAGGATCAGGAGCGTTCGCCGTCCGGTGACCACTGCCCGCCGCTCCCGCAGGTCCTTGAGTTCCCGCTGCACCATTTCCCGGGAAGCACCGACCGCCCCCGCCAGCTCCTGTTTGCTCAGTGGCACGGACAACTCGATGCCCTCGTCCGTGCGCCTGCCGTGGCTGCGCGCCAGATCGAGCAGCAGCACGGCGAACCGTTCCCGCACGCTCATAGAGGCGAATTCCAGCCGCCGCCGGTCGGCGGCCCGGGTGCGGTCGGCGGTGAGGGCCAGCAGCTTCAGCGCGAGCTGCGGCGAACGCGCGAGATGGTCCCGGAAACGGTCGTGCTCCACCGCGACGGCCTCCACCGGTTCCAGCGCGGTGACGGTCGCCGCCCTCGACCGACCGGTGAGCGCGGCGGACTCCCCGACGATGTCGCCCGGACCACGGAGGGCGAGCAGCGCCTCGTACCCATTGGCGGCGGAGGCCGTCACCTTCGTCCAGCCGCGCAGGATGAGCAGCACATGGGCGGAAGGCTCGTTCTGCTGGATCAGCGGGATACGCGGGATGAAACGGAGAGGTGTGCCGAGTGCCAGCAGTGCCGTTCGGTCCTCGCGTTCCAGCCTGGCCAGAAACGGCACCTGGTCGTCCAGCCCCGTACCCTCCGGCGGCTCTGATGCCGTCATGGAGTCCCCCGATCGCCTGGTGACGGACAAGGTACTGAGTGTGACTGAGGCGCGTCCAAAGCGGGGTGTCGCGGGGAAACAGGGGAGGTGTCAGGGGTAAACAGGGAAACAGAGAAGGAAGCTTGTTCTCATGGCGCGCCCGGCGTGTCTGAGCGCACGGCATTTGTTTTGACCGGAGTCGATGAGGTAGGTACGCTCAGACCTTGTGCCTGGGGTGTGCCTGGGCTCCTGTGCGTGTCCTCAGCCGCACGAGGAGTTCGAGTACGGGCCACCGCAATCTGCGCCTTCCTCGCTCTCGGCGAGGGCTTTGCAGTATTCGACACACCCGACCGCGTGGGTCGGTGGTGTTCCAGGTTAGTTCCACTGACGGCACACAGAAACCGGAGAAGTAGTGCCTACGATCCAGCAGCTGGTCCGGAAGGGCCGGCAGGACAAGGTCGAGAAGAACAAGACGCCCGCTCTTGAGGGATCCCCTCAGCGCCGTGGCGTCTGCACGCGTGTCTTCACGACCACCCCGAAGAAGCCGAACTCGGCGCTCCGTAAGGTCGCGCGTGTGCGTCTGACCTCCGGCATCGAGGTCACGGCCTACATTCCGGGTGAGGGACACAACCTGCAGGAGCACTCGATCGTGCTCGTGCGTGGTGGCCGTGTGAAGGACCTGCCGGGTGTTCGGTACAAGATCATCCGCGGTTCCCTCGACACCCAGGGTGTCAAGAACCGCAAGCAGGCCCGCAGCCGCTACGGCGCCAAGAAGGAGAAGTAAGAATGCCTCGTAAGGGCCCCGCCCCGAAGCGCCCGGTCATCATCGACCCGGTCTACGGTTCTCCTCTTGTCACGTCGCTGATCAACAAGCTTCTGCTCAACGGCAAGCGTTCCACTGCCGAGCGGATCGTGTACGGCGCCATGGAAGGCCTCCGCGAGAAGACCGGCAACGACCCGGTCATCACGCTGAAGCGCGCGCTTGAGAACGTCAAGCCCACGCTTGAGGTCAAGTCCCGCCGTGTCGGTGGCGCCACCTACCAGGTGCCGATCGAGGTCAAGCCCGGTCGCGCCGCCACCCTCGCCCTGCGCTGGGTCGTGGGTTACTCCCGCGCCCGTCGCGAGAAGACGATGACCGAACGCCTCATGAACGAGCTGCTCGACGCCTCCAACGGTCTCGGCGCCTCGGTCAAGAAGCGTGAGGACACGCACAAGATGGCCGAGTCCAACAAGGCCTTCGCGCACTACCGCTGGTAGTCGCACCCACATCGAGACCGAGAGAAGACTGAGCCTTATGGCCACCACTTCGCTTGACCTGGCCAAGGTCCGCAACATCGGGATCATGGCCCACATCGACGCGGGCAAGACGACGACCACCGAGCGCATCCTGTTCTACACCGGTGTGAGCTACAAGATCGGTGAGGTCCACGACGGCGCTGCCACGATGGACTGGATGGAGCAGGAGCAGGAGCGCGGCATCACCATCACGTCCGCCGCGACGACCTGTCACTGGCCGCTCGACGACGTCGACCACACCATCAACATCATCGACACCCCGGGTCACGTGGACTTCACGGTCGAGGTGGAGCGTTCGCTCCGCGTCCTCGACGGTGCCGTCACCGTGTTCGACGGTGTCGCCGGTGTGGAACCGCAGTCCGAGACCGTTTGGCGCCAGGCGGACCGCTACGGCGTGCCGCGTATCTGCTTCGTCAACAAGCTCGACCGGACCGGCGCGGAGTTCCACCGCTGCGTCGAGATGATCGAGGACCGCCTGGGCGCGGTCCCGATCGTCATGCAGCTTCCGATCGGTGCCGAGATGGACTTCAAGGGCGTCGTCGACCTCGTGACGATGAAGGCCTTTGTCTGGTCCGCCGAGGCCGCCAAGGGCGAGATGTACGACATCGTCGACATCCCCGCGACGCACACCGAGGCGGCCGAGGAGTGGCGCGGCAAGCTGCTCGAGGTCGTCTCGGAGAACGACGACGAGCTGATGGAGCTGTACCTGGAGGGCGTCGAGCCCACCGTGGAGCAGCTCTACGCGGCGATCCGTCGTATCACCATCGCCTCCGGCAAGTCCGACGGCACCACCATCACCCCGGTCTTCTGCGGCACCGCGTTCAAGAACAAGGGCGTCCAGCCCCTGCTCGACGCGGTCGTGCGCTACCTCCCGACCCCCCTGGACGTCGAGGCCATCGAGGGCCACGACGTGAAGGACCCGGAGAAGGTCGTCGCGCGCAAGCCCTCCGTGGACGAGCCGCTGTCGGCGCTGGCGTTCAAGATCATGAGCGACCCGCACCTCGGCAAGCTCACCTTCGTCCGTGTGTACTCCGGCAAGCTGGAGTCCGGCACCGCGGTGCTGAACTCGGTGAAGGGCCGCAAGGAGCGCATCGGCAAGATCTACCGCATGCACGCGAACAAGCGTGAGGAGATCGAGTCGGTGGGCGCCGGCGACATCGTCGCCGTCATGGGCCTGAAGCAGACCACCACCGGTGAGACGCTGTGCGACGAGAAGAGCCCGGTGATCCTGGAGTCCATGGACTTCCCGGCGCCGGTGATCGAGGTCGCGATCGAGCCCAAGTCCAAGGGTGACCAGGAGAAGCTGGGTGTGGCCATCCAGCGGCTCGCGGAGGAGGACCCCTCCTTCCAGGTGCACAGCAACGAGGAGACCGGCCAGACCGTCATCGGCGGTATGGGCGAGCTCCACCTTGAGGTGCTGGTCGACCGCATGCGGCGCGAGTTCCGCGTCGAGGCGAATGTCGGCAAGCCGCAGGTCGCCTACCGTGAGACGATCCGCAAGACCGTCGAGCGCGTGGACTACACGCACAAGAAGCAGACCGGTGGCACCGGGCAGTTCGCCAAGGTGCAGATCATGATCGAGCCCATCACGGACGGCGACGTTCCGTACGAGTTCGTGAACAAGGTCACCGGTGGGCGTATCCCGAAGGAGTACATCCCTTCGGTGGACGCCGGTGCTCAGGAGGCCATGCAGTTCGGCATCCTGGCCGGTTACGAGATGACCGGCGTGCGCCTCACGCTCCTCGACGGTGGCTACCACGAGGTCGACTCCTCCGAGCTGGCCTTCAAGATCGCCGGTTCGCAGGCGTTCAAGGAAGCCGCCCGCAAGGCGTCTCCCGTACTCCTTGAGCCGATGATGTCCGTCGAGGTCACCACGCCCGAGGACTACATGGGTGATGTGATCGGCGACATCAACTCCCGCCGTGGGCAGATCCAGTCCATGGAGGACCGGGCGAACGCCAAGGTCGTCAAGGGTCTGGTGCCGCTTTCGGAGATGTTCGGCTACGTCGGAGACCTCCGCAGCAAGACCTCGGGTCGCGCAAGCTACTCGATGCAGTTCGACTCCTACGCCGAGGTTCCCCGGAACGTCGCCGAGGAGATCATCGCGAAGGCCAAGGGCGAGTAACTCGACCGAGTTGACGCTTTAGGCTTGTCACCGGCAAGCCCTGGGGCCTCCCCGCCGTACCGCTGAGTACGGAGGGGGAGCCCCGGGCCCCGGCATCCCAGCAAAGATCACCTGGCGCCGATGAGTAAGGCGTACAGAACCACTCCAGGAGGACCCCAGTGGCGAAGGCGAAGTTCGAGCGGACTAAGCCGCACGTCAACATCGGCACCATCGGTCACATCGACCACGGTAAGACGACCCTCACGGCCGCCATTACCAAGGTGCTGCACGACGCGTACCCGGACCTGAACGAGGCCTCGGCCTTCGACCAGATCGACAAGGCTCCTGAGGAGCGCCAGCGCGGTATCACGATCTCCATCGCGCACGTCGAGTACCAGACGGAGTCGCGTCACTACGCGCACGTCGACTGCCCCGGTCACGCGGACTACATCAAGAACATGATCACGGGTGCGGCGCAGATGGACGGCGCCATCCTCGTGGTCGCCGCCACCGACGGCCCGATGCCGCAGACCAAGGAGCACGTGCTCCTGGCCCGCCAGGTCGGCGTGCCGTACATCGTTGTCGCGCTGAACAAGGCCGACATGGTGGACGACGAGGAGATCCTTGAGCTCGTCGAGCTCGAGGTCCGTGAGCTGCTCTCCGAGTACGAGTTCCCGGGCGACGACCTGCCGGTCGTCAAGGTCTCCGCGCTCAAGGCCCTTGAGGGCGACGCCGAGTGGGGCAAGACCGTCCTCGACCTGATGAAGGCCGTCGACGAGTCCATCCCGCAGCCCGAGCGTGACGTCGACAAGCCGTTCCTGATGCCGATCGAGGACGTCTTCACGATCACCGGTCGTGGCACCGTCGTCACCGGTCGTATCGAGCGTGGTGTCCTCAAGGTCAACGAGACCGTCGACATCGTCGGTATCAAGACCGAGAAGACCACCACCACGGTCACCGGCATCGAGATGTTCCGCAAGCTGCTCGACGAGGGCCAGGCCGGTGAGAACGTCGGTCTGCTCCTCCGTGGCATCAAGCGCGAGGACGTCGAGCGCGGCCAGGTCATCATCAAGCCGGGTTCGGTCACGCCGCACACCAGCTTCGAGGCCCAGGCCTACATCCTGTCGAAGGACGAGGGTGGCCGTCACACCCCCTTCTTCAACAACTACCGCCCGCAGTTCTACTTCCGTACCACGGACGTGACCGGCGTCGTGACCCTCCCCGAGGGCACCGAGATGGTCATGCCGGGCGACAACACCGTCATGACGGTCGAGCTGATCCAGCCCGTCGCCATGGAGGAGGGCCTCAAGTTCGCCATCCGTGAGGGTGGCCGGACCGTCGGCGCCGGCCAGGTCACCAAGATCAACAAGTAATTGTCGATCTGATCGGACCTCGCGGTCCGGTCCGGCCTGGTGGCTCCTCGGAGCAACCTAGGGAAGGGCCCGTACGACTTCGGTCGTACGGGCCCTTTCCCTTGCCCAGGGATCCGCGTACACCCTTCGCGTTCGCCTTTCGCGTACCCCCTAGGGAAGTTCTCCTAGGGGCAAGTCCTTCTGAGGGCAGCCGAGTTGGCGTCCGGGGCTGTTGTCAGTGGGCCCGGGTACGGTTCTGGAAATGCCGCCGCCCGTGTGTCGTACGGGCCGGAACCGCACGACGTCAGGAACGCGCATGGACCCGGTTTTCGCTGATTTCTCCGCCCGCCCGGCCAGGCTGTCGAACGCAGTCATCGGTCACCACCGGTGCGGGATCGCCTCCTCGCATCTCGCGCTGGGCGGTGGCGGGTACATCAAGCTGGACTTCACGGTGGACGAGCGGGAGGACATCGCCGAGGCCGTCGTGACGGTCACCACGCTCGGCGGCGACGCGCCGATGGACGTCCGGCTCAACGGCAAGGTACTCAGCGGCAGGGCGCTCACCGGCGAGGTGCTCAACGGCGAGGTACCCAACGACGGGTTGCTCGGCGGCGAGGCGTCCGGCGACCGGTCGGCCGCTCCGGCGGGGCCCGGACGCGGCGCGCCCCAGGAGACCGTGCTCACCGCGCCGGGCGATCTGCTGGTGCCCGGCGACAACATCCTGGAGATACACAACCCGCAGGCAGCGCAGGGGCTGCTCCGGCTGCGTGCCGTCACCGTGGACCCGGCGCACGACAGCGGCCGGGCCGGGCGGGCGCTGGCGGCCAGGTCGGCCGGCCGCTCGGTCCTCGCGTTCAGCACCGAGCGCCGCGCCCGCGGCGCCGTCGCGTGGCAGCCCGCTCCCCGGCTCCTGTTCCACATCGACGGCGGCGAGCGGGCCGTCCCCGCGCATCTCGCCTGGCGCGGCGCCGACGGCTCGGAGGCGGCGATCGGGCTCCGCACCGACCTGTCGGGGTTCCAGGGGCACTGGCGGGCCGCCGACGGGGTGCCGGCCGAGTACCGCGGCACACTCATGGAGCGCTCCGCCTATCCCGAGGGCACGGCCGGTACCCCGCTCCATCTCTTCTCGACCGAGGAGGCGCAGGGCGAGAGCTGGTCCCCGTCCGGTGAGCTGAGGTTGCTGCTCGACGCGGGCGGGGCTCTCCCGGAGCGCGTGTCCTGGACGGACAGGCTCGGCAACACCGCCTCCATCACGCTGAGTTCCGCGGCCCCCGCCCCGGAGACGGTCACCACCGGAGAGCTGCGCGACGTCACGGGTACGGTCACCGACGTACGGGCGAGCGAGGAGTTCCACCGGGCAGGCGAGGTCGCGGAGAATCTGCTCCGCGGGGGCCGCAGCAAGTGGCTGGCGCACGAGGAGACCGCCGATCTCGAATTCGTTCTCGACACGCCGGCCGCGGTCTCGGCCTACCGGCTGACCTCGGCGAACGACGCCCCGGAGCGGGACCCGCAGGACTGGGAGCTGGCCGGTTCGTACGACGGACACACCTGGACGGACCTGGACTCCCGCCGCGGCGAGCGTTTCCTGGGGCGCTACCGGACGAACGAGTACCACTTCACCAACACCACGCCGTACACCCGCTACCGCCTCACCATCAGCCGTAACGCGGGCGGCGACGAGACGCAGCTCTCGCGGGTCGAATTCCTCGCGGGCGAGACCACCACGCACCCGACCCCCGATGCCGCGGACTTCACGGGCTACCGCACCTCCGCCGGGGGCGAGCCCACCGGATACCGGGGTACGACCGTTCCCGGCCCGTGGTCCGACGCGGAGCCGCAGGACGGTCATGTGGAGGAGCTGCTGGCCGGTGAACTGGGCGAGACGGCCCGCACTCTGGACGACGCGGCCCGACTCATCGGCAAGCTGGCGGCGTACATGAAGAACTCCGGGTGAAGAGCTCCGAATGAAACAGGGAGGGAAATTATGTGCCGGACGTGAGGTGAATTCCAGTTTAATCGCGCCTGAAGAAATATCTCCACGAATTCTGTTCGCCCGCCCCGAAGGCGCAGGTCACCGCCGTCGGTGGCGCCCTGGCCGCCCCGGTGGCGACGTGATCCGACCGGAACGGGAAGGCAACCCGGCGCATAACTCCTCCGTCCCACATGGTTGTTGGGACCACATATTCCTTATGGAGGTTATGCAATGCCCTCTCGTATGCTCACCGGCCGGATCTCACGCGCCGCCTCGGCGGCACTGGCTCTCGGCGCGGGGCTGGCCGCTCCGCTGCTGCTGGCCGGTACGGCCGGTGCCGCCGCGCCGTCGGCCACCGCCGCGCTCGACGGTCACGCGATCGCCTACACCGCCGCCGCGCAGCAGACCAACAAGGTGGCCGTCACCGCCTCCCGGAGCGGTGACGACATCACGTACGTCATCGACGACGTCGTCACGATCAGCGCGGGCAGCGGCTGCTCGTACCCGAGCGCCCAGGACCGCACGAAGGTCTCCTGCACGGTGGCCAGGCTGGAGAGCCAGGACCCGTACGCCACCCTCCAGATGTCCCTCGGTGACCGCGACGATGTCGTCACGTACAACAACAAGACCGACCAGACGTACTACTTCGCCTCGATCGACCTGGGCGCCGGCAACGACACCCTCACGGAATCGGGCGACGTCCTGGGCAACGGGGTCCGGGGCGGGACGGGCGACGACACCCTCACCGTGGGGGCGCACACGGTGGTGCTCGGCGACGAGGGCGACGACACGATCCACGCAGGCGAAGGCACCATCGCACAGGGCGGCGACGGCGACGACACCATCAACTCGAAGGGCGACGTCGACGGCGGGGCCGGTGACGACGAGATCCACGGCGGCGCGGAAGGGCAGAGCCTGACCGGCGGCGACGGCGACGACATCATCCATGGCGGAGCCGGCAACGACTTCATCTACGGAGGCAAGGGCGACGACGTCCTGTACGGAGACGAGGGCGACGACACGATCTACGGGAACAGCGGCAACGACAAGCTGTACGGCGGCCCCGGCAAGGACACCCTCTCCGGTGGCCCCGGCACGAACGTCGTAGTCCAGGACTGACGCCGACGCCGCCGGCCGCCGGCCAGGGGTCGTGAGGACCCGTCATGGGCCGCTTCCGCGCCGATGGGCCCGGCATTCCTGTCGGGACCGTCGGCGCGGATCGGCGCGCGGGCGGGGTCAGTACTCCGGCTTGATCCACTCGCTGCCGCCCAGCGGATAGACGTACTCCGGCCGGCCGACGCCGGCGCTCGTGCGGAACGGGGTGCCGTCGTTGTTGATCTGCACCGTGCCGCGGCGGTCGCCGCTGGACCACTCCAGGCTGAGGTCCCAGCGGACGTCGTGCGCCTGGACGCCCGCGGTGATGTAGAAGACCTCCGGGTCCGTCTCGCTGACCTTGTACGGGAAATCGCGCTGGCCGCTCTTGGGGACGACCGTGGGGCTGCCCTGGTCGAGGTCGACGCTGAACGACTTGGTCTCGACGCCACCGCCGCAGCCGTTCCCCATCGCGTAGTCGTTCCAGGCGAGCGGGGCGCGCTTGGAGACGACGCGTACGTGCAGCGACTCCAGGACGACCGTCTCCTGTCCGGTGCCCTGAATGGTCAGGGCGACCCACTGTTCCCCCGAGGAGACCGCGCCGTAGGCGTCGGCCCAACGCAGCGCGGTCTGCTCGTCCGCGGGCGGGCCGACCTGCTCGGGTTCCTTGTCCACGAGGAAATGCTGGCTGCACGGGCTGTCGTAGTAGTACGGGCGGACGGCGACGTTCAGCGGTGCGGCGGTGCTGTCACCGCCGGCCCCGGCTCCGCCCGGCTTGCCGCCGCCTTGTCCGCCGGGGTCCTTCGAGGTGCTGGGTGAGGTCCTGGCGGACTCGCTGGGGGAGGGGGACGGCTTGTGGCTCGTACCGCTCGGGGAAGGGGAGGCGGAGTCCTTCGCCGAGGGATCCACGGTGGCCGCCACGCCCTTGCTCACCTCGCCGGCGGGTGTCTCCTGGTCGCTCGCGTGCCTCTCGCCCCCGCCGGAGGGCAGGATGAAGGCGAGCGCCACGGCTCCGACCACCGCGGCCACGACGAGGGAGGCAACCAGCGCGGTACGGCGCCGCCGCGGCGGCGCGGGCTCGCGCGGCCCGTCGACGAGCACCGGCTCACCGTCCGTGCCCTGTCCGTGCTTTGACGCCCCACCACCCGAATCGGCGCCGACCGGGCCACCACCGGCGGGCTCACCGCGCACGGTGCCGACCCCGGCGGGGCCGACCCCGGACGGCTCACCGTGTCGGCCGTGGCCGTGGCCCTGGCCCTGGCCCTGGAGTGACGTCGCGTCGGCCGAGTCCGCAGGGGCCGTGGAGGCCGCCGAGTCCGCCGCCGAACCGGCGGCCACCGTCTCCGGCGTACCCCTTTCAGATGCCGCCCCGGCCGACCCGGCCGCCGGGGCCGATCCCGCCGCCGGGGCCGGGTCCGACGCCGAACCCCTCTCCGGTTCCGTCTGCGGACCCTTCTCCGGGGCGGGATCCGCGGTGCTGCCGCCCGCGTTCCTCGCCCCGGCCGGCGCGGTCCGGTCCGGCCTGCCCTTGCGTGCCGCGTCCGCCAGGATCCAGTGCCGGTGCAGCTCCACCAGCTCCTGCGGCGTCGCCCGGCACACCCGTGCGAGGCGCTCGACCGGCGCGTAGTCGCCCGGCACCGCGGTGCCGTTGCAGTAGCGGTGCAGCGTCGACGTACTCATGTGCAGCCGCTTGGCCAGCGCCCCGTAGCTCAGCCCGGAGCGGTCCTTCAACTCCCGCAGCCGCGCCGCGAACTCGTCCGCCGCCCCTGCCCCTGTTGTTCCCGGCACCCGTCCCACCCGTCTCCCCGGTTCTGTCATCTCCCCCGCGTCCCATTCCCGCGTTCCAGGGTCACTCCGTTTCCCCTGGTCAGAGCCCGTTCCAGCATTCCAGCGTCCCGAACTCCGTGCCATGCGTGGCGGCTGGGACGGATGACCGCGCAAGCTGCAGTCATCCAAGCAGCACACCCACCCGTACATCCAAGGGGCGCTACCGCATGTCCAGTATCCGGAACTCCCGCACCCGTTTCCTTACCACCGCCGCGGGCGTCGCGCTCGCCGCGCTCTCCGTGACCGCGTTCAGCGCGGGAACGGGCATGGCCGACGAGGGCGCCCCGAAGGCCGTGTCCGCGAAGGCCTCTGCCGCTGCCGCCACGGTCACCTGTGAGGGCTCCGTCACCAAGACCGTCGCGACTCCGCTGAGCCGGCCGCTGAACCACCTGCTCCTCACGGTCACGAATACGGGCAAGAAGACCTGCTTCCTGTACGGCTACCCGGCCGTTCAGTTCGGTGAGGCCCAGTCCGTACCGCCGGTCATCAAGGAGTCGAAGCCGCAGGCCGTCGTGACCCTTGAGCCCGGTGAGTCCGGCTATGCCTCGGTGAACCTGTCCGCCGCCGACGGCAGCGGCAAGAACGGCTATACGGCGAAGTCCCTGAACGTCTACTTCCAGAGCCGCCCGGGCAGCGAGGACGACGGCAAGGGGGCCAAGCCCGCGCTGCCCGCCAAGGGTGTGTACGTCGACAGCTCCCTCAAGGTCACCTACTGGCAGCAGTCGTTGGACGACGCCATCATCTGGTGATGTGCCGTTGACGATGCCAGGCCGCTGACAGGGCCGGGGCCGGAGCGCGTACGCCCGGCCCCGGCCCCGTCCTTGTGCGCCTCGCGATCCCTGTGATCCCTGCGATCAGACCCAGTCCCAGCTCACGTTGATCCGGCCAGCGTTGAGGTCGCCGATGCGGGAGAACGCGGCGGGGCTGAGGTCCACGTCGTTCGTGGCGCAGCCGATGCACTTGTCCACGACCTTCACGGTGACCGAGCCGAGCGGTCCGTTGACGCGGATCTGCCGTCCGCACTGGGGCGAGTTGTTGGGGTTGGGGTAGTTGCCGTACAGCGCGGTCGAGATCGCCACGACCAGCTCGCCGTCGTTGTTGGACCAACCGCAGGCGCCGAGGCCGGTGTTGTACCAGGTGGCCTGGCCGGTGGCCTGCGCCCCGCTCGGCGCGGCGGCGGCCGGCGCGGTGGCCGCACCGACCACGCCCAGGGCGAGCAGCGAGGAGGCCCCGGCCAGCAGGGCCGCGGTGCGGCCTGCGCGGGTGCGGGGGCGGATGCGGGTGTTGTTCCGGGTCGTGGCTGTGGTGGGGGACATGCGGTCAACCCTTCGAACCGTAGGCAACGCGACTCTTGGTCTAGACCAAGAGTCCTGGGTGGGTGACCGCTTTCCCAGACCTTTTCCGGCTCACCCGCCGCACCTTCCGGCCACCCCCGCCCCGTCCGGACCGGTATCGCCCCGGACTCGTATCGCCTGTTCGCTCAGCCGATCGTCTGGCGGGTCTTCCACCAGGAGGAGGGTGAGATGACGTCGGTGCCGGTGCCGCTCAGCGCCGTCCTGCTGCCCGGGTGGAGCCGGACGGAGCCGTTGGCATGGACCGCCCAGATGTCGGGGATGCCGTCGCCCGTGACGTCCGGGGTCCCCATGAGGTGCGGGATCGCGGTGCTGGACCAGCCGGACGCCGCGTACTCGGTGTCCTTGCCCGCTCCCGAATTCGCGGCCGCGGCGAGGGAGTTGAGGTCGACCCCGCCGGACGCGGACTTGACGCCCGTACGGAGCAGCAGTCGGCCGGTCGAGTCGGAGCGGTAGACCAGGTCGGTGATGCCGTCGCCGGTGACGTCCAGCGCGATGACGGTGTCCCGGTCGGCCCAGGAGGCGCCGGAGAGGCGGGTGGCCTTCTCGATGGTCGCCCCGTTGTAGCCGGTGAGGACCCACAGTGCGTCCCCGACGGTGACGAAGAAGTCGGCCTTGCCGTCGCCCGTGGCGTCGCCCGCGGAGACGAGCTGGGTGAAGGTGGCGGGGTCGGGGGCGTCCGACGGGAGCAGGATCTCGCGGCGCTTGTCGATGTTCACGGCGCCGTAGCCGTCGCCGGGGTAGACCCAGAGCATTCCGCCGACCCGGGCGACGACGTCCTGGAGGCCGTCGCCGCCGTAGATGTCACCGTTGTGGGTGATGAGGGCCTTGTCGAAGTGCCCGGTGGGCGCGGCGACGAAGGGCGGCAGGTCATCGCCGTTGGGGTCCTTGGCGGGGTTGGCGCGGTACGCGCTGGGCATGGAGTAGCCCAGCTTCCCCGTGGCCCTGGTGAGGTCGGTGTTGGTCTGGGAGATGTACAGGCTGAGGTTCCCCTTCTCCGTGACGGCCAGGAGATCGGGCAGCCCGTCGCCGGTCATGTCGCCGGGGGCGTCGGCCTTGTCGCGAGGGCTGACGTAGAAGAAGTACTTGGCCGGCGTCGAGACGTTGCCCGCGCCGTCGACGGTCCGTACGTACAGTACGTTCGGCCCCGCGGCCGGCGGCCTGGCGTTCGCGAGCGTCGCGCTGGTGGTCGTCGCGGTACCCGCGGTGCGGGCCAGGCTGAACGGGTAACTCGCCGAGTTGAAGCCGTACTCGTACCGTACGACGTCCTTGTCGAGGGCGCGCACCGTGAAGGAACCGGGCGTACCGAACTTCTTCGTGGACCAGAGGGAGTCCTCCGGCTGGCTGCCGAAGCCGTTCTCGTTCTCGTCCGCGTTGGGGAAGTCGGCGGAGGAGACCTTGGGCGGCTTGGGCGCGGCGGTGTCCAGGACGAACCGGCAGGGGGTGTTCTTCGGGGAGAAGCCGGAGGAGGAACCCGTGGCGTCGAAGGCTTTCACCCGCCAGGAGTAGACGGTGTTGTCGGTCAGTTTGCCGGTGTCGAAGCCGGATGTGGTGACGCGGGCGCTGCCGGTGTCCTTTCCGACGGAGACCTTGCCCGTCGACTTGAGGAGGTCGCCGGTGGTCTCCCACTTTCCTGTCGGCCAGAGGTCGAAGTCCAGGTGGGTGAGGTTCTTGTCCTTGTCCGTGGCCGACGCGACGAAGGAGATCTCGCCCGCGCCCATCCGCGCGTAGGGCTCCGTGGTGGTGCATTTGGACTCGGGGTTGAGGTCGAGACCGGTGGGCGCGCCGGGGCGCCGGTTGTAGTCGAGGACGAGTGAGGGGCCGTTCTCGCCGTTGGCGGCGAACTTCTTCCACGCGTACTGGGACTTCTCGCTCGCCGCGCGCATGCCGAAGGTGATGGAGTCCCAGCCCTTGTCCGCGGCGCTCTGCGCGGACTTCCTGACGTCGAAGGTCTCGTAGGCGTCGCGGCAGTGGGACTTCCAGCCGTGCGCGAAGCTCTTGGTGGCGATCTTGTTGCCGTTGTGGAGCTTGGGGGCGTTCTTCCAGTTGGTCTTGGAGTCGACCTCGCCGGTGAGATGGACGCTCACGGCGCGTTCGCTGCACGACCAGGCGTACGTCTCCAGGACCCGCAGCCTGGCCTTGGTGATGACCGCGCCCTTCAGGGACTTGTCGAAGTCGATGTTGAAGAAGGAGCGGGAGGTGCCCCAGGTGTCGGACTCGAAGCCGACGCGGGCCTCGTGCGTACCGCCCTTGTTGAAGCCCTTGCCGTTGTAGAAGGTGGCGTTCGGGTAGCGGTTGTAGACGGTCGTCCAGTTCTGGGTGTGCTTGGTGACCGACGGGTCGATGAAGACCGGGAAGACCGTGGACGGGTCGGACAGCAGCTCGGAGTCCGGGGTGATGTGCCAGTTGGCGCCGGAGAGGTCCGCGTCGACCAGGGCTCCGTGGGAGTCCGGGGACGGCCCGTCGAGCCCGGGGAGGGAGAGGGTGGCGTCGGGGCCGGAGTGGGTGGGACCGGCCGTCGGCTCCGACGGGGCGGGCGGGAGCGGCGACTCCGGGGTGTCCGGTACGGGTTCGTCGCTCGCGGAGGGCAGGACTTCCTCGTACGGGTCGGACTGCTCGTCGGTCTCGCTGTCCGGCTCGCCGCCGGTGTCCGTACCGTCGCCGGGCGGACTCTCCTCGTCGGAAGGGGACTCGTCGTCGGAAGGGGACTCGTCCGGCTCGGGTGTCGGGTCGGCGGGGAGTTCCTCGGGCGCGGTGGGCTGGGCGGTGGCGCCGACACCGCCGTCGGTGACGGCCGTGGCGCCCGCGCTGTCCCACATCACGGGCGTGGGCGACATGGCCACTTCGTCCCCGTAGGCGTTCTCGGCGACGACGATGCCGGAGAGCGGGTCGAGGCGGAAGGTGAGGGTGGGGGAGGTGAGGCCGTAGGCGATCCGGGTGACGCGGGGGTCGGCGGCGGCGGTGCGGTTCTTCACCACGAGGAGCTGGGCGAACCCGTTGTCGTCCGCCGTGAGCACCAGATCCGCGCCGGGGATGATCTCGGGGTAGAGCGCCCGGTTGGCGTCGATGACCGGCTCGGGGACGGGGCCCGGCCAGGAGAGCTGGATGTCGTGCCCCTGCGAGCGGAGGGTGACCAGCGGGCTCCCGGGCTCGTCGGCGGTGAGGGCGTTCACGGCGGCGGTGTTCGCGGCGGTGTTCGTGGCGGGGCCTTGGAGGAACGGGACGCGGCGTGTGGGGGACGTACGGTCCGAGCGGCTCGTACGGTCCGGGTGCGACGCGCGCTCCCCGGCGCCCGGTGACCCGGCGGAGAAGACCACGCCGCTGTTGCTCGCCCTCGGCTCCCACCCCCGCTCCGTCCGGCGCAGCGACAGGTCGATCGGTTTCCACTCGCCGCCGACCTTGGCCCGGATCGGCGACACATGGATCTCGCGGGACATCAGACCGTCGCCGCGCGCCCAGGTGGTGGAGTCGGCCGTACGCAGCGAGGTGACCTCCACCGGCTTGCCGGTTCTCGACGCCCGGGTGATCGCGTCGCTCTCGCTCACCTCCGAAGCGCCGGACCGCGTCGACGACCTGGTCTCGGCATCCGGCTCCGTACCGGCGAACCGCAGCCCGGCGTAGGTCAGTCCGCTCGCGGCGATGCCGGCGGCGCAGACCATGGCGATGGCGCGCCGGCCGGGCAGGCGGTATCGGCGTTGCGACATGAGCGAGATCCCCCCTCGGTTCCGGTGTACGGCGGAACGCCGGCCGGAGCTACGAAGCCACCCACACGGGTCCGGATCGTCCGGGCACACGGAGTGAGCGAGCGAGCAGATCATGACGCATTGGTGAGCGATCGTCACCCCAACGTGACGATGATCACTTTCTTTACGTTTCCTCTGGTCATCCTCCTCAACTCCCCCACAGAATCAGCGCGTTCTGCGTTCGGCCGCATATGCGGCCCGCATTCGGTGCGGCGTCCCTGGGGGATCTGGCGTGTCTCGTATGTCTGAAACTCGCCGTCGTCGGCGTCGTATTCACCGCACCCTCGTGCCGGGGCTCGGCCTCGCTCTGCTCGTGACGCTGCTGCCCGCGCAGGCGGCGCTGGCGGTCCCGCCCGACCCCACGAAGACGGGGCGCGAGGAACTGGTCCTGGAGAAGCTCGACCAGGACCAGGCGGTGTCGGGCAGGACCGTCAACCGGAACCTCGACAGCCTGAAGACCGAGACGCCCGAGGACCTGCAACAGGCGCCCGCGGGCACCACCACCGTGCCGCCCGCCGACACCGGCACGGTCACCTTCGGGTCCGGAGGCGCCGGAGCCTCCGGAACGTCCCGCACAGGCGTCAGCAGCGCGTCGGCCCCCACCGCCGCCGTCGACCTCGTGGCGGACGTGATCCCCGTGGCGGACCTGCCGGTCAGCCTGGGCCAGGCGCCCGGGGAAGCCGCGCCGACCGGCACCTGGCAGGTCTCGGTCGCGGGACGGACGGAGACCGCGGCCCAGGGCGTGGACGGCGCGCTGGTCACCGTACGGCCCCCGGACTCCGGCGCGGTGCCGGTCTCCGTGCGGTTCGACTACGAGAAGTTCAAGAATCTGTACGGCGCCGACTGGGCCTCGCGGCTGCGCCTCGTCCAGTTCCCCGCGTGCTACCTGACCACCCCCGATCTGGAGGAGTGCCAGGCCTACGAGGAACTGGAGACGGTCAACGACACCGCCACGGGAACGGTCACCGCCACGGTCGACACGGGTGCCGAGGCGGCCGCGGACGGTGCGGAAACGGCCGCGAACGGCGCGAAGACGGCCTCCAGCGTCACGCGCGCCGGTTACCCGGGCCATCCGCGAGCCGCCACGGCAGCCGGCGCCGCCACCGTCCTCGGCGTCACCGACTCCGGCGCGGGCGCGGGCGGTTCGTTCCAGGCCACCCCGCTCGCCTCCAGCGGAACCTGGGCCGCCGGCGGCTCCTCCGGCTCCTTCTCCTGGTCGTATCCGCTGACCGTGCCCCCGACCCCGGCCGGCCCCTCGCCCAACATCTCCCTCACGTACGACTCGCAGGGGGTCGACGGCAAGACGGCCGTCTCCTCGCCGCAGGCCTCGTGGATCGGAGAAGGCTGGGAGTACGAGCCCGGCCACATCGAGCGGCGCTACCGCTCCTGCAAGGACGACACCAAGAAGCTCACGGCCGGCACCCCCAACAACACCGCCAAGAAGGACCGGACGTCCGACCTGTGCTGGGTGTCGTACAACGCGGTGATGTCGCTGAACGGCCGGACCACCGAGCTGGTCAGAGTCGGCGACACCAACACCTACCGCCCGCAGAACGACGACGGCACCCGTGTCGAGCTGAAGACCGGTGCCGCCAACGGCGCCTATGACGGCGAGTACTGGGTGGTCACCACCCCGGACGGCACGGCGTACCACTACGGGCTGAACGCCGTCGGCGGCGGCCACGCCACCACCAACTCCGTCTCCACCGTGCCCGTCTACGGCAACCACCCCGGCGAGCCCTGCCACGCCGACACCTTCGCCGCCTCCCGCTGCGGCGCCGGCAAGCAGCGGGCGTGGCAGTGGGGCATGGACAAGGTCGTCGACGTCCACGGCAACGCGATGGTCGTCAACTGGAAGCAGGAGACGAACCACTACTCCGTCAACAAGAAGTTCAAGTCCCCGGAGCAGTACGACCGGGCCGCCCACCCCGTCTCCATCGAGTACGGGATGCGCACCGCCGACCTGACCAAGCCGTCCGCCACCGTCGAGTTCGGCGTCCAGCAGCGCTGTCTGAAGTCGGCCGCCGCCTGCGACCCGGCGAACTTCGCCAAGACCGACGACCCCGGCGCGTACCGCCCCTGGTGGGACACGCCCGGCAACCTCAACTGCAGGTCCACGTCCAAACTGTGCCCCGCCTTCCCGTCCTTCTGGACCCAGCTGCGCCTGGACACGGTGACGACGAAGGCCGTCCGCGCCGACCAGAACGGCACCCGGACCGGACTCGGCAAGGTCGACACGTACACGCTGCGCCAGTCCTTCCCCTCCGACTGGTACGACACGTCCCCCGGCCTCTGGCTCAACTCGATCACCCGCAGAGGCTTCGCCCCCGGCGACACCACCGGCACGCTCCAGTCCAAGGACGGTGTCAGCTTCGGCGAATACCGGGTGGGCTCCTCCTCCCCGCTGCGCGCCCGCCTCAGGGACCGGCAGCTGCCCAACCGGGTGCCGACCGGGCCCGGGGACCAGGCCCCCGGCTTCACCCGCCCCCGCATCGGGACGGTCGCCACCGAGAACGGCGGCGACATCCAGGTCGAGTACACCGGCGGCTGCACGGCCGAGCCCGCCACCGACAAGGGCAGGAACAACACCACCTGCTACCCGGTGCGCTGGTCCCCGGACGGCGAGGAGAAGACCCCGGCCAAAGCGTGGTTCAACAAATACGTCGTCGCCTCCGTCACCGAGACCGACCGGGTCACCACGCACGGCAAACCCGTCGTGACGGCGTACAAGTACACCTCCCCCGCCTGGCAGAAGGGCGACGACGAGTTCCTGCGCCCCGCGCTGCGCACGTACAGCGTCTGGCGCGGCTACCGGCAGGTCGCCGTCACCAAGGGCAGCAAGTCCACTTCCCAGCAGGGCGATCCGCAGTCCCAGTCGTACACCGTCACCCGCTTCTTCCAGGGCGTGGGCGGCCAGGTCAAGGACTCCGAGGACACCGTCGTCCTGCTCGCCGACGACGCACCGCAGTTCGCGGGCATGACCGCCGAGACGCTGACGTACGCGCACTCGGAAGGCCGCGTCCTCAGCCGCGCCCTGACCTTCCCCAGATCGAAGGAGACAGCCTCCAGGCCCCGCCAGGCCGAGGACGGCACCGATCTCGACCCGCTGCTCGCCCACCGCACCTGGGTCGCCCGCACGGACGCCGTCCAGACGGTCCGCGAGAGCTGGCGGACGGTACGGACCGAGACGACCGTGGACGACACCTACGGGCTGCCCACCCAGCTGGAGATGTCGGTCGTCAAGCCCAACGGCACCGGCGAGACCGTCAGCGACCAGGTCTGCCTGCGGACCTCCTACGTCCACAACACGGCCGACTGGATCATCGGCAAGGCCAAGGAGACCCGCTCCACCGCCACGCCCTGCTCCGGCTTCGACACCGCCGATCCGGCGACGGAGCTGCTGAGTTCGGCCCGTACCTCCTTCGACGGCCAGGCATGGGGAGCCGCCCCGACCAAGGGGCTGGAGACGGCGATCGCGGAGCTCGACGGCGGGGGCTCGGCGCACTCCGTGACGACCACCACGGCGTACGACCCGCTCGGCCGCGTCCGGAAGGTCACGACGCCGCTCACCGGCACGTCGGAGACGGTCTACACCCCGGGCGACAGCGGCGGCCCCGTCACCGCCGTCAAGCAGATCAACGCGAAGGGCCACGCCTCCACGACGGCGTACGACCCGGGGCGCGCCCTCGCGCTGACGGCCACCGACCCGAACGGCCGGGTCACCAGGACCGAGTACGACGCGCTCGGCCGCCTGGTCAAGGGCTGGTCGCCGGGGCGCTCCTCGGGCGGCAAGTCCCCGGACACCCAGATCTCCTACCGCGGCGCCGTCGCGACGCCCGACGAGACGCGCCCCGCCGCTGTCACCGTCAAGTCGCTCAAGGACGACGGGAGTTACGCGACCGAGGTCGCCCTCTACGACGGCCTGGGCCGCCCGGTGCAGACCCAGGGCGAGGCCCACGGCGCCGGCCGGATCATCACCGACACCAAGTACAACGACCACGGCCTGGTCCTGGAGCAGACCGGCGGCTACCTCGCCCAGGGCGAGCCCGAGACCAAGCTGTTCGCCCGGGTCTCGGAGTCCCTCGTACCGAACAAGACGAAGACCCGGTACGACGGCCTGGAACGCCCGGTGCGCTCCTCCGTCTACCACGGCGCCGACTTCAAGTACGCGACGTACACCACGTACGGCGACGACTACGTCTACGTCGACCCGCCGGGCCAGACCGCCCCGACCACCCAGAGCTTCACCGACGCGCAGGGCCGGGTCACCTCGGTCCAGCACCACACCCAGGCCGGTGGCAGCGGCACCCAGCGGACGACGAAGTACGCGTACGACGCGCGCGGCAACCACACCAAGGTCACCGACCCGGCCGGCAACACCTGGGAGTACACGTACGACGTCCGCGGGCGCCTGACCAGCTCCACCGACCCCGACACCGGGACCTCCACCTTCGCGTACGACGCCGCCGACCGCCGGACGCGGGCCACCGACGCGCTCGGTAAGAGCGTCCACACCCAGTACGACGAACTGGACCGCGTGGTCGCCGTCCGCGAGGGGTCGGCGACCTCGGCGCCGGTCAAGGAGTTCACGTACGACACCCTGCCCGGCGCGACCGGGCTGCCCGTCGCCTCGATCCGCCACGACGCGACGGGCGACTACATCGACCGGGTCACCGGTTACGACACCGATTACCAGGTCACCGGCCGGGAAACGGTCATCCCCTCCCACGCGACAACAGCCGGGCTCTCCGGAACGTACGCGTACTCCTACGCCTACACGCCCACCGGAAAGCCGCTGTCGGTCACGCTCCCGGCGAAGGGCGGGCTGGCGGCCGAGAAGGTCGTCACGCGGTACGACGACGACGGGCTGCCGGAGTCCACCTCGGGGATCTCCTGGTACACCTCCGACGTCACGTACTCCCCGTACGGCGAGCCGCTGCGCTCGGTCAGCGGGTCGCAGCCCGCGCGCGTCTGGACCACCAACTTCGTGGACCAGCACACCGGGAGCCTCCAGCGGACGGTCACCGACCGCGAGACGGCGGGCACGTACCGGGTCGCGGACAGCTACTACTCGTACGACGCCTCGGGCACGATCACTTCCAACGCCCGCAAGCTCACCGACGCGTCCGGCTCCACCTGGGACAACCAGTGCTACACGTACGACGCGCTCGGCGAGCTGGTCCACGCCTGGACGTCGAGCCTCACCCCCGGCACCTCGGGCACCGGCTGCCGCTCGTCCGGCGGCACCAACTGGGGCTACCGCGCGGACGGCGAGCCCTCCGGGGGCCCGGTCGCGGACGCGCCGACGGCGGCCACCGACACGACGACCCCCAGCGCGGGCCTGACCACCTCGCTGGCAGCGGCGGCGCCCGCGCCGACGACGGTCTCGACGGGCTCCACGGCATACCGCCAGTCCTTCACCTACGACTGGCTGGGCAACCGGGCCACGCTGACGGACCACGACCCGGCCGACGCGGCATCGAGCGTCACGTACACCTCCCGGTACGGCCGCCAGGTCACCGGCAAGGGCCTGGTCCAGCCGCACACCCTCACCTCGGTGTCCGCCACGGCAGGAGGCAAGAGCAGCGCGTACACCTACGACGACGTCGGCAACACCACGGTCCGCGACCTCCCCGCCACCACCCAGAACCTGGCCTGGACGGCGGAGAACAAGCTCGACACGATCACGGACGACGGGGTCAAGACGCGGTACGTGTACGACGCGGCGGGCAACCGCATCCTGGAGAACTCACCCACCGGCTCCACGCTCTACCTCGGCGAGACCGAGCTAACCACGGACGCCACCGGCAAGATCACCCGCGCCTCCCGCGCGTACTCCCAGCCGGGCGCCCCGACGGTCGTCCGCACCACGGTCAACGGCGCCACCACGGGCCACACCCTCAACGCCCTGATCTCCGACCACCTCGGCACGGCCAACACCACGGTCGAACTGGGCGCGTCCCAGACGGTCACGCGCCGCGCCTTCAAACCGTACGGCGAGGCCCGCGGCCCGAAGCCCACTGCCTGGCCGAACAGACGCGGCTACCTCGGCACCGGCATCGACGACGCGGCCACGGGCCTGACCCACCTGGGCGCCCGCGAATACGACCAGGCGGCGGGCCGCTTCCTCTCGGCGGACCCGGTCATGGACGTGACCGAACCACTCCAGATGAACGGCTACGCGTACGCGGGCAACAGCCCGGTCAGCTCCAGCGACCCTACGGGGCTGTGCCCGGCGGACATCTGCGGAGAGGGGGCACAGAACCCTTCCCCGCACTACGGCGGCGGTACGAAGAAGGGCGGTGGCGGCGGCGGGGGCAAATCCACTGCGGGGAGCGGCAGTTCGGCTACCACGACAACGGTCAGATACACGATCACCAAAACGGTCACGGTGACCAAGCCCGCCCCCTGCGGTTTGGTCTGCAAGGCCAAGGGCTTCTGGAAGAAGTACAAGACCGAGATCATCACCATCACCACCGAGGTTGTGGTGGGCGTGGCCTGCGGCTCGGTAGCGGTCGGCGCGGGTGCGGTGACGGGCGGCGTCGGCGCCGTGGCGGTGGGAGCGTCCTGCGGAGCCATCGCGGGCGGGGTCGCGGGAGCGGTCGGCAACGCGATGGAGTCCGAGGCGGACAAGAGCCTGGGCGGCTTCGCGAAAGCGGTCGGCAAGGGAGCCGCGGTCGGGGCTGTCGGCGGGGCCGTCGGCGGCGCGATCGGCAAGGCCGTCGCCAAGGGCGCCAAGGCGGTCGCCTCCAAGGTCGTCAGACGGGGAAGCGGGGGCGGCAGCCCGAAGGGCGGCGGCGGTGGCGGCGCGAAGGTCGGCGGCGGCAGCACAAAGAGCGGCGGTGGTGGCTGCAGCAAGTCGCCGAACAGCTTCCTCCCGAAGACGGAGGTCCTGCTCGCGGACGGCACCCGCAAGAAGATCGCCGATGTAAAGGTCGGGGACCGGGTTCTCGCGACGAACCCGAAGACGGGCGAGACGGTCGCGAAGCCGGTGACGGCGGAAATCATCGGCAAGGGCACCAAGAACCTGGTCAGGGTCACCATCGACCTGGACGGAAAGAAGGGCGACAGGACCGCGTCGGTCACGGCGACGGACAAGCACCCCTTCTGGGTCCCGGAACTGGACGAGTGGATCAACGCCAGGGACCTCCACCCGGGCCAGTGGCTCCGCACCAGCAGTGGCGTCCACGTCCAGATCACAGCGATCAAAACGTGGACCCAGTCGGCCACGGTCCACAACCTCACTGTCGCCGACATCCACACGTACTACGCGCTGGCGGGGGCAACACCGGTTCTCGTCCACAATTGTGGTGTAGTTGCTGCGGCTCGAGCCGCAGCTGATCGTGCATCTTTGGTGCGGCCGTCCAAAGCGCGTCCAGCCGTAGCAGAGGCTCTTCAATTGCCGAGCGGTCAGGTCTACTCAAGTACGAGCGTCAGGGGAACGCCTCCTGCGCTGCACCCGATCGTTCAGGATATTCTGGATGCTATCCCGGCTGCGGAGCGCGGTGTCGGCCACGGGAGTTGCGGATTGGCTGTATGCGTTTCACAGGCGCTGACGGATGGACACAACCCAACAGGATCGTCGGCAGCCGGAGTGATCGTACGCGGATCCACGGATAATCCGATGCATGGTTATCCTGTAGGGCCCTGCGATAGTTGTGTGGCGCTGGAAGATGCCTTCGACCTTGACTTTGTTACCGCGGGGTGAATTGGATGGGAATCTTTCCCGATGAAGTGGACCGCATACTGAGGGAGGCCGGCTGGACGCCTGGCAGGCAGGTCAGCACGGAACCATGGTTGGCGTCCTTTGAAGCCGAGGGTCTTCAGCGGCACCCGGTGGTCAGCGCCTTCCTTGCTGAGTTCGGAGGGCTCGCTGTGGACATCTCTGGCCCCGGAATCAGCCGTGCACGCGAGCCGTTTGAATTTGACCCCATGCTATGCCTGGGTGAAGGAGATAGATTCCTGGAATGGGGCGAGGAGATCAATAAATCGATCTTCCCTGTCGGTGTGCACGACGGGGGCCGTTTCTTCCTCGGGATCGATGAGCAAGACGAGCTGTATCTCGTCGAGACATGGGTGGCGTCTTTTGGTCAAATGCCGGAGGCTATGAGTAATCTAATTCTGGGTGTTCGGCCCGTCATTGTTAATGATGGAGGAATGTAGGATCACGCGATCTCCGGCGGATCCAGTACCGCCGCGGGCGAGCGCCACGGGACGAGGGATGTCCAGCCGACCACGGGCATCGTCTCGTCGTAGTGGGGAGCGAACTCCGCGCCGATGAGGGGCGGCATCCGGTAGCCCTGGCCGCGCACGTGCTCCGTGAACTCCTCGGGGAGCGCGGCGTGATGGGTCTCGACGTAGTGGGGGAAGTCCTGGCGCCAGAGCCAGGTGCCGTCGGTGAGCAGCGATGAGCAGCCCGCGGAGTGCCGGTGAGGGCGCCCGGTGAGGACGTCGCGGCCGGATTCCATCACGTCGATGAGGTAGTGGCCGGCGTCCAGGTAGGCCACCAGGTCCGCCTCGTCCGGCTCGCCTGTGGCGCGGAGCGCGTCGTGCAGGGAGCCGTTCGGTTGGCCGGAGCCGGGGCCGGCGTCGAGTTCGTCGTAGAAGCCCAGCAGTCCCAGCACCGTGTCTCTCCTTCGTCGGCGGGTCGTCCCGAACGTAGTTCATGGAACGGGGCGTGGAGGGGCGCGGACCGTCGCCGGGGACGCACGCAAGAGTGGTGGTTCGAGGTTTACGTCACGCTGTGTGGCCGGATGTGCGTAGGGTCATCCGTAATGGCGTGCTTACGGGTGATTGCTGACCTGTGTGCCCCTTCGGGGCCTTCCGCGCGCTGAGATTCGTGTGGTGACCGACGTCGATCTCGGAGGTGCGCGCGGTGGGTGTGAGCAGGAGCGGTACGGACGGAGCGGACGGCCCGGACGGGGCCGGCTGGGGGCCGGACTTCGAGGATGACGACTCGGGGGCCGTCGTCGCGGCGCTGGGCCGGCAGATCAAGCTCTGGCGGACGGCGGCCGGGCTGAGCCAGGCCGAGTTCGGTACGGCGATCGGCTACGGCGAGAACCAGGTCTACAAGGTGGAGGCCGGCAGCCGTATCCCGCGGCCGGAGTTCCTGGACCGGGCGGACGAAGTGCTGGGCGCGGGCGGCAGGATCGCCGCGATGAAGGAGGACATGGCGGAGGCGCGCTACCCGAAGAAGGTCCGGGGCGTGAAGAAGCTGGAGGACGAGGCCGTCGAGCTGCTGGCCTACAACAACTCCGTCATCGAAGGGCTGTTGCAGACCGAGGAGTACGCGGAGGCCGTGTTCGGCAACCGGCGACCGCCGTTCTCCGAGGAGGAGGTGGAGCGCAGGATGGCGGGGCGTACGGCGCGGAAGCAGATCCTCGGGTCCCCGACCGCGCAGCCCGTTTTCAGTTTCGTCCAGTGCGAGGCCACGCTACGCCGTGAGATCGGGGGCAGAATGGTGTTGCGGCGCCAGCTCGAACACCTCCTGGAGGTGGGCCGGTTACGCAATGTTGATCTTCAGGTCCTGCCGTTGAGTTGCGCGGAGAACTCTGGCCTTGGTGGGTCGTTCCGGCTGCTCAGGCTGAAGGAGGGGACTACGATCGCGCTGAACGAGATCCAGCTCCTCAGCCGCGTGATTTCCAACCCCAAAGAGGTCCAGATCCTGGACATCCGCTACGGGGTGCTCCGGGCGCAGGCACTCACTCCTCGGGATTCGCTGGCCTTCATCGAGAAACTGCTGGGAGAGACATGACCTTCAAGCCCTCCGCAGGAGACGCTTCGAACCTGGCGTGGTTCAAGAGCAGCTACAGCACGGACGACGGCCCTTCGTGCGTCGAGATCGGCGCCACCTCATGCACGGTCCATGTCCGTGACTCCAAGGACATACGGCTGCCCTCCCTCGGATTCTCCGTCGCCGCGTGGGCCGACTTCGTTCCGTACGCCGCGGACGTCCCGGAGAAGAAGCGCTGACCCTGCGCGGCTGAGCGGTCGGGGAGTCAGGGAGTCACGGAGTCCTCGTCCCCGCGCCGGAACGCGGCGCGGAGACGGTCGGGAGGGTGCCGTCGGCGACCAGGTCCGTCACGGCGGCCGTGTGTTCGCGGATCAGGTAGTCCGTGGCGTGTTCGGTCGCCGACTCGTGCTCCAGTTGCTCGCGGCGGAAGCGCAGGCGCGTTCGGCAGTCCTCGATGATCTCGCCCCAGGTGCGGACCCGGATCCTGAACCTCAGGTGGGAGACGGCGCACCCGGGCACGCGGTCCGGCTGGTGGGCCTGTTCGCGGAGGGTGGCGTCCATGGTGTTGCCCACCAGCCAGAAGTCCCAGGTCACCCGGGTGTCCCGGAACCTCGGGTCCCGCCGGACGGCCTGTGCGTAGCTGCTGATCTCTGCGAACTCGGTCATGCCCAGGGTGGCCTCGGGGCGCTTGAGTTCGATCACCAGGTGGTGTCGCTCGTCGTGCCGTTGCCGTGTGGCTTTCGACAGCATGAGGTCGGCGAGGAGTGGAAGTGCGTCCTCGTGCGTTCACGGGCCGCCGCCACCCCGGCCGTGCGGTCTCCCGCGGGATTGCTCAGCCGGGTCAGTCCCGCGACGTGCTCCCTGCCGGTCATCAGCCGTGACTGTGCCATGGGCCATCGCTACCTTTCACCGCTTCTGACCGCGCCGTTACTGTGCGATCACGTCCGGGTGAGGATAGCCGCGCCTTCACTGTTCGTATCTCGGCATCTACTTTGAGTGACGTCCTGAGGGCTGCTTCGGTGCCGAAGATTCGGCGTTCGCCGCGTGGGGTACGCTTTCCGGCCCGATTGGCCAGGGTCAAGGGCCCTGTGGCACACTGTTCAGGTTGCTCGGTTGAGTGCCAATGCTGCGCGCCTCCCGCCGGGAGGACCGGAAGCGAGTCCCACAGTACTCGTCGTCTCCAACTGCCTTACGGGGCAGCGCTGGGGCCGGACGTACGGGAATCTTCCGGGAAGTGTCAGCGGGGCACCGGCCAGGCTCCCGGTGGCGGAACGCGATGTATCCCGCGGTTCTCCCCGGCTCGCGGACGTTGGGCCCGCACCCCTTGCAGGGAAAATCCTTCGGGAGATTTTCATGGACGGGGCCGCGACACGCCCGACCGCGTGGGTCGGAGAAGAGCCCGGAACCACCGGGTCCCAGAGCGTTACGAGAGACAGGACTACGAAGCAGCCATGGCGGGACAGAAGATCCGCATCCGGCTCAAGGCCTACGACCACGAGGTCATCGACTCCTCGGCGAAGAAGATCGTCGAGACGGTGACGCGTACTGGTGCGTCGGTCGCGGGCCCGGTGCCGCTGCCCACTGAGAAGAACGTGTACTGCGTCATCAAGTCGCCGCACAAGTACAAGGACTCGCGCGAGCACTTCGAGATGCGCACGCACAAGCGCCTGATCGACATCCTCGACCCGACGCCCAAGACCGTTGACTCGCTGATGCGCCTGGACCTTCCGGCCGGCGTTGACATCGAGATCAAGCTCTGAGAGGCGCGGAAGAGATGGCAAAGCAGATCAAGGGTGTCCTGGGCGAGAAGCTCGGCATGACCCAGGTCTGGGACGAGAACAACCGTGTCGTCCCGGTGACCGTGGTCAAGGCCGGACCCTGCGTCGTTACCCAGGTCCGTACGAATGACTCCGACGGCTACGAGTCGGTCCAGATCGCCTTCGGCGAGATCGACCCGCGCAAGGTGAACAAGCCCCTCAAGGGCCACTTCGCCAAGGCCGACGTGACCCCCCGCCGCCACCTGGTGGAGCTGCGGACCTCCGACGCGAGCGAGTACACGCTCGGCCAGGAGATCACCGCCGAAGCGTTCGAGTCCGGCGTCAAGGTCGACGTCACGGGCAAGAGCAAGGGCAAGGGCTTCGCCGGTGTCATGAAGCGTCACAACTTCAAGGGCCTCGGCGCCGGTCACGGCACCCAGCGCAAGCACCGCTCTCCCGGTTCCATCGGTGGCTGCGCCACCCCGGGCCGTGTGTTCAAGGGCCTCCGCATGGCGGGCCGCATGGGCAACGAGCGGGTCACCACCCAGAACCTGACCGTTCACGCCGTTGACGCGGAGAAGGGCCTGCTCCTGATCAAGGGCGCGGTTCCTGGTCCGAACGGCGGCCTCGTCCTGGTCCGTACCGCGGCCAAGGGGGCCTGAGGTAACTGATGAGCACCGTTGACATCCTTTCGCCGGCAGGCGACAAGGCCGGGACCGTCGAGCTCCCCTCGGAGATCTTCGACGCCAAGGTCAGCATCCCGCTGATCCACCAGGTCGTTGTCGCCCAGCTGGCCGCTGCCCGACAGGGCACGCACAAGACCAAGACCCGCGGCGAGGTCCGTGGCGGTGGCAAGAAGCCGTACCGCCAGAAGGGCACCGGCCGCGCCCGTCAGGGTTCGACCCGCGCTCCGCAGTTCGCCGGTGGTGGCGTCGTCCACGGCCCCGTGCCGCGTGACTACTCGCAGCGGACCCCGAAGAAGATGAAGGCCGCCGCCCTGCGCGGTGCCCTCACCGACCGGGCCCGCCACTCCCGTATCCACGTCGTCTCCGGCGTGGTGGACGGGACGGTCTCCACCAAGGCCGCGAAGACGCTGTTCGGCAAGATCTCCGAGCGCAAGAACGTGCTCCTGGTCGCCGAGCGCTCCGACGAGGCCGCGTGGCTCTCCGCCCGCAACCTGCCCCAGGTGCACATCCTGGCGCCGGGCCAGCTGAACACGTACGACGTGATCGTCTCCGACGACGTGGTCTTCACCCAGGCCGCTTTCGAGTCCTTCGTGTCTGGCCCCCAGAAGGCCGATGACAACGAGGGGAGCGAAGCCTGATGGCCGAGATCACCAGCAAGTCCTTCCACGACCACCGCGACATTCTTGTCAAGCCGGTTGTGTCCGAGAAGAGCTACGCGCTGCTCGACGAGAACAAGTACACGTTCATCGTGGCGCCCACGGCCAACAAGACCCAGATCAAGCAGGCCGTGGAAGCGGTCTTCTCGGTCAAGGTCGCCGGGGTCAACACGATCAACCGCCAGGGCAAGCGCAAGCGCACCCGCACCGGTTTCGGTAAGCGCGCCAACACCAAGCGCGCCATCGTGACCCTCGCTGAGGGCGACCGTATCGACATCTTCGGCGGACCGACCTCCTGACGGAGGTCGAGACGTCCAGGATCCGGAATTCTTCCGAGGACTGAGAGACAATGGGTATCCGCAAGTACAAGCCGACGACCCCGGGCCGTCGTGGCTCCAGCGTCGCCGACTTTGTCGAGATCACGCGGTCCACGCCGGAGAAGTCGCTGGTCCGCCCGCTGCACAGCAAGGGCGGCCGTAACAACGCCGGTCGTGTGACCGTTCGCCACCAGGGTGGTGGCCACAAGCGCGCCTACCGCGTGATCGACTTCCGTCGTCACGACAAGGACGGCGTGCCTGCCAAGGTCGCGCACATCGAGTACGACCCGAACCGCACCGCGCGCATCGCGCTGCTCCACTACGCGGACGGCGAGAAGCGCTACATCATCGCCCCCCGTGGCCTGGCGCAGGGCGCCCGTGTCGAGAACGGTCCGGCCGCCGACATCAAGCCCGGCAACAACCTGGCGCTGCGCAACATCCCGGTCGGTACGACCATCCACGCCATCGAGCTGCGGCCCGGCGGCGGCGCGAAGTTCGCCCGCTCCGCGGGTGCCTCCGTGCAGCTGCTGGCGAAGGAGGGCTCCATGGCCCACCTGCGCATGCCGTCCGGTGAGATCCGGCTGGTCGACGTCCGCTGCCGCGCCACCATCGGCGAGGTCGGCAACGCCGAGCAGTCGAACATCAACTGGGGCAAGGCCGGCCGTATGCGCTGGAAGGGCGTTCGCCCGACCGTCCGCGGTGTCGCGATGAACCCGGTCGACCACCCGCACGGTGGTGGTGAGGGCAAGACCTCCGGTGGTCGCCACCCGGTCAGCCCGTGGGGTCAGAAGGAGGGTCGTACTCGCTCGCCGAAGAAGGCAAGCAGCAAGTACATCGTCCGCCGCCGCAAGACGAACAAGAAGCGCTAGGAGCGGGTTTAGATGCCGCGCAGTCTCAAGAAGGGGCCCTTCGTCGACGGACACCTCATCAAGAAGGTGGACGTACAGAACGAGGCAGGCACCAAGAACGTCATCAAGACCTGGTCCCGTCGCTCGATGATCGTCCCGGCCATGCTGGGCCACACGATCGCGGTGCACAACGGCAAGATCCACGTCCCGGTGTTCGTCACCGAGTCGATGGTCGGCCACAAGCTCGGCGAGTTCTCGCCGACTCGCACCTTCCGCGGCCACGTCAAGGACGACCGGAAGTCGAAGCGCCGCTAACGCGGGGTGACTGACTATGACTTACACCGAAGGGACAACCATGGAAGCCAGGGCCCAGGCGCGGTACATCCGCGTCACGCCCATGAAGGCCCGCCGCGTGGTGGACCTCATCCGTGGCATGGATGCCACGGAGGCTCAGGCGGTCCTGCGCTTCGCCCCGCAGGCCGCGAGCGTGCCGGTCGGCAAGGTGCTGGACAGCGCCATTGCCAACGCCGCGCACAACTACGACCACACCGACGCCAATTCGCTGGTCATCAGCGAGGCGTACGTGGACGAGGGTCCGACCCTGAAGCGGTTCCGGCCGCGCGCCCAGGGCCGTGCCTACCGGATCCGTAAGCGGACCAGCCACATCACCGTGGTCGTCAGCAGCAAGGAAGGAACCCGGTAATGGGCCAGAAGGTTAACCCGCATGGGTTCCGGCTCGGTATCACCACGGACTTCAAGTCCCGCTGGTATGCCGACAAGCTGTACAAGGACTACGTCAAGGAAGACGTCGCCATTCGTCGCATGATGACGAAGGGCATGGAGCGGGCCGGCATCTCCAAGGTGGAGATCGAGCGCACCCGCGACCGCGTCCGTGTCGACATCCACACCGCGCGTCCGGGCATCGTCATCGGCCGCCGCGGCGCCGAGGCCGACCGTATCCGCGGCGAGCTGGAGAAGCTGACCGGCAAGCAGGTCCAGCTGAACATCCTTGAGGTCAAGAACCCCGAGGTGGACGCTCAGCTCGTGGCCCAGGCCGTGGCCGAGCAGCTCTCCTCGCGTGTCTCCTTCCGTCGCGCCATGCGTAAGAGCATGCAGTCGACGATGAAGGCCGGCGCCAAGGGCATCAAGATCCAGTGCGGTGGCCGTCTCGGCGGCGCCGAGATGTCCCGCTCGGAGTTCTACCGCGAGGGCCGCGTGCCCCTGCACACGCTCCGCGCCAACGTGGACTACGGCTTCTTCGAGGCCAAGACGACCTTCGGCCGTATCGGTGTGAAGGTCTGGATCTACAAGGGCGACGTCAAGAACATCGCCGAGGTCCGCGCCGAGAACGCCGCGGCGCGCGCCGGCAACCGTCCCGCCCGCGGTGGCGGCAACGACCGTCCCGCCGGCCGCGGTGGCCGCGGTGGCGAGCGTGGCGGACGTGGCCGCAAGCCGCAGCAGAGCCCGGCTGCCGAGGCCCCCAAGGCCGACGCCACCGCCGCTCCTGCCGCCGAGGCGACGACCTCTTCTAACGGCGGAACGGAGGCCTGACCGAAATGCTGATCCCCCGTAGGGTCAAGCACCGCAAGCAGCACCACCCGAAGCGCAGCGGTATGTCCAAGGGTGGCACGCAGGTTGCGTTCGGCGAGTACGGCATCCAGGCGCTGACCCCCGCGTACGTGACGAACCGGCAGATCGAGTCCGCTCGTATCGCCATGACGCGTCACATCAAGCGTGGCGGCAAGGTCTGGATCAACATCTACCCGGACCGTCCGCTCACGAAGAAGCCCGCCGAGACCCGCATGGGTTCCGGTAAGGGTTCCCCCGAGTGGTGGATCGCCAACGTCAAGCCCGGTCGGGTGATGTTCGAGCTGTCCTACCCGAACGAGAAGATTGCGCGTGAGGCGCTTACCCGCGCTGCTCACAAGCTTCCGATGAAGTGCCGGATCGTTCGGCGCGAGGCAGGTGAGGCGTGATGGCGGCCGTGACCAAGGCGTCCGAACTGCGCGAGCTGGGCAACGAGGAGCTTGTCGACAAGCTCCGCGAGGCCAAGGAAGAGCTGTTCAACCTCCGCTTCCAGGCGGCGACCGGCCAGCTCGAAAACCACGGGCGGCTGAAGCTCGTGCGCAAGGACATCGCGCGGATCTACACCCTGATGCGTGAGCGCGAGCTGGGCATCGAGACGGTGGAGAGCGCCTGATGACTGAGAACAACGTGACCGAGACCAACGCCACGACCGACCGCGGCTTCCGCAAGACCCGCGAGGGCCTGGTCGTCAGCGACAAGATGGACAAGACCGTCGTCGTCGCCGTCGAGGACCGCGTCAAGCACGCCCTGTACGGCAAGGTCATCCGCCGTACGAACAAGCTCAAGGCCCACGACGAGCAGAACGCCGCCGGCATCGGCGACCGCGTTCTCCTGATGGAGACCCGGCCGCTGTCCGCCACGAAGCGGTGGCGCATCGTCGAGATCCTTGAGAAGGCCAAGTAACACCCAGTAGGTCCCCCTCCGAGGGGGTTTCCCCTCGGAACAGTTCCGCCAGGCTCGGCGGGGAAGCGCTAGTCACTAGCGCTTCCCCGCCGGGAACCGGCAGACGATCAGGAGATAGACGTGATCCAGCAGGAGTCGCGACTGCGCGTCGCCGACAACACGGGTGCGAAGGAAATTCTCACCATCCGTGTTCTCGGTGGCTCGGGTCGCCGCTACGCGGGCATCGGTGACGTCATCGTCGCCACCGTCAAGGACGCGATCCCCGGTGGCAACGTGAAGAAGGGTGACGTCGTCAAGGCGGTCATCGTTCGCACCGTCAAGGAGCGTCGTCGTCAGGACGGCTCGTACATCCGCTTCGACGAGAACGCCGCCGTCATTCTGAAGAACGACGGCGACCCTCGTGGCACCCGTATCTTCGGCCCGGTGGGCCGTGAGCTGCGCGAGAAGAAGTTCATGAAGATCATCTCGCTCGCGCCGGAGGTGCTGTAAGCATGAAGATCAAGAAGGGCGACCTGGTTCAGGTCATCACCGGCAAGGACAAGGGCAAGCAGGGCAAGGTCATCGTGGCCTACCCCACGCAGGACCGTGTTCTCGTCGAGGGTGTCAACCGGGTCAAGAAGCACACCAAGGCCGGCCAGACGGCTCGCGGTTCGCAGACCGGTGGCATCGTGACCACCGAGGCCCCCATCCACGTGAGCAACGTTCAGCTCGTCGTGGAGAAGGACGGCAAGAAGGTCGTTACCCGCGTCGGCTACCGCTTTGACGACGAGGGCAACAAGATCCGCGTTGCCAAGCGGACCGGTGAGGACATCTGATGACTGCGACCACTACCGCGCCGCGTCTGAAGCTGCGCTACCGCGAGGAGATCGCCGGCAAGCTGCGTGAGGAGTTCTCGTACGAGAACGTCATGCAGATCCCCGGCCTCGTCAAGATCGTGGTCAACATGGGTGTGGGCGACGCCGCCCGCGACTCCAAGCTGATCGAGGGTGCCATCAAGGACCTCACCACGATCACCGGCCAGAAGCCGTCCGTCACCAAGGCCCGCAAGTCGATCGCGCAGTTCAAGCTGCGCGAGGGGCAGCCGATCGGCTGCCACGTCACCCTCCGCGGTGACCGCATGTGGGAGTTCCTGGACCGTACGCTGTCGCTCGCGCTGCCGCGTATCCGTGACTTCCGCGGCCTGTCGCCCAAGCAGTTCGACGGCCGTGGCAACTACACCTTCGGTCTCACGGAGCAGGTCATGTTCCACGAGATCGACCAGGACAAGATCGACCGGGTCCGGGGCATGGACATCACCGTGGTGACCACGGCGACCAACGACGACGAGGGTCGTGCCCTCCTTCGTCACCTCGGCTTCCCGTTCAAGGAGAACTGACCGTGGCGAAGAAGGCTCTGATCGCTAAGGCCGCCCGCAAGCCGAAGTTCGGCGTACGTGGCTACACCCGCTGCCAGCGCTGCGGCCGGCCCCACTCCGTCTACCGCAAGTTCGGCCTGTGCCGCGTGTGCCTTCGTGAGATGGCCCACCGTGGCGAGCTGCCGGGCGTGACCAAGAGTTCCTGGTAGTCCTCCGTTCCGGAGCACTGCCCGAACTCTCGGTAAGCAATTTGGTTGGCGGGAGCCCTCCTTCACATGCCGTAGGCTTGTGGGGTTGGGCGCCCGCCGTCCATGACTGACTTACTACGCCGTAGGTCCCCGCACCGCACCCGTCCCGGCTCTGACCGGGGAGAGGGATGGCGCATACAGGAAACCCCGGCGAGAGAGGCCGAAGGCCAATTCATGACCATGACTGATCCCATCGCAGACATGCTCACGCGTCTGCGCAACGCGAACTCGGCATACCACGACGACGTCGTGATGCCGCACAGCAAGATCAAGTCGCACATCGCGGAGATCCTCCAGCAGGAGGGCTTCATCACCGGCTGGAAGGTCGAGGACGCCGAGGTCGGCAAGAACCTCGTCCTGGAGCTGAAGTTCGGCCCGAACCGCGAGCGTTCGATCGCCGGCATCAAGCGCATCTCCAAGCCGGGTCTGCGCGTGTACGCGAAGTCCACCAACCTGCCGAAGGTCCTCGGTGGCCTGGGCGTGGCGATCATCTCCACGTCCCACGGTCTCCTGACCGGCCAGCAGGCAGGCAAGAAGGGCGTAGGTGGGGAAGTCCTCGCCTACGTCTGGTAGTCGGGAACGGAGGAAAAGCTCATGTCGCGAATCGGCAAGCTCCCCATCCAGGTTCCCGCCGGTGTGGACGTCACCATCGATGGCCGCACGGTCGCGGTGAAGGGCCCCAAGGGTTCCCTCTCGCACACCGTCGCCGCGCCGATCGAGGTCACCAAGGGCGAGGACGGCACCCTCTCGGTGCTGCGCCCCAACGACGAGCGTCAGAACAAGGCCCTCCACGGCCTGTCCCGCACGCTGGTGGCGAACATGATCACCGGTGTGACCCAGGGATACATCAAGGCGCTCGAAATCAGCGGTGTCGGTTACCGCGTCCAGGCGAAGGGCTCCAACCTGGAGTTCGCCCTGGGCTACAGCCACCCGATCCTCATCGAGGCCCCCGAGGGCATCACCTTCAAGGTCGAGACGCCCACGAAGTTCAGCGTCGAGGGCATCGACAAGCAGAAGGTCGGCGAGGTCGCCGCTAACATCCGCAAGCTGCGGAAGCCCGACCCGTACAAGGCCAAGGGCGTCAAGTACGCGGGCGAGGTCATCCGCCGCAAGGTCGGAAAGGCGGGTAAGTAAGCCATGGCATACGGTGTGAAGATCGCCAAGGGTGACGCGTACAAGCGCGCCGCCATCAAGCGCCGCCACATCCGCGTGCGCAAGCACGTCTCCGGCACGCCGGAGCGTCCGCGCCTCGTCGTGACGCGCTCCAACCGCAACATCGTGGCCCAGGTCATCGACGACATCGCGGGCCACACGCTCGCGTCCGCGTCGACCCTGGACACCTCGATCCGCGGTGGCGAGGGCGACAAGAGCGCCCAGGCGCAGAAGGTCGGCGCCCTGGTCGCCGAGCGCGCCAAGGCCGCGGGTGTCGAGGCTGTCGTGTTCGACCGTGGTGGCAACAGGTACGCCGGGCGCATTGCCGCTCTGGCTGACGCCGCCCGCGAAGCCGGGCTGAAGTTCTAGGCCCCGGTTCCGGGACTAACGGACGTAACAGAGAGAGGTAAATCCAATGGCTGGACCCCAGCGCCGCGGAAGCGGTGCCGGTGGCGGCGAGCGGCGGGACCGGAAGGGTCGCGACGGTGGCGCTGCCGCCGAGAAGACCGCTTACGTTGAGCGTGTCGTCGCGATCAACCGTGTCGCCAAGGTTGTGAAGGGCGGTCGTCGCTTCAGCTTCACCGCGCTGGTCGTGGTGGGCGACGGTGACGGCACCGTGGGTGTCGGTTACGGCAAGGCCAAGGAGGTGCCGGCCGCCATCGCCAAGGGTGTTGAGGAGGCCAAGAAGCACTTCTTCAAGGTCCCCCGTATCCAGGGCACCATCCCTCACCCGATCCAGGGCGAGAAGGCCGCGGGCGTCGTCCTGCTCAAGCCGGCGTCCCCCGGTACCGGCGTTATCGCCGGTGGCCCGGTGCGTGCCGTGCTGGAGTGCGCGGGCGTGCACGACATCCTGTCGAAGTCGCTCGGCTCGGACAACGCGATCAACATCGTGCACGCGACGGTGGCGGCCCTCCAGGGCCTGCAGCGTCCCGAGGAGATCGCGGCCCGCCGCGGTCTGCCCCTTGAGGACGTCGCCCCTGCCGCCCTGCTGCGTGCGCGTGCGGGAGCGGGTGCGTGATGGCCCGTCTCAAGATCACGCAGACGAAGTCGTACATCGGCAGCAAGCAGAACCACCGCGACACGCTGCGTTCGCTCGGGCTGAAGCGCCTGAACGACGTGGTGGTCAAGGAGGACCGTCCCGAGTTCCGCGGCATGGCGAACACCGTGCGGCACCTCGTCACGGTCGAGGAGGTCGACTGACATGGCGGACAACACCAACCCGCTGAAGGCACACGACCTCCGTCCTGCCCCGGGCGCCAAGACCGCCAAGACCCGTGTGGGTCGTGGTGAGGCGTCCAAGGGTAAGACCGCTGGTCGCGGTACCAAGGGCACCAAGGCCCGCTACCAGGTTCCGGAGCGCTTCGAGGGTGGGCAGATGCCCCTCCACATGCGCCTCCCGAAGCTGAAGGGCTTCAAGAACCCGTTCCGCACCGAGTACCAGGTCGTGAACCTGGACAAGCTCTCCGCTCTCTACCCCGAGGGCGGCGAGGTCACGGTGGCCGACCTGGTCACCAAGGGCGCGGTGCGCAAGAACAGCCTCGTCAAGGTCCTGGGCCAGGGCGAGATCACCGTGGCGCTGCAGGTTTCGGTCGACGCCGTCTCCGGCTCCGCCAAGGAGAAGATCGCCGCCGCGGGCGGCACGGTCACCGAGCTGGTCTGAGTTCGGCTGATTCCAGGGCCTGGGCCGTACCTCGCGTCAGAGGTACGGCCCAGGCCTTTTTCCGAGGCCTGGGGCCGGGTACGTACCCCTCCCGGCGGCTCCACGAGCCCCGTGGGCCCGGCGAGCACGCGAAACACCCGTCCCGCCGCCCGGAGGGGCGCAGGGCCCCGGCAACGCGTGGCGCGGCCGGAACGGGGGCGTCTTCCAGCCCCGGCGGCGATACGCGGATGACCACAGAGCGCAGTGGATGTTCTGGTAAGGCGTGGTCCCCGGTAAGGTGTCAGACGCTGTCGCATGCCTCATGGCCGCCGGCGGCGGTGGTGACACCGCTGACTGCGGTACCGGCGGCCCGGCAGGCTTCGCAGACACCTATCCATCGAAACCTCAGACCGTCACCTCTGGCGCAGTAGCGCGGGGGTCGCAGGAGGCACCGTGCTCACCGCGTTCGCCCGGGCGTTCAAGACACCCGACCTGCGCAAGAAGCTGCTCTTCACGCTCGGCATCATCGTGCTGTACCGGATGGGGGCGCATGTACCCGCACCCGGTGTCAGTTACGAGAATGTCCAGATCTGTGTCGATGCGGCCCAGAAGGGCAACAACAGCCTGTTCGGCTTGGTGAACATGTTCAGCGGCGGGGCGCTGCTGCAGATCACGATCTTCGCGCTCGGCATCATGCCGTACATCACCGCGAGCATCATTCTGCAGCTCCTGACCGTGGTCATCCCCCGGCTGGAGGCCCTCAAGAAGGAGGGGCAGTCCGGCCAGGCGAAGATCACCCAGTACACCCGTTATCTGACGATCGCCCTGGCGGTCCTTCAGGGCACCGGCATCGTCGCCGCGGCCCGCAGCGGCTCGCTGTTCAGCGGCTGCCCGGTCGCGACACAGATCATCCCGGACCGCTCCATCTTCACCACGGTCGTCATGGTGATCACCCTGACCGCGGGCACCGCGGCCGTCATGTGGCTCGGTGAGCTGATCACCGACCGCGGGATCGGCAACGGCATGTCCATCCTCATGTTCATCTCGATCGCCGCCGGCTTCCCCGGCGCCCTGTGGGCCATCAAGGAGAGCGGCACGCTCGCGGACGGCTGGATCGAGTTCGGCACGGTCATCCTGATCGGCTTCGTGATGGTCGGCCTCGTCGTCTTCGTCGAGCAGGCCCAGCGCCGGATCCCCGTGCAGTACGCGAAGCGCATGATCGGCCGCAGGTCCTACGGCGGTACGTCGACGTACATCCCGCTGAAGGTGAACCAGGCGGGTGTCATCCCCGTCATCTTCGCGTCGTCGCTGCTCTACATCCCGGCTCTGGTCGCGCAGTTCTCCAGCGGGAACTCCGCGTGGAAGACCTGGATCGAGGCCCACTTCGTCAAGGGCGACCACCCGTACTACATCGCGACGTACTTCCTGCTGATCGTCTTCTTCGCCTTCTTCTACGTGGCGATCTCGTTCAACCCCGAAGAAGTCGCGGACAACATGAAGAAGTATGGTGGGTTCATCCCGGGTATCCGGGCAGGCCGGCCCACGGCCGAGTACCTGAGCTACGTGCTCAACAGGATCACTTGGCCGGGCTCGCTGTACCTGGGGCTGATCGCTCTCGTACCGACGATGGCGTTGGCGGGCTTCGGCGGTGCCAACCAGAACTTCCCGTTCGGCGGGACGAGCATCCTGATCATCGTGGGTGTGGGGCTGGAGACCGTCAAGCAGATCGAGAGCCAGCTTCAGCAGCGCAATTACGAAGGGTTCCTCCGCTGATGCGAATCGTCCTCGTCGGACCGCCCGGTGCCGGCAAGGGAACGCAGGCCGCGTACCTCGCCAAGAACCTGTCGGTCCCGCACATCTCCACGGGCGACCTCTTCCGCGCCAACATCAGCCAGGGCACGGCCCTCGGCAAACAGGCGAAGGCATACATGGACGCCGGGAATCTCGTGCCCGACGAGGTCACCATCGCGATGGCGCAGGACCGCATGGCCCAGCCGGACGCCGAGAACGGCTTCCTGCTGGACGGCTTCCCGCGCAACGTGTCGCAGGCGAAGTCGCTCGACAAGGCGCTCACGGCGGACGGCGTACGGCTCGACGCCGTGCTGGACCTGGAGGTCCCCGAGGACGAGGTCGTGAAGCGGATCGCCGGCCGGCGCATCTGCCGCAACGACAGCGCGCACGTCTTCCACGTGACGTACAGCCCGCCGGAGCAGGAGGGCGTCTGTGACGTCTGCGGCGGCGAGCTGTACCAGCGGGACGACGACTCCGAGGAGACCGTACGGACGCGGCTGGAGGTCTACCACACGCAGACCGAGCCGATCATCGACCACTACCGGGCGCAGGACCTGGTCGTGACGATCTCGGCGCTCGGCAAGGTCACCGAGGTGACCGAGCGTGCGATGGCCGCGCTGGAGCGCGATCCGGCCTCGCAGGCCTGAGGGATTGAGGGATCGCTGAGGGATCGCTGAGGAATCCCTCAGCGATCTCAGTACGAGAAGCAGTAGTACGGCCGTGGTGTCCCAAGGGGCGCCACGGCCGTAGTGTTGAGCAGTCGATCGCTGGGCGGACCGCCCGGCGTATCGGTTCTCCGGACAGTCGAAGGCGGAAGGCACAGGCATGGTGGAGATCAAGACCCCCGAGCAGATCGCGAAGATGCGCGAGGCGGGGCTGGTCGTCGCCGCGGTGCACGCGGCCACCGGCGAGGCGGCCGTGCCCGGCGCCACCACCCGGGATCTGGACCAGGTCGCCCGCAAGGTGCTCGCCGAGCACGGCGCGAAGCCGAACTTCCTCGGGTACGGCGGGTTCCCCGCGACCATCTGCACCTCGGTCAACGAGGTCGTCGTCCACGGCATCCCCGACGACCGGACCGTCCTCAAGGACGGCGACATCATCTCGATCGACGCCGGCGCGATCATCGACGGCTGGCACGGCGACGCCGCCTTCACCGTCTTCGTGGGCACCGGTCACGCTCCGGAGCTGATCGAGCTGTCGAGGGTGACCGAGGAGTCGATGTGGGCGGGCATCGCGGCCATGCGGAACGGCAACCGGCTCGTGGACGTGTCCCGCGCGATCGAGACGTACATCAGGCGCCAGCCGCGCCCCGGCGGCGGCAAGTACGGGATCATCGAGGAGTACGGCGGCCACGGCATCGGCACCGAGATGCACATGGACCCCCACCTGCTGAACTACGTCACCCGCAAGCGCGGCAAGGGCCCCAAGCTGATCCCGGGCTTCTGCCTGGCGATCGAGCCGATGGTGTCGCTCGGCACGCCCCGTACACAGGTGCTGGAGGACGAGTGGACGGTCATCACGACCGACGGCACCTGGTCCTCGCACTGGGAGCACTCGGTGGCGCTGACGGAGGAGGGCCCCCTCGTCCTCACGGCCCCCGACGGCGGCCGGGCGAAGCTCGCGGAACTGGGCGTCACGGCGGCGCCGGATCCGCTGGCGTCGTAGCGACCCTGCTTAAAAATCTTCCGCGGTGGGCAAACTGAACGGATTCGTCTTTTCGAGTGCGCTCCCGTAGACTGACGCGTCGGCTCTGGTGTACCCGTGTGTCTTCATACGATCGCCAGAATCGATCAAGGTAGCCGATTCGAAGGGCGAAGCGTGGCCAAGAAGCAAGGTGCCATCGAGATCGAGGGCACCGTGATCGAGTCCCTCCCGAACGCCATGTTCAAGGTGGAGCTGCAGAACGGTCACAAGGTCCTCGCGCACATCAGCGGAAAGATGCGGATGCACTACATCCGTATCCTCCCGGATGACCGGGTCGTGGTGGAGCTGTCTCCGTACGACCTGACGCGTGGCCGGATCGTCTACCGATACAAGTAGATCTTGCGGACGTCCCCTCACCGGGGCGTGTGCACTGACCCGGAGAACCTCAATCCCATGAAGGTCAAGCCGAGCGTCAAGAAGATCTGCGACAAGTGCAAGGTGATCCGCCGTCACGGCCGGGTCATGGTCATCTGCGACAACCTGCGCCACAAGCAGCGCCAGGGCTGACGCAAGACCCCGCACCTCGCAGTACTTCGCGCGACGCGAGCAAACGTAATGACGCAGTGTCCGGCTCCCCCGTGAGGGGACCGACACCTCCGGCGGAGGCCGGAGACCCGGACCGTACGGACGCCGTACGGCGGCCGGGACAGACACTGCGGTAGACCTCCGACACCATCAGGAGCCATGAATGGCACGCCTCGCAGGCGTTGACCTCCCGCGCGACAAGCGCGTCGAGGTCGCCCTCACCTACGTCTTCGGTATCGGGCGCACCCGGTCCAAGGAGACCCTCGCCGCCGTCGGCGTCGACCCGAACGTCCGCGTCCGCGACCTCGCCGAGGAAGACCTCGTCAAGATCCGCGAGTACGTCGACGCCAACCTCAAGACCGAGGGTGACCTCCGTCGCGAGATCGCCGCCGACATCCGCCGCAAGGTCGAGATCGGCTGCTACCAGGGTCTGCGTCACCGCCGCGGCCTGCCGGTGCACGGTCAGCGCACCAGCACGAACGCTCGTACCCGCAAGGGGCCGCGTCGCGCCATCGCCGGTAAGAAGAAGCCGGGCAAGAAGTAGTCCTCAGCGGACGCTCATCAGCGGTCTTCGCTGTAGGACCGACCACCTCCACCGCAGGAGTTAAGGAATGCCTCCTAAGGGCCGTCAGGGTGCAGCCAAGAAGGTGCGCCGCAAGGAAAAGAAGAACGTCGCTCACGGGCACGCCCACATCAAGAGCACGTTCAACAACACGATCGTCTCGATCACGGACCCCTCGGGCAACGTGATCTCCTGGGCCTCCGCCGGTCACGTCGGCTTCAAGGGCTCGCGCAAGTCCACCCCCTTCGCCGCGCAGATGGCCGCCGAGTCGGCCGCCCGCCGCGCGCAGGAGCACGGCATGCGCAAGGTCGACGTCTTCGTCAAGGGTCCCGGCTCCGGCCGCGAGACCGCGATCCGCTCGCTCCAGGCCACCGGCCTGGAGGTGGGCTCGATCCAGGACGTCACCCCCACCCCGCACAACGGCTGCCGCCCCCCCAAGCGGAGGCGCGTCTGACCTCAGGTGCGTCACGCATCTGTGGTTGATACGGGAACTGGGCGGTACGGCGCTTTCGCGTCGTGCCGCCCGTACCCTTGTCAGTATTGATGGACGTCAAATAGCGGGCGTCCCCAACTGAAGGATCGCACCATGCTGATTGCTCAGCGCCCCTCGTTGACCGAAGAGGTCGTCGACGAATACCGCTCCCGGTTCGTGATCGAGCCGCTGGAGCCGGGCTTCGGCTACACCCTCGGCAACTCGCTCCGCCGTACGCTCCTCTCCTCGATCCCCGGTGCCGCCGTCACCAGCATCCGGATCGACGGGGTCCTGCACGAGTTCACCACCGTGCCGGGCGTCAAGGAGGACGTCACCGACCTCATCCTCAACATCAAGCAGCTCGTCGTCTCCTCGGAGCACGACGAGCCGGTCGTGATGTACCTGCGCAAGCAGGGTCCCGGCCTGGTCACGGCCGCCGACATCGCCCCGCCGGCCGGTGTCGAGGTGCACAACCCGGACCTCGTCCTCGCCACGCTGAACGGCAAGGGCAAGCTGGAGATGGAGCTGACCGTCGAGCGCGGTCGCGGCTACGTCTCCGCCGTCCAGAACAAGCAGGTCGGCCAGGAGATCGGCCGTATCCCGGTCGACTCGATCTACTCGCCGGTGCTCAAGGTCACGTACAAGGTCGAGGCGACCCGTGTCGAGCAGCGCACCGACTTCGACAAGCTGATCGTCGACGTCGAGACCAAGCAGGCCATGCGGCCGCGCGACGCCATGGCGTCCGCCGGTAAGACGCTGGTCGAGCTGTTCGGCCTGGCGCGCGAGCTGAACATCGACGCCGAGGGCATCGACATGGGCCCGTCGCCGACGGACGCCGCGCTCGCCGCCGATCTCGCCCTGCCGATCGAGGAGCTGGAGCTCACCGTCCGGTCGTACAACTGCCTCAAGCGTGAGGGCATCCACTCCGTGGGTGAGCTCGTGGCGCGCTCCGAGGCGGACCTGCTCGACATCCGCAACTTCGGCGCCAAGTCGATCGACGAGGTCAAGGCGAAGCTGGCCGGCATGGGCCTCGCGCTCAAGGACAGCCCGCCCGGATTCGACCCGACCGCCGCCGCGGACGCCTTCGGCGCCGACGACGACGCGGACGCGGGTTTCGTGGAGACCGAGCAGTACTGATTACCGAGCAGTACTGCTCAGCCGAGCGGTGCTGATCACCGAGCAGTGCTGATTTTCGCTTCCGCGGGGCGACCGCCTCGCGGGAACTGACACCGGTACCTGATACGGCCGGTGCAGACACAAGGAGAAACACCATGCCGCAGCCCACCAAGGGTGCCCGTCTGGGCGGCAGCGCCGCGCACGAGAAGCTGCTCCTCGCGAACCTCGCGAAGTCGCTCTTCGAGCACGGCCGCATCACCACGACCGAGGCCAAGGCCCGCCGCCTGCGTCCGGTCGCGGAGCGCTTCATCACCAAGGCGAAGAAGGGCGACATCCACAACCGTCGCCTGGTGCTGCAGTCGATCACGGACAAGAGCGTCGTCCACACGCTCTTCACCGAGATCGCGCCGCGGTACGAGAACCGCCCCGGTGGTTACACCCGCATCACCAAGATCGGCAACCGTCGTGGCGACAACGCCCCGATGGCGGTCATCGAGCTGGTCGAGGCGCTGACCGTGGCCCAGGAGGCCACCGGTGAGGCCGAGGCCGCGACGAAGCGCGCGGTCAAGGAAGACGCCCTCAAGAAGGACGAGGCTCCGGCCGAGACCGTCGAGGACGCCAAGCCCGCCGCCGCCGAGGCCGACGCAGAGGCCAAGGACGCCTGAGTCCCGCTGTCGGCTGTACGGACGGGTCCGCTCCCCCAGGGGGGCGGGCCCGTTCCGTTTGGAGCGGACCGGTGGTATCGGGTGGAGAGGATCGGACAGAGGTGCAGGTGAGCGAGAACCCCCGGAGCGTGGCGGACCCCGAGAACCCCGAGGGCCCGGCGGCCGGTCACGTACGGGTACGGCTGGACCTGTCGTACGACGGCAAGGACTTCTCCGGCTGGGCCAGGCAGCGCACCCGGCGCACCGTCCAGGGCGAGATCGAGGACGCGCTCCGTACGGTGACGCGCTCCTCGCGGACATACGACCTGACCGTGGCCGGGCGCACCGACGCGGGCGTGCACGCGCGCGGGCAGGTCGCCCATGTGGATCTGCCGCTGGACGTCTGGGAGGAGCACGAGGAGCGGCTGCTGCGGCGGCTCGCGGGGCGGCTCCCGCACGACGTACGGGTCTGGCGGGTCGCGGAGGCGCCGGCCGGCTTCAACGCCCGCTTCTCGGCGGTCTGGCGGCGGTACGCGTACCGCGTCACCGACCACCCCGGGGGCGTCGACCCGCTGCTGCGCGGCCATGTGCTGTGGCACGACTGGCCGCTGGACGTGGCGGCGATGAACGCGGCGTCGGCCGGGCTGCTCGGCGAGCACGACTTCGCCGCGTACTGCAAGCGGCGCGAGGGCGCGACGACGATCCGTACGCTCCAGCGGCTGGAGTGGGTGCGGGACGCGAGCGGGGTCGTCACCGCGACGGTGCGGGCCGACGCCTTCTGCCACAACATGGTGCGCTCGCTGGTCGGCGCGCTGCTCTTCGTGGGCGACGGTCACCGGCCGGTGGAGTGGCCGGCGAAGGTCCTGGCGGCGGGCGTACGGGACTCGGCGGTGCATGTCGTACGGCCGCACGGGCTGACGCTGGAGGAGGTCGGCTACCCGGCCGACGAGCTGCTGGCCGCCCGCAACCGCGCGGCCCGCAACAAGCGGACGCTGGGCGGGGCCGCGGGCGGCGGGTGCGCGGGCTGTTAGGGCCCGATGCGCACGGAGACCTAGGACCGGTGCGTCGCGCCGCGTAGCCGGTGGGTCACCCGGTGCAGCAGTATGCGGGTCCTGGGGGTGGCCGGCCGGGGGGTGGTCACGCGGAAGGACAGCTCCTGGCCGGGTGTGGTCCGGTACGGGGTGATCCCGTCGGCCGTCGGCAGGTCCGCCGTGAGGTCCGTCGGGAGGCCCTCGGGCAGGTCGGAGGGCCGGTGGGCGGCGAGCCGGGCCGTCTTCGTCCAGCCGAGCGCGGTGAGGCGTACGGAGGCGTCCCAGACGCCGTCGCGCAGGGCGGCCGCGGCGAGGGGCGCCGTGCCCGTGATGCTCAGCCCGCGGCCCCCGGTGTAGGCGACGGTGGACTCGGTGGGCAGCCGGTGTTCCTTGCCGGTCTCGCGGTCGCGCAGGACGAGGACGGCCGACGCCCGCTCCGGGTGCGCGCTCCTGGTGAGCGGTTCGCGGGCGAACCGGTCGCGCAGGGGCCGGGCGAGCCCCGCCGGGGCCAGCGACCGCCGCGCCTCCGCGTCCGGCAGCGTGACGTCCAACGGGCCCTCGGCCGCGCGCAGGTGCGCCGTGAAGGTGATCCGGAGCACCCCGTCGTCCTGGCGGGTCACCCGGTCCAGGCGGGCACGGCAGCCGATCGAGGTCTCCCAGTGCGCCAGCGTCACCAGCTCGGCGAGGAGGCCGTCGGCGATCAGACCGGCCGCGACCCGGCGCTCGACCGGCAGCCCCGCGACGGCGGTGGGGGAGACGCCGTCCCTGACGACCTCCCGGATCGCGTCGAACAGCGCGCCGCGGGCGGAGTCGTCGAGGGCCGGCAGCGCGGTCCCGGTCAGCGGGCCCAGCAGCTCCAGGCGCAGCCAGCGCCGGTGCAGCCGGTCGCGGGCCGCGCCCGGCCCGGTGCGGGCGTCGGCCCTGGCCATGACCGCGCGCAGCGCCGGGTAGAACGCGCCGGGCGGTACGGCGGGGCCGTCCGGGGCCGGGCCGTAGCGGCAGCAGACATAGCTGCCGAGGACCGCGGTGCGGCCCGCGAGGAGGGTCGCCTCGGCGGTGAACGCCTGCTCGGCCAGGGTCTCCCGGCCGCCGGTGCCCGCCTCCGGAGCCGCCGTCCCGAAGCGCAGCCCGTGCGCGGCCAGGAACGCCCGGTCGAAGAGCTTGTCCGCGCCGAGGCTGTCGGCCAGCGGGTCCTTGGCGAGGGTGGCCCGGGGCCGGTCCCGGGCGAAGAGCGCGTGCGGGACGGGTCTGCCCCGGCCCGCGGGCTTTCCGGCGACGATGTCGGCGTCGTGCTCGACGCCGTACGCGTACATCCGCTCCAGCGCCTCGGTGCCCAGCTCGGTGCCGGGCTCCAGGAAGAGGACGTACGCGCCCCTCGCGCCGGCCAGCCCGGTGTCGCGCTCCTCGGCCCTGATCACCTCGAACTCGGCGTGCGGGAGGGTCTGGGCGGTCAGGGAGCCGAGGGTGGCGCGTACGGCGTCCTCGGCGGCGCCCGCCGTCCGTACGACGACGCTGACCTTGAGGCCGGCCGGGGGCGGGTCCGCACGCCGTACGGTCAGGGGCCGGCCCTCGGCGTCGAGGGCGGTCGCGTAGCGGTCGAACCCGGCGCCGCTGAGCCGTACCCGTACCTCCCACCCACCGTCGTCCAGCGGACGGCCGCCCGCGGCGCGCAGCGGGTCCACGGCGAAGGTGCCGTGGACGACGGGGCGGACCAGGACCGTACCGTCCTCCCCGGGCGTCTCCCGTGGCTCCTCCAGGGTGAGTGAGGTCTCGCGCTCCACCGGCCACACGTGGGCGCTCTCCGTGTGCCGCAGCAGCACGTCCGCCTTGAACGTCCCCAGCGCGTCGGTCACGTCGACGGGTTCCGCCAGGACCTCGTCGGTCAGGGACGGGGCGAGGAAGTACCGCTCGCCGCGCCGGGCCAGCAACAGCCCCGGGCCGCCCGGGTGTTCCTCGAAGCGGGCGGTGAAGGAGGCCTTGAGGCGGCCGCGGTTCCAGCGGGTGGGCCCGGCGGCGCAGTGGGCCCGCAGCGTGCTCTGGCGCCGGGTGAACTCCGCCAGTTCCGCAGGTCTGTTGGCGCGCAGCAGTGTCGAGCGGACGCGGTGCAGGACCGGCAGCCCGTCGTGCACGCCGTCGGTCATGAACTCCTCGGCCAGCTCCCGTACGGCGTCGAACGGGTCGTCCCGGAACGGCGGGTCGTTCGGCAGGCCCTCGGGTTCCACCCCGAGCCGGTGCAGCATCTCGACCCGGTAGAAGCGGCGCAGCAGCCGGTCGCGGGCGGGGCCCGGCTCCGTACCCGCGACGACGGTGGCGAGGATCTGGCGCAGGTTGCGGTAGAAGCCGCGCGGGTCCATGGCCGCGGTACCGGCGTTCTCGGCGTCGTCGCGGGCCCAGTACGTGTAGCAGACGTAGTCGCCGAGGACGGAGACGACGGACGCCTTGAGGTAGGCGCGGGCCATGAAGAGCTGGTCCTCCAGGATCCAGGGCCCTTCGGGGTGCGCGATGCCGTGTTCGCGCAGGAACGCGGTGCGGAACATCTTGTGCGGGGTGAGGCTGTCGATGAGCGGCGCGTCCCACACGGTGCAGGACTCGCGCGTACGGCTCATCAGGGCGTACGGGACGCCCCTGGCGCGGAAGTTGCTCGCGACCTTGCCGATGAGGATGTCGGAGCCGTTGCGCTCGGCCATCGCGTACAGCCGCTCCAGCGCCTCGGGTGCCAGCCGGTCGTCGTGGTCGGCGAACTGCACGTACGCGCCGTTCGCCCGCGCCACGCCGATGTTGCGGGGGCGGCCGGGCCAGCCCGAGTTGGGAAGGGAGACGGTGTGGAAGTGGGGGTGTTCGGCCGCGAGGGCGGCGAGCCGCGCCGGGGTCCCGTCGGTCGAGCCGTCGTCGACGAAGAGGACCTCGAACGCGTCGCGCGGCATGGTCTGCCGGAGCAGCGAGTCGACGAGCGGCTCGATGTGGGGTCCCGAGTTGTACGTCGGTACCACCACTGTGATCTTGACGGCCGTCACCGGCCCACCCCCGTGGTCATCCTGTGCAGTTTTCGTGAAACATACCCAGGTGAACGCGGGAGTGGCTACTGAGTTACGGGCTCCGTGGCCGCCGCCGAGGCCTGGGCCTGGCCCCGGCCGAGGATCTGACGGAAGGTGAACTCGGCGACGTCGTCACCGATCGCGTAGACGTCCTCGTCGGTCTTGGCGACGTTCTTGCCGCTGGTGAAGCCGCCGACGGTGAAGTAGACGTACCTGCCGTACGAGTTGGTGGTCTTGCGGCAGATCGAGGGCGCCCGGCAGAAGGTGTCGACCCCGGAGCCGGAGAGCGAGGCGATGCCGCCCTGCGCCTGGTCCTTGGCCTTCAGCGCCTGGGCCTCCCGCTCGAAGACGGCGACGCCGACCGTGACGGCGACGCCGTCCTTGTGGTACGTGGCGCGGATGACCTGGTCGCAGCTGTTCGACGCGAGTACGGAGCCCAGCGCGCCCTGCGTCGCGGCGGCGCAGTTGGTGGTGACGGTCGTGGCGGCCTTGAGGTAGACGCGGTCGCCCATGGTCAGCTTCTTGCCGGGGAACAGGGTGTCCTCGCTGAGCGGGGCCTTGTCCTTGTCGGCGCTGGATATGAAGTCCTTCGGGTCCGCGGGCGGCAGTGGCGCGGCCGACGGGAAGGACGGGACGGGATCGGCGTTCTGGTTCGGCACGTCGTTGCCGGGGGTCGGGAGCTGACCCGAGGCGTTCTCCGTGCCACTGGCGCCGTTGCCGCTGCCGCCGTTCATCGAGACGACGGCCGTCGCGACGATCGCGGCGACGGCGCCGGTGGCGAGCACCCCGCCGCCGACCAGCAGCCAGCGCTTGCGCCGGCCGCGGGCGGCGGACGCGTCGGCCAGCGCCGCCCAGTCGGGTGTCTGTGTGCCGTAGGAGTCGCGCTCCGGAGGCTCGTACGGGTCCTGGTATCCGTACCCGCCCCGCGACTGCTGTGATCCGTACGGATCCTGGTCCGGTGAACCGGGGCCGCCCCACGAAGGGCCCTGCCCCCCCTGCCCATGCCCAAAGCTCATGCCGCGCAGTTTAAGCCCCGCGGAGCGGCACGCGCGCGTGCGTACTGCCCCAGGGGCAGGGCCGGGAAACGGAACCGGTGCCCGGACCTGCGGCGGAAATGATTCGGGCTCGGGCCTCAATTGGTTCGGGCTCGCGGGCAAAAAGTCTGGGCTCGGGGCAAAACGTTTGGGCTCCGGGCCCACCTGCGTCGACAATGCGGGGCATGGGACATCTAGAGGCCGCGCACCTGGAGTACTACCTCCCCGACGGGCGGGTGCTGCTCGCCGACGCGTCGTTCCGCGTCGCGGAAGGCGGCGTCGTCGCCCTCGTGGGGGCCAACGGCGCGGGGAAGACCACCCTGTTGCGGATGATCGCGGGAGAGTTGCAGCCGCACGGCGGCACGGTGACCGTGAGCGGCGGCCTCGGGGTCATGTCGCAGTTCGTGGGGTCGGTGCGGGACGACGGCACGGGGCGCGACGAGCGTACGGTGCGCGACCTGCTGGTCTCGGTCGCGCAGCCCCGGATCAGGGAGGCCGCCGAGGCCGTCGACCGGGCCGAGCACGCGATCATGACCGTCGACGACGAGGCCGCGCAGATGGCGTACGCGCAGGCGCTGAGCGACTGGGCGGAGGCGCGCGGCTACGAGGCGGAGACGCTCTGGGACATGTGCACGACGGCGGCGCTCGGCATCCCGTACGACAAGGCCCAGTTCCGGGCGCTGCGCACGCTCAGCGGCGGCGAGCAGAAGCGGCTGGTGCTGGAGGCGCTGCTGCGCGGCCCCGACGAGGTGCTCCTGCTCGACGAGCCGGACAACTATCTGGACGTCCCGGGCAAGCGCTGGCTGGAGGAGAAGCTGAAGGAGACCCGCAAGACGGTCCTCTTCATCTCCCACGACCGCGAGCTGCTGGCCACGGCGGCCGAGAAGATCGTCAGCGTGGAGCCGGGCCCCGGCGGCTCCGACGTGTGGGTGCACGGCGCCGGGTTCGCCACGTACCACGAGGCGCGGCGGGAGCGCTTCGCGCGGTTCGAGGAGCTGAAGCGGCGCTGGGAGGAGAAGCACGCGCAGCTCAAGCGGCTGGTGATCAATCTGCGGCAGGCGGCCTCGGTCAGCCACGAGATGGCGTCCCGGTACGCGGCGGCGCAGACCCGGCTGCGGAAGTTCGAGGAGGCGGGGCCGCCGCCCGAGCCGCCGCGCGAGCAGGAGATCACGATGCGGCTGCGCGGCGGCCGTACCGGCGTACGGGCCGTGACCTGCACGGACCTGGAGCTGACCGGCCTGATGAAGCCGTTCTCGCTGGAGATCTTCTACGGCGAGCGGGTGGCCGTACTCGGCTCGAACGGCTCCGGGAAGTCGCACTTCCTGCGGCTGCTGGCCGGCGAGGACGTCCGGCACGGCGGGGCGTGGAAGCTCGGCGCGCGGGTCGTGCCGGGGCACTTCGCGCAGACGCACGCGCACCCGGAGCTGCTGGGGCGGGCACTCGTCGACATCCTGTGGACCGAGCACGCGAAGGACCGGGGCGGCGCGATGAGCGTGCTGCGCCGGTACGAGCTGGAGCGCCAGGGCGACCAGCCCTTCGACAAGCTCTCCGGCGGCCAGCAGGCGCGCTTCCAGATCCTGCTCCTGGAGCTGGCGGGCACGACGGCGCTGCTGCTGGACGAGCCGACGGACAACCTGGACCTGGAGTCGGCGGAGGCGCTCCAGGAGGGTCTTGAGGCGTACGAGGGGACGGTGCTGGCGGTGACGCACGACCGCTGGTTCGCTCGTTCGTTCGACCGGTATCTGGTCTTCGGCTCGGACGGGGTCGTACGGGAGACGCCGGAGCCGGTGTGGGACGAGCGCCGGGTGGTGCGGGCGCGGTAGGCGGGGCGCGGGCGGCCGGCGGGCGCGGGCGGCCGTCGGGTGGGGTTCGCGGGCCCGTGGGCCCCGTTTTGACCCGTACGGGGCGGCGGCGGTATTCTGCTGGTTCGTTATGCGTATTGGCTTGGTCGTTCTCACGCGAGGGGCCCTTACGCCGGTTCACCGGGCCGATGGACAGCGGCAGGTGCACGGGTTGCGTCCCCGTCGCATCGCCAGGGCTGTCGTGATCGTCCGGGTGGCCTTGTCAGGACCCGTCCCACAACCCCTCGCGGGCTGCGGGAACCTCATCACTGAAGAAGCGAAGGCATACGACCGTGCGTACGTACAGCCCCAAGCCCGGCGATGTGACGCGCCAGTGGCACATCATCGACGCGCAGGACATCGTCCTGGGCCGTCTGGCGACCACCGCCGCCAACCTTCTGCGCGGCAAGCACAAGCCGATCTACGCGCCGCACGTTGACACCGGTGACTTCGTCATCATCATCAACGCGGACAAGGTGCACCTGTCCGGCAACAAGAAGACCCAGAAGATGGCGTACCGCCACTCCGGCTACCCGGGTGGTCTGCGTTCCGTCCGCTACGACGAGCTGATGGCGAAGAACCCCGAGAAGGCCGTCGAGAAGGCCATCAAGGGCATGATCCCCAAGAACTCCCTGGGCCGTCAGATGATCTCGAAGCTGAAGGTCTACTCGGGCGACCAGCACCCGCACGCTGCCCAGCAGCCGGTGCCGTTCGAGATCACCCAGGTCGCGCAGTAGTTCCGGCCACCCCCTAAGACGAAAAGAAATCTGAGGAGCATCGTGGCCGAGACCACTGCAGAGACCCCCGTCGAAGGCGCCGAGGTCGAAGAGACCTTCGACGCCGTGACGACCTTCGAGTCGGAGGTGCCCCTGGAGGGCGAGTACACCTCCGAGTCGCTCGCGGGCCGCTTCGGCGACCCGCAGCCGGCGGCAGGCCTGGGCCGTCGCAAGAACGCCATCGCCCGCGTCCGGATCGTCCCGGGCACCGGCAAGTGGAAGATCAACGGTCGCACCCTTGAGGACTACTTCCCCAACAAGGTGCACCAGCAGGCTGTCAACGAGCCCTTCAAGGTGCTTGAGCTCGACAACCGCTACGACGTCATCGCCCGTATCTCGGGTGGCGGCGTCTCCGGCCAGGCCGGCGCGCTGCGCCTCGGCGTGGCCCGTTCGCTGAACGAGGCGGACGTGGACAACAACCGCGCCACGCTGAAGAAGGCCGGCTTCCTGAGCCGCGACGACCGTGCGGTCGAGCGCAAGAAGGCCGGTCTCAAGAAGGCCCGCAAGGCGCCGCAGTACAGCAAGCGCTAAATCGCGCTCGGCCTGTTCAGGCTGTTCACAGCCTTTCGGCCTACCGAACGCCCCGGCGGCACTCCGTGCCGCCGGGGCGTTCGTTTATCGCGAGCCTCGGGCGTATAACAGCATGCAGGGTGCATGAGCGTGCATCCGGTGCTCAATGGCTTTACGCGTGTGCGCAGAGTTTCGCGTTTTCGGATCATTTTCGGATCGCTTGCGTTTTCGGAGCGCTTTCGTTCGGGGCGGCACTGGCGCCGCTCCGGCGTTTCTCGGAGGGAGAGCTGTGGGACGACTCTTCGGTACGGACGGCGTGCGCGGTGTCGCCAACGCCGATCTGACGGCTGAGCTGGCGCTCGGCCTGTCGGTCGCGGCGGCGCACGTGCTCGGTGAGGTGGGGACCTTCGAGGGACACCGGCCCACGGCCGTGGTCGGCCGGGATCCCCGGGCCTCGGGCGAGTTCCTGGAGGCCGCCGTGGTGGCGGGTCTCGCGAGCGCGGGCGTGGACGTCCTGCGCGTCGGTGTGCTGCCCACCCCCGCGGTGGCGTATCTCACCGGTGTGCTGGGCGCCGACCTCGGCGTGATGCTCTCCGCGAGTCACAACGCCATGCCCGACAACGGCATCAAGTTCTTCGCGCGGGGCGGGCACAAGCTCGCGGACGAGCTGGAGGACCGTATCGAGACGGTGTACGAGCAGCACAGCACCGGCGAGCCGTGGGCGCGGCCGACCGGTGACGGCGTCGGTCGGGTCCGTACGTACGACGAAGGTTTCGATCAGTACGTTGCACACCTGATCGCCGTGCTGCCCAACCGGCTCGACGGCCTCAAGGTCGTCCTGGACGAGGCGCACGGCGCCGCGGCCCGCGTCTCGCCCGAGGCGTTCGCCCGCGCGGGTGCCGAGGTCATCACGATCGGCGCGGAGCCGGACGGCCTCAACATCAACGACGGCTGCGGCTCCACCCACCTCGGCCTGCTGAAGGCGGCGGTCGTCGAGCACGGCGCGGACTTCGGCATCGCCCACGACGGCGACGCGGACCGCTGCCTCGCCGTGGACGGCACGGGCCAGGAGGTCGACGGCGACCAGATCCTCGCCGTGCTGGCCCTCGCGATGCGCGAGGCGGGCACCCTGCGGGGCGACGCGGTGGTCGGTACGGTCATGTCGAACCTCGGCTTCAAGATGGCCATGGAGCGCGAGGGGATCCGCCTCGTCGAGACGGCGGTCGGCGACCGCTATGTCCTGGAATCCATGAAGGAGCACGGCTACGCCCTCGGCGGCGAGCAGTCGGGCCACGTCATCGTCCTCGACCACGCCACGACCGGCGACGGCACCCTGACCGGCCTGATGCTGGCGGCCCGCGTCGCCGCGACCGGCCGTACGCTCGCCGACCTGGCCGGCGTCATGCGCCGGTTGCCGCAGGTGCTGATCAACGTCCCCGACGTCGACAAGTCCCGGGTGACGACCTCGGCGGAACTGGCCTCGGCGGTGACCGAGGCGGAACGCGACCTGGGCACCACGGGCCGCGTCCTGCTCCGCCCCTCGGGCACGGAACCGCTGGTAAGGGTCATGGTCGAGGCGGCCGACATCGAACAGGCCCGCACGGTCGCGGGCCGCCTCGCGGACGCGGTGAAGGCGGCGCTGGGGTAACTGGGCGCTTGGCGGTGTCGGGCGGGCCCCCACCCACCCGACACCGGGGCCTGTGGACCTCTTCGGCGCCGGCGCTCACCGTCCACGGCTCACTCTCCGTCGCGGGGCGCGGTCCGGCTCGTGATGATTCTGCGGGCCGGGCTGCTCGGGCCGGGCTGTCCGGCCCAGTGCCTTGGGTCAGCGTGGTTGTCGGATGCCGTCGATGATGCGGGTCCAGTTGTCGCCGCCGTGCCCGTCCTCGATCGCGCGCCGATAGTGGGCCTGCACGGCCAGGGGGAGCGCGGGGTCGAGGCCGAGGGATGCGCTGGTCTCGACGATGTGGTCGGACGTGGCGCCCATCATGGTGACCGTGCTGAGGGCGCCGGGGTGCTCTCCGGCGTCCAGCGCCGCGCCCGGGGTTTCCTCACCGGCGCGCAGGATCGCGCCGGTCGAGTCGGCGGAGGCGAGCAGCTCCGGCAGGGCGTCCCTGGCGTTCATTCCCGCGGTGCCCAGCATCGCGGTGGCGTGCATCAGGGCGGACAGGGTGGTGAGGAACACCGTGAGCTGGGCCTGGTACATCATCTGGGCCAGGCCCGGGTCCTCGCCCAGATGGTTCGGTGTGCCGAGCGGTGCCAGCGCCGCGCGGTGGTGCTCCAGCACTTCCTCGGGGCCGCTGTAGTAGACGTGGGCCGCCTCCGTACCGACCATCGGTGCCGGGACCATGACACCACCGGTGAGGAAGGCGGCGCCGTGGCCCGCCGCCCAGGTCGCTGCCTCGCGGGTGCGGTCGGGGGTGTCCGAGCTGAGGTTGACCAGTGTCCGGCCGGCGAGTGATGCGGTGGCGGTGCCGAGGATGTCGTACATCGCCCGGTAGTCGGTGAGGCTGAGGATCACGAGGCCGCTCGCTTCGACCGCCTCGCCGGGTGTCGCCGCGCGCCTTGCCCCGTCGGCGACGACGCCGTCCGCCCGGCCGGAGGTGCGGTTCCAGACGGTGACCGGGTGGCCCGCGGCGAGGAGGGTACGGGTCATCGCCCGGCCCATCGGGCCGAGACCGATCACGGTGACCGGGCTGCTGTTCTGCCGGGTGACGCGGTTCTGGTGTTCGTGTTGTTCGTTCACCTCTCCATGCTCGGAGGGCGCCCCCTATTCTCGGTAGTACCCACTATTTACTGCGGTACTTACCTACGAGTAAGGGGATCAGCGATGGCCAGGGCGCCGAGGAACGGGCCGTACATCTGCGGCATCGACGCCGGGCTCGATGTGGTGAGCGGCAAGTGGAAGGGGCTGATCCTGTGGGAGCTGGACGCCCATGGGGTACGTCGCTTCGCCGAACTCCGGCGCGGTATGCCGGGCGTGAGCGAGAAGATGCTGACCCAGCATCTGCGCGAGATGGAGGAGGACGGCCTCGTCCACCGGAAGGTCTACGCCCAGGTGCCGCCCCGGGTGGAGTACTCCCTGACCGAGCACGGGCGCACCCTCAACCAGGCGCTCGGGCCGCTCGGGGCCTGGGGAGTCGAGCGGATACGTCGTGAGGGCGCCGAGGTGGTGGACGTCGCAGGGGCCGCGCACGGGGAGCGGCCCGCCCCACCGGAGTGGGACGAGCCGCCGGCCGATCCTGCGCCCGCTACTTCGGGGCGCGGCTGAAGAGCGACGTGGACCAGAAGTAGCCGAGTACGGAGAGGGCCAGGCACCAGGCCACCGCGAGCCACCCGTTGTGGCCGATCTCGGTGCCGAGCAGCAGCCCGCGCAGCGTCTCGATGGCGGGGGTGAACGGCTGGTACTCGGCGATCGGCCGGAACCAGCCCGGCATCGCGTCGACGGGGACGAACGCGCTGGAGAGGAGCGGCAGGACCATCAGCGGCATGGCGTTGTTGCTGGCCGCCTCGACGTTCGGGCTGGACAGCCCCATCCCGACCGCGATCCAGGTCAGCGCCAGGGAGACGAGCGCCAGCAGACCGATCGCCAGGATCCACTCCAGGGCGGTGGCGTCCGTGGTCCGGAACCCGATGGCCACGGCGACGGCCCCAACGACGACCACGCTCATCACACACTGCAGCACACTGCCGACGACATGCCCGATGAGCACGGAACCGCGGTGGATCGCCATCGTACGGAAGCGGGCGATGATGCCCTCGGTCATGTCCATCGAGACGGACACCGCGCTGCCGATCGTGCTGCCGCCGATGGTCAGCATCAGGATGCCGGGGACGAGATACGCGAGGTACGCGGACCGGCCCGCCCCGCCGTTCCCGATGCCCGCGCTCATCACGTCGCCGAAGATGTAGACGAAGAGCAGGAGCAGCATGACCGGGGTGAGCAGCAGGTTCAGGGTGAGGGAGGGGTAGCGCCGGGCGTGCAGGAGGTTGCGGCGCAGCATCGTGTTCGAGTCGCGTACGGCGAGGGAGAGGGTGCTCATCGGACTGCCTCCTTGGGCTGGGCGGGGACGGTGGAGCCGGTCAGGGCGAAGAACACGTCGTCGAGGTCGGGGGTGTGGACGGTGAGTTCGTCGGCCTCGATGCCGGCGGTGTCCAGCCGGTCGAGGACGGTGCGCAGGGCGTGCTGGCTGCCGTCGCTGGGGATCTGGAGGGACAGCGCCTCGTCGTCCCGGGTGATGTCGTGGAGCGCGGTGGCGGCGGTGCGGTAGGCGGCGGGGTCGGAGAAGCGGAGCCGTACGTGGCCGCCGGGGATGAGCCGTTTCAGCTCGTCGGCGGTGCCCTCGGCGGCGATCGTGCCGTTGTTCAGTACCGCGATGCGGTCGGCGAGTTCGTCGGCCTCCTCCAGGTACTGGGTGGTGAGGAAGACGGTGACGCCACCGGAGACCAGTTCCCGGATGATCTGCCACATGCCGTGGCGGCTGCGCGGGTCGAGGCCGGTGGTCGGCTCGTCGAGGAAGATGACGCGCGGGCCGCCGACGAGGGTCATGGCGATGTCGAGGCGGCGCTTCATGCCGCCGGAGTAGGTGGAGGCGGGCTTCTTCGCGGCCTCCACCAGGTCGAAGCGCTCCAGCAGTTCGGCGGTGGTACGGCGTCCCTCGCTGCGGGAGAGGTGGTGCAGGTCGGCCATGAGGAGCATGTTCTCCTCGCCGGTGATCAGGCCGTCGACGGCGGAGAACTGTCCGGTGACGCCGATCTCGGCGCGTACCCCGTCCGGTGCGGCGGTGATGTCGTGGCCCGCGACCTGGGCCCGGCCGCCGTCGGCGGTGATGAGCGTGGAAAGGATCTTCACCACGGTGGTCTTGCCGGCACCGTTGGGCCCGAGCAGCGCGAACACGGACCCGGCCGGGATGTGCAGATCGATGCCGTCGAGGACGGTCTTGTCCCCGTACGACTTACGCAGACCGACGGCGGAGACGGCGGCCGGCGACGGGCGGTCGCCGCTCTGGATGGACGTGGGCATGACAGATGAAGGCATGGAGCCCTCCTGTGTGAAGGGTGGGATGACGTGGGCTGCGCGAGTACGGGAGCGGGGGAGTGTGCGGGGCCGGTGCTCAGGCCCGGGCGCGGCGGATGTCGATGTTGCCGTGCCGGGTACGGGCGCGGACCTTGACGGTGTCCTCGGTCGGCTCCGGGATCTCGGACGAGGTGAGCGAGTTGCGCACCTGGCCGGAGCCCGAGCTGACATCGAGCCAGGCGGCGGTGGACTGGCGGATGCCGACCTCGATGGCGCCGAAGGAGGTCTCCAGCTGGATGGTGCCGCGGGCCACTTCGCCCACCCGCAGGGCGCCGTGGGCGGTGGTGGCGGTGACCGAGTCCTCGGCGCGCGCGATGTCGATGTCGCCGTTGGCGCCGCTCACCCGCAGTTCGCCGGTGGCGGCGCCGACGGTCGTGGTGCCGTGCGAGTTCTTCAGCACGGCGGAGCCGTCGACGAGGCCGACGCGCAGGCTGCCGGAGCTGGTGGTGATCTCGGCCGGGCCCTCGACCCGGTCCACGATGATCGAGCCGTGCGACGCCTTCAGGCGCAGCGGGCCGGTGGTGTCGAGGCGGACGTCGCCGGACGAGGTCTTCACGTGGACCTCGCCGAGCCGGCCCTCGCCGAGCACCTGGGCCCAGGCGCCGGTCACGTCGATGCGCGAGCCCGTGGGCAGTTCGACCGTCACGTCGACGGTGCCGGTGCGGCCGAGCAGATTGGGCTTGGGCGTCCTGACGGTCAGTACGCCGCCCGTGTACGTCACCTCGGTCTGCTCGGCGGTCCGCACGTCCTGGTCCTTCTTCTGGTCGCGGGGGCGCACCTCGACGACGGTGTCGACGCGGTCGCCCGCGGTGAACTGGATGGAGCCGGCCTCCACGTGCGCGGTGGTGGAGATCGCCAGGGGAGTGTCGAAAGAAGGCATGGCTGTCCCGTCCTCTTGGGTCTTCGGGGCGTCCCCGCTGGTGGGGACGTGATGTGGATGAAGTGATGCGTGCGACTGGGTGAGGGGTGAGGGGTGCGCCGGCTAGCGCACCCAGCCCGTGAAGCTCTGTCCGATGGTGCGGGTCTTCTCCGTCGTACGAGGCCGCGTGCCGCCGTCGACCGCGGCCGACACGGCCCGCACCAGCCACGCGTTGACCGACAGGCCCTCCCGGCCCGCGGCCTCCTCGGCGCGCGCCTTGAGGTGGGCCGGGAGACGCAGATTGACGCGGGCGGTGCCCCCTTCGTCGCCGTCGGCCGGAGCCGGGGCGGAGGGCCTGAGCGGTTCGACGGGCGCGGTGGCCGCTTCCGTGGTGCCACTGTCGGAGGGCGGTGGTGTCACCACGAAGTCGGGGTCGAGTCCGCGCAGCCGTACGTCGACCGAGCCGGGGGCCAGCTCGCGGGTGATCTCGTCCATCGCGGCGGAGAGCACGTTGAGCATGGTCAGCCGGGTTGCCGACTCCAGAGGAGCGGTGAGCCGCTCGGCCAGCTCGCGGGCGTCTTCGCCGCCGGCCTCGGCGGCCACCGCGAGTTCGCGGCGGAGGGTGTCGACATACGGGGTGAGATCCATGACGTCATCATGGCATCACTATGGCGCCACGCGCAAGCCTGAGTGGCGCCTTTCGTGGGCGATTATGGCGCCACCCGGCTCCACCTGCGGAAACGCATGACGGGTGGGGTGGATCGCAGTGGTGGAGTGCTTACTCGTGCCCTGCGGGAGGCATGGAATGGCTTTGGATGGCACCAAGTGGCGCAACATGGTGCCACGTGATGCCACCCGGGTGTCATGCCGTGCGACCCGGGTGGTGCGGGAAGCCGTCCGGTCAGAGCTTGCGCAGGGAGAGCCGCTGGACCTTGTGGTCCTGGTCCTTGCGCAGGACCAGGGTGGCGCGGCCCCGGGTGGGTGCCACGTTCTCCAGCAGGTTGGGCTTGTTGATGGTCCGCCACGTCGTACGGGCGTACTCCAGGGCCTCCTCCTCGGAGACCTGGGTGTACTTCCTGAAGTACGACGACGGGTCCTGGAACGCCGTCTCGCGGAGCTTGCGGAACCGGTTCAGGTACCAGCTCTCGATGTCCTCGGGCCGCGCGTCGACGTACACGCTGAAGTCGAAGTAGTCGGCGAGCGCGACCCGCGTCCTGCCGTCCTTGCCGGGCAGCGCGGGCTGGAGGACGTTCAGCCCCTCCACGATGAGGATGTCGGGGCGCCGTACGGTGAGCAGTTCGCCCGGGACGATGTCGTAGATGAGGTGCGAGTAGACGGGCGCGGTGACCTCGTCCTTGCCCGCCTTGATGTCCGCGACGAAGCGGGTGAGGGCCCGCCGGTCGAACGACTCCGGGAACCCCTTGCGCGACATCAGCCCGCGCGCCTGCAACTCCCTCATCGGGTACAGGAAGCCGTCGGTGGTGACGCGTTCGACCCGCGGGTGCTCCGGCCAGCGGGCCAGCATCGCCTGGAGGAGCCGCGCCACGGTCGACTTGCCCACGGCCACGCTCCCCGCGACCCCTATCACGAACGGGGTGCCGCGCTGCGCGCCGTGCCCGTTGCCCGCGTCCCCGAGGAAGGTGTTGAGGGCGCCGCGCAGCCCGGCGGTGGCCTGCACGTACAGGTTGAGCAGCCGGGAGAGCGGGAGGTAGACGTCCCGTACCTCGTCCAGGTCGATGACGTCCCCGAGCCCGCGCAGCCGTTCGACCTCCTCGGCGGTCAGCGGCAGCGGCGTCCTGTCGCGCAGCGCGCTCCACTCGGCCCGGCTGAGGTCGACGTAGGGGGTCGGCCCGTGGTCGGCCCGGCGGGCGGGGCTCCGTGGTGGCGGTGACGTCGGCGTGGTGATCACCCGGCCATTGTCCGGGGCGCGCGGAGACGCGCGGGAGTCCGCCGGGGGTGGGGTCGGTCACGTGGCGTGTACGCGAGGTCCCCGCGCACCGGTGCGCGGTCTGCGACGATGCCGCCCGGAAAGAGGGGGAACCAGACAGAACCGGACAGTGCGACGGAACAGCCGGGAACAGCGAGGAAGGGAACGGTATGTGCGGAATCGTGGGTTACGTGGGCGGACAGTCGGCGCTCGACGTGGTCATCGCGGGACTCAAGCGCCTGGAGTACCGGGGGTACGACTCCGCGGGGGTCGCCGTCCTCGCCGACAGCGGGCTCGCCGCCGCCAAGAAGGCGGGCAAGCTCGTCAACCTGGAGAAGGTGCTGGTGGAACGCCCGCTGCCGGGCGGCGTCACCGGCATCGGCCATACCCGCTGGGCCACACACGGCGGCCCCACCGACGCCAACGCCCACCCCCACCTCGACAACGCGGGCCGCGTCGCCGTCGTCCACAACGGGATCATCGAGAACTTCGCCGCGCTCCGCGCCGAGCTGGCCGGGCGCGGTCACGACCTCGGCTCCGACACCGACACCGAGGTCGTCTCGCACCTCCTCGCCGAGGCGTTCTCCTCCTGCGGGGACCTCGCCGAGTCGATGCGTCAGGTCTGCCGCCGGCTGGAGGGCGCTTTCACGCTCGTCGCCGTCCACGCCGACGCGCCCGATGTCGTCGTCGGCGCGCGCCGCAACTCGCCGCTGGTGGTGGGGGTAGGGGAGGGCGAGTCGTTCCTCGCCTCCGACGTGGCCGCGTTCATCGCCCATACGCGCTCGGCGATCGAGCTGGGCCAGGACCAGGTCGTGGAGGCGCGCCGCGACGGCGTGACCGTGACCGACTTCGACGGCGCCCCGGCCGTGGTCCGCTCGTACCACGTGGACTGGGACGCCTCCGCCGCCGAGAAGGGCGGCTACGCCTCCTTCATGCTCAAGGAGATCGCCGAGCAGCCGAAGGCCGTCGCGGACACCCTCCTCGGCCGGATCGACGCCGAGGGCGCGCTCACCCTCGACGAGGTGCGCATCCCGGCGGCCGTGCTGCGCGAGGCGGACAAGGTCGTGATCGTGGCGTGCGGTACGGCCTTCCACGCCGGGCTGATCGCCAAGTACGCCATCGAGCACTGGACGCGGCTGCCCTGCGAGGTGGAGCTGGCCAGCGAGTTCCGCTACCGCGACCCGATCCTGGACCGGCGCACGCTCGTCGTCGCGATCTCCCAGTCCGGGGAGACGATGGACACGCTGATGGCGCTGCGGCACGCCCGCGAGCAGGGCGCGAAGGTGCTGGCCATCTGCAACACGAACGGCTCGACCATCCCCCGGGAGTCCGACGCGGTCCTCTACACGCACGCGGGCCCGGAGGTCGCCGTCGCCTCCACCAAGGCGTTCCTGACCCAGCTCGTGGCCTGCTACCTGGTCGCGCTCTACCTGGGCCAGCGGCGCGGCACGAAGTGGGGCGACGAGATCCGCGACGTCGTGCGCGACCTGGGGCGGATCGCGGGCGAGGTGGAGCGCGTCCTGGCCACGATGGAGCCCGTACGGGCCCTCGCGCGCACTCTGAAGGACAAGGGGACGGTGCTGTTCCTGGGCCGGCACGTGGGGTATCCGGTGGCCCTGGAGGGCGCCCTCAAGCTCAAGGAACTCGCGTACATGCACGCGGAGGGGTTCGCGGCCGGCGAGCTGAAGCACGGCCCGATCGCCCTGGTCGAACAGGATCTGCCGGTGGTGGTCGTCGTACCGTCGCCGCGCGGGCGCTCGGTGCTGCACGGCAAGATCGTCTCGAACATCCAGGAGATCCGGGCCCGGGGCGCGCGCACGATCGTGATCGCGGAGGAGGGGGACGAGGCGGTGGTGCCGTACGCGGACCATCTCATCCGGATCCCCGCGACGCCTACGCTGCTCCAGCCGCTGGTCGCCACGGTGCCGTTGCAGGTGTTCGCGTGCGAGCTGGCGACGGCCCGGGGCAACGAGGTGGACCAGCCGAGGAATCTGGCGAAATCGGTCACGGTGGAGTAGCCGCCGTGGTGGAGTGAAGCGGAGAGAGGGAGTTCAGTGATCATCGGGGTGGGGATCGACGTCGCGGAGATCGACCGGTTCGGGGAGTCGCTGCGGCGCACCCCGCAGCTGGCCGACCGGCTCTTCCTGGAGAGCGAGTTGCTGCTCCCCGGCGGCGAGCGGCGCGGTACGGCCTCCTTGGCGGCGCGGTTCGCCGCGAAGGAGGCCCTGGCCAAGGCGCTCGGCGCGCCCGGGGGGCTGCACTGGACGGACGCCGAGGTGTACGTCGAGGAGACCGGACGGCCACGGCTGCGCGTGACGGGCACGGTGGCCGCGCGCGCCGCCGAACTGGGTGTACGGAACTGGCACATCTCGCTCAGCCACGACGCGGGGGTGGCGTCGGCCGTGGTGATCGCGGAGGGTTGAGGCGAGAGGAACGGCCGGGAGCCGGAGAGCCGCTGAGGAGAGAGAGCAGGAGAGAGCAGGGCTGATGCGTACCGCCTACAGCGTGGAGACCGTGAGGAACGCCGAGCGCGAGCTGATGGCGCGGCTGCCGGAGGGCGCGCTGATGCAGCGCGCCGCCGCCGGTCTCGCCGCCGCCTGCGCCGGGCTGCTGAAGGACCTGCTCGGACGGGTGTACGGGGCACGGGTCGTCCTGCTCGTCGGCAGCGGCGACAACGGCGGCGACGCCCTGTACGCCGGCGCCCGGCTGGCCCGCAGGGGAGCGGGGGTCGCGGCGGTGCTCCTCGCCCCCGACCGGGCGCACACGGGCGGGCTGAAGGCGCTGCTCGGCGCGGGCGGCCGCGTCGCGGACGACCCCTATGAGGTGCTGGCCGCCGCCGACCTGGTGGTGGACGGCATCACCGGCATCGGCGGCCACGGCGGGCTGCGGCCCGACGCGGTGCCGGTGGTGAGGGCGGTCCATGACAAGCAACGAGCGGATGCCGTGATCGTCGTCGCCGTCGACCTGCCGAGCGGGGTCGAGGCGGACAGCGGCGAGGTCGAGTCGGCGGAGCGGGCGGTGCGCGCGGACGCGACGGTCACCTTCGGCGCGTACAAGCCGGGCCTGCTCATCGACCCGGCGCGTGAACACGCGGGCGCGCTGCGGCTGGTGGACATCGGCCTCGCCCCGCACCTGCCCTCCGTCCCGGACCTGGAGGCGTTGCAGCACGCGGACGTGGCGCGGCTGCTGCCCGCGCCGACCGCGGAGAGCGACAAGTACCGCCGCGGCGTCGTCGGCGTCGTCGCCGGTTCGGCGCGCTACCCGGGCGCGGCGGTCCTCGCCGTCTCCGGCGCGCTGCGCGGCGGCGCGGGCGCCGTACGGTACGTGGGCCCCGGCAGCGAGGCGGTCCTCGCCCGCTTCCCGGAGACGCTGGTGCACGAGGGCCCGCCCGCGGAGGCCGGCCGCGTCCAGGCGTGGGTGGTGGGCCCCGGGCTCGGCGAGGGCTCGTGGGCCCGCTCGGCGGTGGCGGAGGTCCTGGCCTCGGACGTCCCGGTCCTGGTCGACGCGGACGGCCTGCGCCATGTCACCCCGGAGGCGGTACGCCCCCGTACGGCCGGCACGCTGCTCACCCCGCACGCGGGCGAGGCGGCGGCGCTGCTCTCCGTCCCCCGCGCCGAGGTCGAGGCGGGCCGGCTCGCGGCCGTCCGGGAACTGGCCGCCCGGTACGGCGTGACGGCCCTGCTGAAGGGCTCGACGACCCTGGTCGCCGCCCCGGACCCGTCGGCCCCGGTCCGCGTCAACCCCACGGGCACCCCCTGGCTGGCCACCGCGGGCAGTGGCGACGTCCTCTCCGGCCTCGCGGGCTCCCTCCTCGCCACCGGCCTCCCCGCCCGCGACGCCGCCTCGGCCGCCGCCTACCTCCACGGCCTGGCGGCCCGCCTGGCCTCGCACGGCGCACCGGTGGCGGCGGACGACGTGGCGGCGGCCGTGGGGGAGGCGTGGCGCAACGTGGTGGGGGACGGGGGCTGACGGGGGGCTCGGTCCGAGCCGGTGAGACGGAACGCCGGGTGCCCGCGCGGGCGTCCGCCGTACCGTGATCACACGGGCCGGCCGGGGAACTGAGAGACTGGGCCCGATGACCGGAATCATGCAGACCTCGGCCACCCCGCGGGCGCGGGCCGAAGTCGATCTCGCCGCCCTGCGGGGCAATGTGCGCGCGTTGCGTTCCCGGGTCGGGGACGACGTCGCGGTGATGGCTGTCGTGAAGTCCGACGCGTACGGACACGGCATGCTGCCCGTCGCCCGCGCCGCCCGCGCCGCCGGGGCCGCCTGGCTGGGGGCGGCCACGCCGCAGGAGGCGCTCGCGCTGCGGGCCGCCGGGATCGGCGGGCGGGTGCTGTGCTGGCTCTGGACGCCCGGGGATCCCTGGCGGGAGGGGATCGAGGCCGATCTCGACATGTCCGTCAGCGGGCTGTGGGCGCTGCGCGAGGTGACCGCCGCCGCGCGCGCGGCGGGGCGGCCCGCGCGGATCCAGCTCAAGGCCGACACCGGGCTCGGCCGCAACGGCTGTCAGCCCGCCGACTGGCCGGAACTCGTCGGTGCCGCGCTCGCCGCACAGGCCGCCGGGGAGGTGCGGGTCACCGGGCTCTGGTCGCACTTCGCCTGCGCCGACGAGCCGGGACACCCGTCGATCGCCGCCCAGTTGGAGGTCTTCGACGAGGTGGTGACGTACGCAGAGAAGGCGGGCGTCGAGCCCGAGGTACGGCACATCGCCAACTCACCGGCCACGCTCACCCTCCCCGAGTCGCACTTCGACCTCGTACGGACGGGCATCGCCATGTACGGCATCTCGCCCAGCCCGGAGCTGGGCACCCCCGAGGAGTTCGGCCTGCGCCCCGTGATGACGCTCTCCGCCTCCGTGGCGCTGGTCAAGCAGGTGCCGCCGGGGCACGGGGTCAGTTACGGCCACCACTACGTCACCCCGGGCGAGACCACCCTCGGCCTGATCCCGCTCGGTTACGCGGACGGCATCCCCCGGCACGCCTCCGGGCGCGGCCCCGTGCTGGTCGGCGGGGTGCGGCGGCGGGTGGCCGGGCGGATCGCGATGGACCAGTTCGTCGTCGACCTCGGCGGCGACACGCCGGAGCCGGGCGCGACCGCCGTCCTCTTCGGCCCCGGCGACCGGGGCGAGCCGACCGCCGAGGACTGGGCGCAGGCCGCGGGGACCATCGCGTACGAGATCGTCACGCGCATCGGATCCCGCGTGCCCCGCGTCTATGTGAATGAGCCGGCAGGAGTGAATGAGCCGACGGGACCGACGGGACCGACGGGACCGACGGGACCGACGGCGCCTACGACGGGGGACGCACCGTGACGGAGAGCGGCAACTGGCGCAAGGCGGGTTTCGCCGGCGCCGCCATAGGCGTGATCGCCGCCGGGGCCGCCGCCGGTGTGGCGATCGAGAGGATGACCGTCGGACGCGGCATACGCAGGAAGGCCCGGCTCGCGCTGGACGCGTCGGGACCGTACGGGACCCTGCGCGGCACCCCGGGCCGTGCCCTCGCGGACGACGGCACGGAGCTGTACTACGAGGTCGACGACATCACCCCGGAGGCGGTGGCGGAGGCCGGGGCGAAGGGCACCGGCGCGTCGGTCGCCCCGCGCCGGCGGCGGCTCTTCGGCCGGAAGGCGCCCGCGCCCGTCACCGTCGTCTTCAGCCACGGCTTCTGCCTCAACCAGGACGCCTGGCACTACCAGCGAGCCGCGCTGCGCGGCCTCGTCCGTACCGTCCACTGGGACCAGCGCAGCCACGGCCGCTCCGCCCGGGGCACGGCGCAGCGCGGCCCCGACGCCGTACCGGTCACGATGGACCAGCTCGGCCGCGACCTGAAGGCCGTCATCGAGGCCGCCGCGCCCGACGGCCCCGTGGTGCTGGTCGGCCACTCCATGGGCGGCATGACGATGATGGCGCTGGCCGACCAGTACCCCGAGCTGATACGGGACCGGGTCGTCGGTGTCGCGTTCGTCGGCACGTCGAGCGGGAAGCTCGCCGAGGTCACCTACGGGCTGCCGACCCTGGGCGTCAACGCCGTACGCAGCGTGCTCCCCGGCGTGCTGCGGGCGCTCGGCTCGCAGGCGGAGCTGGTCGAGCGCGGGCGGCGGGCCACGGCGGAGATCTCCGCCGGGCTGATCAAGCGGTACTCCTTCAGCTCGAAGGACGTGGACCCGGGCGTCGCGCGGTTCGCGGAACGGCTCATCGAGTCCACCCCGATCGATGTCGTCGCCGAGTTCTACCCGGCCTTCACCGAGCACGACAAGGCGACCGCGCTGCCCGCCTTCCTGGAGATCCCGGCGCTCGTACTGGCCGGGGAGAAGGACCTGGTGACCCCCAGCACGCACAGCGAGGCCATCGGCGATCTGCTGCCGGACGCGGAGCTGGTGCTCGTCCCGGACGCCGGGCACCTGGTGATGCTGGAGCACCCGGAGGCCGTCACGGACCGGCTGGCCGACCTGCTGATACGGATCGGGGCGGTGCCCGCACCGTCTAACGTTGGTACGCATGGAAGCACCGCACAGCCCGGCGTCTGACGCCGCCCGTACCGACGCCTCCCGTACCGACGTCACCCGTACGGCCGTGACCCGCACGGTCGTCACCGTCGACTCGCCCGAACGGATGACAGAGCTGGGCCTGCGCCTCGCCGCGCTGCTCCGCCCCGGCGACCTGGTGATGCTCACCGGTGAGCTGGGCGCCGGCAAGACGACCCTGACGCGCGGCCTCGGCGCGGGCCTGGGGGTCCGGGGCGCCGTCACCTCCCCGACGTTCGTGATCGCCCGCGTCCACCCCTCGCTGACCGGCGGACCCGCGCTGGTCCACGTCGACGCGTACCGGCTCGGCGGCGGTCTCGACGAGATGGAGGATCTCGACCTCGACGTCTCGCTGCCGGACTCCGTGGTGGTCGTGGAGTGGGGCGACGGCAAGGTCGAGGAGCTGTCGGACGACCGGCTGCATGTCGTCATCCACCGGGTCGTGGGCGGCACCGCCGCCGCGCCGGAGGGCGGGACGGACCCCGCGGCGACGGACCGGGACGACCGCCGCACCGTCACCCTGACCGGCCTCGGCGCCCGGTGGGCGGACACGGATCTGGCCCCGCTGGCCGCGCCGGCCTCGTAGCGCCCGCAGCCCCGGCGTACCGCCGCCCCGCACCCCGCCCACCGACCGGGCACCGGTCAGGTCGGCGATTCGGTCAGTCGTTCCGTACGTTCCGACAAGACGTCGGCAAAATGTTGCGCGTGCCCTGCCGTGCGTGGTCACATGGTAGGGAGACTTGGTTAGGTCTACCTAACCATGCCTGCCCCCGGAGCCCCAGGAGGCACCCATGCCGGCGCCCGAGCGTGACATCCGTCCGCGGCCCTCTTCGTATCCGGCGCGGTCGCCGTCGCCGTCGTCCGTCCCCATGCACGACCTGCTCGCGTCCTGTGCCGCGGCGGCGGCCGTCTCGACGCCCCCGCGCGCGCCCGGGCCCGACGCGGAGCAGGACACGGCGCTGGAACTGCGGAGAGAGAGCGGCGACCAGGGCGGACAACAGGCCGGACAGCAGTGCGGCGCCGCGCACGAGCGCGACGCCGCATAAGGCGAACGGACCGGAAGCCGGGAACTACGGGATTACTTCCACCTTCGAGCCGACCGTCGCGAAGGTCCACATCGCGTTCCCGTCCGCCACCCGCATCCTGACCCCGCCCGTCTTCAGCGTCGGGTCGGGGCTGGTGAGCGTGCCGTCCACCGCCGCGCTGAAGCCGATCGCCACGTTGTCGACGGTCGTGAAGCGCACCACGTGCTCGATCCGTACGCCGTCCGAGCCGGTCACGGAGCCGGAGCGCGAGGTCACGGTGTACGAGCCGGGCGTCGGGTTGACCGTGCTCGGCATGACTGTGAACGTCCGCGTCGAGCGGCCCTTCTCGTCCACCAGCCACACCCGCCGGTCGGCCAGCGCGTAGACGACCCGCATCCCCGAGCCCGAGTCGGCCGGCAGGGCCGTCGGGTCCTTCGGCTTCTGCGCGGGGGCGCCGCCGGAGGCGGCGGGCAAGGAGCTGGGGGCCGCTTTTGTGGGCTTCCCGAGAGTGTCGGGGACGTTCGCCGATGCCTGGAAGGCGAGGAAACCGACCACGGCGACAGCCGCTGCGGTGAGCCCGGCCACGATTCCCGAGCTGCTCCTGGACACCTTGATCCACCTCTCGTACGTATGACTCCGTGGTGACGTTAGCAGCCGCGGGATGACGGGGCGGGGCGCCGTGCCCCGGCGCCGGGAGCCGTAGGCTGTTTGCGTGCTTCTGCTCGCCGTTGATACCGCCACGCCCGCCGTCACAGTCGCTCTCCACGACGGTTCCTCCGTCCTGGCCGCCGAGCGTCTGGTCGACGCGCGCCGCCACGGGGAGCTGCTGCTGCCCGCCGTCGACCGGGTCCTCGCCCGCGCCGGACGGAAACTCGACGCCGTGACGGATGTGATCGTCGGGGTCGGGCCAGGACCGTACACCGGGCTCCGGGTCGGCCTGGTGACGGCGTCGACCTTCGGCTCCGTGCTCGGCGTCCCGGTGCGCGGGCTCTGCACCCTGGACGGGCTGGCGTACGCGTCCGGCCTGACGGAGCCGTTCGTGGTGGCCACGGACGCCCGCCGCAAGGAGGTCTACTGGGCGCGGTACGCCGACTCCCGTACGCGGCTGACCGAGCCCGCGGTGGACCGCCCCGGCGATCTCGCGGACCGGTTCGGGGACGAGCTCGCGGGGCTGCCCGTGGTGGGCGCGGGGGCGCTGCTCTATCCGGAGGTCTTCCCGGACGCGCGGGCCCCCGAGCACCAGTCGGCCGAGGCGCTGGCCGCGCTGGCCGCCGAGCGGCTGGCCGCGGGCGGGGAGTTCCTGGCGCCGCTGCCGCTCTATCTGCGGCGGCCCGACGCGCAGGTGCCCAAGAACTACAAGGTGGTCACCCCGAAGTGACCGCCTCATCGGATTCCGCTTCCGTGGTCCTGCGGGAGATGCGCTGGTGGGACATCGAGCCGGTGCTCGCCCTCGAACATGAGCTGTTCCCCGAGGACGCCTGGTCACCCGGGATGTTCTGGTCGGAGCTGGCGCACGCGCGCGGCCCGGCGGCGACGCGCCGCTACGTCGTCGCCGAGACGGCGGGCGGGACGGACGCGGCGGGCGCCGGGCGGATCGTGGGGTACGCGGGGCTCGCCGCCGCCGGTGGCCTCGGCGACGTACAGACCATCGCCGCCGCCCGCGACCAGTGGGGCACCGGCCTCGGCTCCCGCCTCCTCACCACCCTGCTCCAGCACGCGACCGCCTTCGAGTGCGACGAGGTGCTGCTGGAGGTACGGGTCGACAACACGCGGGCGCAGAGGCTCTACGAACGGTTCGGCTTCGAGCCCATCGGCTTCCGGCGCGGCTACTACCAGCCGGGCAACGTCGACGCGCTCGTCATGCGCTTCCGCGCCCAGGACGACCGGACCGCTCGGGCCGCCGGGGCCGCCGAGGAAACTGACGGAACAGAGACGCAGGGAACTGAGAACCATGGCTGACGAACCGCTCGTCCTCGGCATCGAGACCTCCTGCGACGAGACCGGTGTCGGCATCGTGCGCGGTACGACGCTGCTCGCCGACGCCATCGCCTCCAGCGTCGACGAGCACGCCCGCTTCGGCGGCGTCGTGCCGGAGGTCGCCTCGCGCGCGCATCTGGAGGCGATGGTCCCGACGATCGAGCGCGCGCTGAAGGACGCCGGGGTCACCGCGCGCGACCTCGACGGGATCTCCGTGACGGCGGGGCCGGGGCTCGCCGGGGCGCTGCTGGTGGGCGTCTCGGCGGCCAAGGCGTACGCGTACGCCCTCGGCAAGCCGCTCTACGGCGTCAACCACCTGGCCTCGCACATCTGCGTCGACCAGCTCGAACACGGCCCGCTGCCCGAGCCGACGATGGCGCTGCTGGTCAGCGGCGGGCACTCGTCGCTGCTGCTCGCGCCCGACATCACCAGTGACGTACGGCCGATGGGCGCGACGATCGACGACGCGGCGGGCGAGGCGTTCGACAAGATCGCGCGCGTGCTGCACCTCGGCTTCCCCGGCGGCCCGGTGATCGACCGGCTGGCGCGGGAGGGCGATCCGGCCGCCATAGCGTTCCCGCGCGGGCTGACCGGGCCGCGCGACGCCGCGTACGACTTCTCCTTCTCCGGGCTGAAGACGTCCGTGGCGCGCTGGATCGAGGCGAAGCGGGCCGCGGGCGAGGAGGTGCCCGTACGGGACGTGGCGGCCTCCTTCCAGGAGGCGGTCGTCGACGTACTGACGCGCAAGGCCGTCCGCGCCTGCAAGGACGAGGGCGTCGACCATCTGATGATCGGCGGCGGCGTCGCGGCCAACTCCCGGCTGCGCGCGCTCGCGCAGGAGCGGTGCGAGCGGGCCGGGATCCGGCTGCGGGTGCCGCGCCCGGGGCTCTGCACGGACAACGGGGCGATGGTGGCGGCGCTGGGCGCGGAGATGGTGGCGCGCGGCCGGCCGGCGTCGGACTGGGAGCTGTCGGCGGACTCGTCGCTGCCGGTGACCGAACCGCATGTGCCGGGCGCCCCGGACGACGGCCACGGGCACGGCCACACCCACGCGCAGGATCACGCGCACGATCACGATCACGTTCATGAACTCGCGAAGGACAACCTGTACTCATGAGTGAGGCTCGCACGACACCCATGACGGTCGCGCTGATGTGGGAGGCCAAGGCCGCGCCCGGCCGGGGCGCGGAGCTGCTGGCGTGGGCCGGGGCGTACGAGCTGGCGCCCGCGCCGCTGCGCCGTGAGCTCTTCCGCGCCCCGGGGGAGGCCGGGGACCGGGTCCTCGTCATCACCTGGTGGGAGGGTTCCTACGACGCCGAGGTCCCCGAACTGCCGGACCCGGCGCCGGACATGATCGCCCGGCCGGTCCACCGCTGGCGGTTCGAGGCGCTCGACGCGGTCTGACCCCCGTCCGGACCGCGCCGCGCGCCCTTCACCGCGGGCTACCAGCGCACCGGCAGCCGGTTCAGCCCGCGCAGCAGGCCGGGACGCCACTCGGGCGCACCGGCACCGGCTCCGGCACCAGCTCCTTCGCCTGCGGCGCCCGTCTCGTCCAGGGCGAGGTCCGGGAAGCGTTCCAGCAGCGTACGCAGCGCGACGGCGCCCTCCAGGCGGGCCAGCGGGGCGCCCAGGCAGTGGTGGATGCCGTGGCCGAAGGAGAGATGGCCCCGGGTGACGGCCGGGTCGCGGCGGATGTCGAAGCGGTCCGGGTCGGGGAACCGCTCGGGGTCCCGGTTGGCCGCCGCGATCGAGAACATGACGGGCTCGCCCGCGGCGATCCGGGTCCCGCCGAGGGTGACGGGCTCGGCGGTGTGACGGTACGACGTGGCCTGTACGGGCGGCTCGTACCGCAGCGTCTCCTCGATCGCGCCGTCCAGCAGCGTCCAGTCGGCGCGCAGCGCGGCGAGCTGGCCGGGGTGGCGCAGCAGGTGGTGGACGGCGCTGGAGATCAGGTGCGCGGTGGTCTCGTGCCCGGCGACCAGCAGCACGAAGGCCATGCCGAGCAGTTCCTCCGTGTCGAGCCGCGCCCCGTCCCCCTCGCCGTCCTCCCCGTCGGTGGAGTGGATCACCGCGTGCAGCAGATCGCTCTCCGCGGCCCCGGCCGGGCGGGCGCGCTTCTCCTCGATGAGGCCGAGGAAGTACTCCGTCATCTCCCGGTTGGCCCGCTGCCCGGCCTCCGGGTCGGTCACCGCGACGATCTGCGCCGACCAGGCACGGAACGGCTCCCGGTCGGCGGCCGGGACGCCCAGCAGCTCGCAGATGACCGTGATCGGCAGCGGGAAGCCGTACGCGTCGACGAGATCGGCGCGGCCGTCCGCCGCCACGGCGTCGAGCAGCCCGTCGGCGATCTCCTGCACGCGTGGGCGCAGCGCCTGCACCCGGCGCTGCGTGAACTCCCTGGCGACCAGGCGGCGCAGCCGGGTGTGGTCGGGCGGGTCGACCTGGAGCATGTTGCGGCCGACGGCGTGGCCGCCGTCGCTCTTCCAGGAGGAGGAGTGGCGGATGTCGTTGCGCAGCCGCTCGGTGTCGGTGAGGGCGGCGCGGGACGTGGCACCGTCGGTGACGAGCCACTGCGGCGCGCCGAGGGGGAGGCTCACGGGGTGGACGGCGCCCTCCGCGCGGAGCCGCGCGTAGCGCGGGTACGGGTCGGCGGTGAAGCCGGGCCAGTCGCCCAGGGCGAGGTCTTCGGCGCCGGCGTCCCCGGCACGTACCCCGTCGCCGGTGGAACCAGCAGAGGCAGGGCCGGTGGAGGTGGAGTCGGTGGGCATGGTGGTCTCCCGGATCCGTCCGAGGGTGCGGGTGAAATGGGGAGTGCTCCCCATTTATTGTTTCCGACGATAACAGGGAAACCGGAAAACGGGGAGCACTCCACACTTGCCGGCGCCACGGTACGGTACGGCCGTGAGACAGGACGCGCAGCGCAACCGGGAACGGGTGATCGCCGCCGCCCGCGCGGTCTACGCGGAGCAGGGCGTCGAGGCCCCGCTCGACGTGATCGCCCGCAGGGCCGAGGTCGGCAACGCCACGCTCTACCGCCGCTTCCCCGACCGGGCCGCGCTGATCGAGGCCGTCTTCGGCGACGGGCTCGCGGCGACCATCGAGGCCGGGGAGCGCGCCCGGAAGGCGGCGGACCCGTGGGCGGGGCTGGTGGCCTATCTGGAGCGGACCTTCACGGGGCTGGCCATGGACCGGGGCGTCACGGACCTGATGACGACCGCCATGCCGGGCGTGCCCACGCTGGAGGCGCTGCACGTCCACAACGCCGCGACGATCGGCGCCCTGCTGGCGCGGTGCCGTGAGGAGGGCACCGTACGCGACGACGTGTCGGTGGAGGACGTGCTGTTCGCGCTGGCGGCGCTCGGCCGGGCCGTACCGGCCGCCGAGACGGCCGCGTCCGGATCCTGGCGGCGGCTGCTCGCGGTCTTCCTCGACGGGCTGCGCGCGGAAGGGGCCCGCCCGTTGCCGGGCGAGCCCCTCACTTCCGACGCGCTGCGGACGGCGCTCGGTGAACTGCACGGCCCCAGCCGTACGGACGCGGCCGCACCCCGTCCGTAACGGCCTCCGCCCGCAAGGCCTTATGGACGGCTCAGCCGCCCTGCTGCGACAGCTCCTTGGCCCGCTTCTCCGTGACGAACTTCCAGGCCCCGTCCTCGCCGTCGGTGCACTTCTTGACCACGAGCGGCGCGTCCGGGCCGTAGTCGTCGACGTTGGGGTCGGCGCGGCTCAGCTTCAGGCACATGTTGTCGCTCGCGAGGTTGCGTATGAAGTAGTGCGACAGGGTGTCGTTGCCGTTGTCCTGGAGGTCGAGCCACCAGAGCTGGTTGTCGCTGGTGGTGCCGTCACAGGGGAACTCCGCGACCGGGGTCAGGGGTTCCACGCCCTCGTAGCCGCCCAGGTCCATGCACAGCTCGTCCGTGACGTTCCGGATCTGGAAGACGCTGGTGCCGTTGGGTGCCTTGTTCTTGTAGCGGACCTCAAGATTCCAGAGTTGGTTGTCCTCGTCCGGGGGATTGCAGTACGAGTGCAGGACCGCCCCGTTCGGGGCCCCCTTCTCGCGGCCGAGGATGTCGGCGCACTTGTCGGTCCGCACATCCCTGACCTGGACGCGGGTACGCGACGCCGGGTCCTTCTTCGCAGGGGGCTTGTCGCCGCCCGAGCCACCGCCACCGCCACTGTCGCCGTCGCCGTCATCGGGCTTCGGCTGCTCCGGGGTCACCTCGGCGGCGGGCGGATCGGGCAGCTTCGGCGGCGCGGACTCGGTGGGCTTGATCGACTCGGCGGCGACCGACTCGATCTTCTCCTTGGCCAGGCTCCGTACATTGGGCCTGAAGTTGAACCAGAGGATCAACCCGGTGACGGTGAGCACCAGCAGCAGGCTCATCACCGTCATCAGCCAGTACGGCATGACGCTGCGCTGTACGTACGTCCCCTCCACCGGCGTCGGCTCCGCGCCCGACCTGCGGATGTCGAGGGTGTACGGCCGCTCCTGCTTCTGCCCGGCCCAGGTGATCTGGCGCGGCTTGAGCGTCGCCTTCACGAACGCGGCGCGCCCCGGCTCGATCTGGATGCTGCCGGGGAAGATCTCGTAACTGAGCTGATCGCCGTTGTCGCTGCCGCTGATGGACCCGGTGAGTTTCACGTTGCCGAGGTTGTCGACGGCCAGCTTGGGCCGGCCCCGGAACCGGCCCTTGACGGTCGGCGGCACGAGCTCGGCGCGCAGCTCCGAGAAGGGGGCGATGGTGATGTTGCCCTCGGCGACCGTCGTGGCCTCCGGATGCTCCGTGGGCACGACCTGCACACCGTACGGGTGCGGTCCCGCGGTGGAGTCGGGGGTGCGCGGCGGCGCGAAGGTGACGGTGACGGTGCCGGTGGTACCGGGATAGAGGCGCAGAGTGGGGGGCTCGACGACGGAGTACGGCGCGAGGTCACCGACCGGGACGAAACGGTACTCGTCGACGACGTCACCGGTGTTGCGGAGCCGCAACGTCACGGATCTGGTCGCACCCGCGTCCATGGTCGTTGAGGCAGGTTCGAGGGAAGTCCATAGGCTCACTCCCCCGACCCTAGAGGCGGCCGGGCACGATGAGCAGCGGCACAGGGGCACGATCGCCGTCCGGGAGGGCCCGGCGCACTGCCCGAAGGCGCACCGGGCCCCGGTCGGAAGATCTTCGAAAGAATTTCCCGGCGTGTGTCGATCCGGGCGTCTCCCGTTCGACGTAAGGGTGAGAGGCGGGAAACAGCCCGCCCCCACACCTGAGGAGTCACCATGCCGCGCTTTCTGTCCCTGGTACGTATCGACGAGGCCACCGCACCGGCCGGCGGCCCGAGCCCCGAGTTGCAGCAGCGCATGGGAGCGCTGCTGGAGGAGATCACCAAGGCCGGCGTCATGCTCGACACCGCCGGGCTGACGCCGACCTCCGAGGGGGTGCGGGTCCGGCACGAGAAGGGCGGGAAACTCACCGTCACCGACGGGCCGTTCACCGAGGCCAAGGAGGTCATCGGCGGGTACGCGCTCATGCAGGCGAAGGACCGGGCCGAGGCCGTCGAGTGGGCGCGGCGCTTCGTCGAGGTGCATGAGGATGAGTACGACGTGACCTGCGAGGTCCGGCAGATCGCCGAGTAGGGCGGGCCCGAGGTCCGGACGGGCCCGACCGGCTCGCCGTGCCCCGCGCCGGTGCGTGTGCTCTGATGGGTGCCCGTGAGGGCAGACGAGCCGGACGGACCGCATGGCGCGGCCGGGGTGGACCGCGCGGACGGTGCGGACCGCGCGGAACGTGCGCTGGAGGCGGTCTTCAGGATCGAGTCCCCGAGGATCATCGCGGCGGCCGCCCGTATCGTGCGCGACATCGGCATCGCCGAGGAGATCGCGCAGGACGCACTCGTCGCGGCGCTGGAGCGGTGGCCGGAGTCGGGCGTCCCGGACCGGCCGGGAGCCTGGCTCATGGCCACGGCCAGGCACCGCGCCATCGACCTCGTACGCCGCCGGGAGACGTACGCCCGCAAGCTCGCCGAGGTCGGCCGGGCCCTGGCGGACGCTCCCGGGCCCGAGACCCCCGACACGGCGGTGCTCGGCACCGGCACCGGCGCCGTGGGTGGGAGCGGCACCGGCGGTGGGGACGGCGGGGCAGGCATCGGGGGAGGCATCGGGGAGGAGATCGACGACGACCTCCTCCGCCTCATCTTCACCGCCTGCCACCCCGTTCTCTCCACCGCGGCCCGCATCGCCCTCACCCTGCGCCTCCTCGGCGGACTCACCACCGACGAGATCGCCCGCGCCTTCCTCGCCCCCGAGGCGACCGTCGCCCAGCGCATCGTGCGCGCCAAGCGCAGCCTCGCCGCGGCGGGCGTGCCGTTCGAGGTGCCGTACGGTGCGGAGCGCGCGGCGCGGCTCTCCTCCGTCCTGGAGGTCATCTACCTGGTCTTCAACGAGGGTTACTCGGCCACCGCGGGGGACGACTGGCTGCGCCCCGGGCTCTGCGAGGACGCCCTGCGCCTCGCCCGCGTGCTCGCCGGCCTGATGCCCGGCGAACCCGAAGTGCACGCGCTCGCCGCCCTGCTGGAACTCCAGGCGTCCCGGACACCCGCCCGTACGGGACCCGACGGTGAGCCCGTCCTGCTCGCCGACCAGGACAGGGCCCGCTGGAACCAGCTCCTCGTCCACCGCGGCTTCGCCGCCCTCACCCACGCGGGCTCCCTCGCCGCGCGCGCGGGCGCGGCGCCGGGGCCCTACGCCCTCCAGGCGGCCATCGCGGCCTGCCACGCCCGCGCGGTGACGTACGAGGAGACGGACTGGCCCGCGATCGCCGTCCTGTACGGCAGGCTCGCCGCGCTCACGCCCTCCCCGGTGGTCGAACTCAACCGTGCCGTCGCCGTCTCCCTGGCCGAGGGTCCGGCAGCCGGACTCGCGCTGGTGGACGCCCTCGCCGACGACCCGGCGCTGAAGGCGTACCACCTGCTCCCCAGCGTCCGGGGCGACCTGCTGGCCAGGCTGGGGCGTACGGAACAGGCGCGGGCCGAGTTCGAGCGGGCGGCCGGGCTCACCCGCAACGCACGCGAACGCGAACTGCTCCGGCGCCGCGAGGCCGAACTCGGGGCACCGGGACCGTCGTAGCGTGAGACCGACAGCGTCTGTCAGCCCGGCCGTCGAGGTCAGCCCGGTAGCCCGGTCAGCCCGGTCAGCTACGCCGGCCCCGTCAGCTCCGCCAGATGGCCAGCGTCAGCGAACCGCCCAGCGCCAGAACGGCCAGCACGTACGCGATCTGCTGCGCGCTCGGGCTCACCGCGACACCGCCAGCCGGTCCTGCAGCCGTCTGCGGAGCAGCGGCGGCCCGATCTCGTCCACCGAGGTCCAGCGCGCCCGGCCCAGCGCGGCCATCGCGGGGACGAGGACGCGCGAGTGCGCCCGGAAGAGATAGCGGAAGCCGTACCGGATGCGGCGCCCGTCCTCGGGGGCGGCGGGCGAGGTGTCGACCAGGATCGGGCCCTCCTCGCCGGGCGCCGTCCAGACGTTCTGGACGCCCGCGAACTCCTCCAGCACGCGCGTCGCGGTCCGGCTGAGCGACTGGTCCGAGGGGTCGGGCGCGCCCTCGGCGAACCCCCAGGCGTCCCCGTACCGCAGGGCGAGCGCCCGCCCCTGCTCGTCCATCAGGATGGCGCCCGCCCTGACCACCGGGCAGCTCCCGTGGTGCAGGCACAGGCCCTGACGGGAGTGGTCGAGCAACGCGTCGAACAGGGGCATCGTCGCCGACGTCTCGTCAGGGTGGCCAAGCAGGTAGTGGTTCAACTCCTTGATGATGGCGCTCTCTTCGACAGCCACGGTCAGCTCAACTCCTTGCGCTCTCAGACCTGGGCCCGGACCCGGACCTTTCCGGACGCGGTGAGTACGGTTTCCCAGTGCTCGGTCAGCTCCTCGATCAGGATCAGCCCTCTGCCGTCCTCCGCCGTGGAGGAACGGGCTCGCTTCGCTGGAACGGCCGTAGTGAAATCACTGACGGTGACGGACAGATGGGCCTCGGTCGGTGTGACGAGGAGGCCGCATCGGCCACCGGCGTGTTTGTGAACGTTCGTCAGCGGCTCCGTCACGACCAGAACCGCTACGTCCGAGACCGCTTCGCAGCCCCATGTCACCAACGTTTCTACCAGTTCGCGACGGATACGTCCCAGTCCGTCCGGGCGCACGACGAAGTCGATTCTCAGTTCCCGTTCGATGCCGGCCACGTTCACCATGGCTCCTCCCGCGCCGCCTTGAGGCCGCGCGATCGATCGACAGCGAGTCACCACGAGGAGCGGTGCCGCGTTTCGGCATGATGGTGTGGGGCGAACCATTTACAGGGCAAGATATTCCGATGCTGCTTCATACTGACGAGTGAATCCGCCCCGAAGACATCTCTATGCGGAGAAGCGGCGCGCCACGATGTGGTCATGGCTCACAGCGACATGCCCACGATGCGCAGCAAGCGGCTCGGCAATGAGTTGAAGCGACTCCGCGTCGAACGGGCATACAAAGTCCAGGACATCGCCGACAAACTCCAGTGCGGGCAGCCGAAGATCTCGCAGATCGAGAACGGAAAGCGCGGGATAAGGCCGCTCGATCTGACGGTGCTGCTGGAGTTCTACGGAATCGACGACGCGGCGTATGTGGCGAGCATCAAGCGGCTCGCCAAGGAGATCCACAAGGTGGACTGGTGGAGCAGTGAGGGCCCCTTGCTCCATGACGAGCTTCGGGACTACCTGACCCTGGAGGCAGACTCGGAGTTGGTGCGCGAGTACGACCCCGCGGTGATCCCGGGGCTGCTCCAGACCGGGGCGTACATGCGCGAGATCTTCGCGGCCCGGTACCCCGCGGAGAAGATCGCGCCCTTGGTGGAAACCCGGACCAAACGACAGGAACTCCTCGGCTCCCACCTGGACTTCAGCCTGCGCACGATCATCGAGGCGTCCGTCCTGCACCGCATCAGCAAGTCCGGTGAGGTGGTCCGGGGGCAGTTGGAGCACCTGCTGGAGATGGGCAGGCGGAGCAACGTCAACATCCAGATCCTGCCCCTCGACGCGGCGATCCCGGCCGAGCAGTACACGCCGTTCACGCTCTTCTCCCTGCGCGGTGAACCCTCCATCGACGTCACATGGTTGGAGCATGTCACCGGGGGTACGTTGTTGGAGCAGCGGACCGACGTCCAGGTATACGCGCAGGTGTGGGACGAGTTCACCGCCGCGGCCCTTTCGCCGTCCGCCTCGCAGAAGTACATCCGTGATCTCCTCTAGGGCAGTGGACAGTGATCTCCGAGGTCTCCGGCGAGTTCGACGGCGCGCTCTGGCACAAGAGCACATACAGCGGCAGCAACAACGGCTGCGTCGAGCGCGGCCGGTTGCCCGGCGGTCGTCAGGCGGTCCGTGACACCAAGGACCGCGCCGTGGGTACGGCAGTCTTCGCCCCCGCCGCCTGGCAGACCTTCGTGGACGCGGTCCGAGCCGGGGGCCGCTTCGACGCTTGAGCGTCGGGGGTCGGGATTCGAGCACGGACCGCGGCGCCCCGGCCACCGTACCCGGGGAGACCCTGACCCCCGAGCGCGTCCAGACCACGTGAACCGGCTGTGCACGGCTCTGCGTGCGCCGCTCGACCCTGTCGGCAGTCGATAACCTCGTGTGCATGTCACGTCGTACGCCGCTGCCGCCACCCCCGCCCCCTGAGCATCTGCGCTCCTGGCCCGACCGCGCGGCTCTGCTCGCGGACCGGGCCGGGGTGCTCTCGTATCTCGGCGGTCGCAGCCTCGGGCCGGTCGAGTTGGTGCGCTTCTGGCTGCTGGTGCTGGGGGTGCAGTTCGGGTGGTTTCTGGTCGGCCAGGTGCTGGTCTCGCTCGGCAACGGGGCGGATCCACTCGGCGTTATGTTCGCCGTGCCGTTCCTCGCGATCGGGCTGGGCGTGCTGGTCACGGCCGTGGTCTTCCTCGGGCTGTCGGTCCGCGAGGAGCGTGCGGTGCGCGGGCTGATGACGCGGTGGGCGGCGCTGGACAGCGACCCGGAGGCCGACAGCGGGCTGCGGATGGCGGGGCGCAGCCTGAGCTGGCTGCTGACGTCGTTCGTGGCCGGCGCCGCCGGGCTCTGCATCGCGTTCGTCGTACCGGCCATGGCGGAGCGGGGCGAGGACACGTACGCGGAGGTGGCGTACGCGATGGGCGTGGGCACCATCTTGTGGATCGCCGGACTGATCGGCGTGACGCGGGCGGTGGGGCACTACCGGTGGGCGGTGCGGCTGGTCGCACCGGGGGTGGCCCGCTGAGGCGGCGCATGTCGAGACGGCCCGCTGGGACGGTGCGCCGAGGCGGCCCGCCGAGACGGTGCGCGCACGCCCGGACGGGACCGCTCCCCGTCGCCCCGCTACCCTCTGCCGCATGATCAACCGCCGGTCCCTGCCGCCGCCCCCGCCGCCCGAGGAACTGGGCTCCTGGCCCGATGACGCGGCGCGCCTCGCCGACCGGTCCACGGCGCTGGTGGAGCTGAGCAGGCGTGGCCTGGGGATCGTACGGCTGGTGCTGCTGTGGCTGCTGGGAGCGGTCGCGGTGCTCGGCTGGGCGTGCGTCGGGCTGGCCGTCCAGAGCTTCGGGGAGGTCGGCTTCGACCCGGTGAGCGGGGTCGTGGCGCTGATCCTCGCGGCGGTCCTGTTGGTGCCCGCGGCGATCGCCCTCGGCTTCTGGCTGCACCGGGGCCATGTCGTACGGCGGCGCCTGGAGGCGTGGGCGGCCCTCGACCCGGCGCCCGTGAGCGAGGCGCAGTCCCTGGCGCACCGGAGGTCGGTGCTGTGGCTGCTGCCCTCGGTGGCGCTCTGCCTGGCGGGGGTGGGCCTGGTCGGAGCCGCTCTGGCCGAGGCCTCGTCGCGGACGGCGAAGGTGAGCAGCACGACGTACCTGGTCGGGCTCGGGGCCACGGTCCTGCTCACCGGGGTTCTCGGCCTCGCCCAGTCGTTCTCGCAGCGGCGCTGGTCAGCGCAGTTGCGCCATACCGTCCCGGTCCGCCGGGGCGGAGGCGCGCATCGCTGAGGCTGTTCCTACCGGCGCCGTCCTATCCTGAAGAGGGAACGCATACGCCATTCAGGTGTAAGGGGCGGCCGATGGACTGGCTTTGGTGGATTTTCGTCTTCTTCATCGTGGGCGGGTTCGGCTGGGTGGCCGACACGGGCCGGACCGCCCTCAAGACCCGGCATGAACGAAAAATCGAACGCTTCAAGCTGGCGGAGGGCGAGCGCCAGGCCGAGCGTCAGGCTCTGGAAGAGGCCCAGAAGCTTCCGGAGCCGGTCTGCGGCTGCTCACACCACCTGGCGAAGCACGACCGGCAGGGCAAGTGCCACGAGGACGTCGAGACCCCGACGGAGTGGGACGAGAACAAGAAGCCACTGCGGTACGAGCTCAGGCAGTGCAACTGCCAGCAGTACGTCGGCCCGCAGCCGCTCTCCCAGATCTACGCGGACGAACTGACGGACCTCGGCTGACCGGCCTGATCCGCCGTTCATGGCGTGGCCGGGTGGCCCAGGAGCATGGTCGGGGCGCCTGCCACGCGGGTCAGGAAGACCGTGGCCGTGTGCGGGCCCTTGAGCTTGAGGCGGCGGCGCAGCTCCTCCGGTTCCACCGCCGAGCCGCGCTTCTTCACGGTCAGGACGCCCACCTCGCGGGCGCGCAGCAGGGCCTTCAGCTTCTTGAGGTTGAAGGGGAGTTCGTCGGTGATCTCGTAGGCGGTGGCGTACGGGGTGGGGCGCGGCTCGTCGGTGGTGACGTACGCGATCGTCTCGTCGATCAGCCCCCCGTTCAGCTCCTCGGCGACCTCCGCGACGAGATGGGCCCGGATGACGGCGCCGTCCGGCTCGTACAGGAAGCGGCCGACCGGGCGGACGGGCGGGTCGGGAAGGCCGCGTCCCGCGAGGGTGAGGGGGGCGGTGGGGGAGTTGGTGGTCGTGCGGGGGGAGAGGAGGGTGGCGCGGCGGAGGCCAGGTGTGACGGGGGCGACGGGTGCGGAAGGGGTGGGAGGTTGCGGTGTTCGCTGCCCGGCGTACCAGAGCACCGCCTCCTTGACGTCGCCGCCGTCCGAGATCCACTCCGCCTCGAAGTCGTCCGGGACCAGCTCGTGCGGAATGCCCGGTGCGATCTTGATGGCGCCCGCGCCCACTTGCCGTACCGCCTCCACCGCCCAGGACAGCGGCGGCGAGTACGCCTCCGGATCGAAGATCCTGCCCCGGCCGCCGCGCCGCGCCGGGTCGATGAAGAGGGCGCCGGCCCCGGTCAGGTCGTACTCCAGGACGTCCGCGCGCGTCACCGTCGCGGGCGGGGCGCCGGGGGCCAGGGTGCGTACGTTCGTACGGGCCATCTCGCAGGTCAGCGGGTCGAGATCGACGGCGGAGACGGCGAAGCCCGCCCGCGCCAGTTCGATCGCGTCGCCGCCGATGCCGCAGCAGAGGTCGGTGACCCGGGGCGCGTCCCCGCCCGTCGGCGCCGCGAGGGTGCGGAACCTGGCCGCCCGGTAGGCGGCGACGGAGCCGCGCGTGGCCTGTTCGACGCCGTTCGGCGTGAAGTACATGCGGTACGCGTCCGTCGCGCCGAACTTCGCCACCGCGCGCTGGCGCAGCCGCGCCTGGGCCAGCGCCGCGGAGACCAGTTCGGCCGGGTGGTCGCGGCGCAGCCGGGTCGCGAGGGCGAGTTCGCCGGCCGGGTCGTGGTCGCGCAGCTCGGCGAGGAGGGCCTGGCCCTCGGCGGAGAGCAGCGGCGCGAGAGAAGGGGAGGCGGGGGCGCGGTCGGTCACCCGGTCCATTGTGGGCCAGGCGGGGGATGGTGCGCGCCGGGCGGCGGTGTCGGCCGGGTGGAGGCGCCGGGCGCTGACAGGATGCGGCGCCATGCAGCTAGTAAGACAAAAAGACCAAAAGGAAGTGGTACGGGTACGGGTCACCCCGGAGGCGCCCCGGAACCCCCGGGCGCCCCGGCGGCGCGGCAAGCGGTGCGCGGCCGCCCTGGCGACGCTGCTCGTCGCCGCGGTCGGCTCGGGTTGCGCCGCCGGGACCGGTGACCCGGGGCACTCCGCCTCCGCCGGGCACGACCGGCCCGGTGAACACGGCGAGCACCGCGAGCATGGTGGGCAGGGCGAATACGGTGAGCAGGGCGAGCGCGGCCGGGCGGCCTCCGGCGCGCCCGGCGGGCAGCAGGAGGGCGGTGCGGGGACGCTCTCGTACGCCGAGCAGACGCGCCGTACACAGGCCGCGCGCGCCATCGCGGCGAAGAAGTGGGGACTCGCCGGTACGCCCCTGGCCGCGCCCCCCGCGCCCGCCGTCAAGCCGGAGATCACCAACCGCAAGGGCTTCGAGATCGAGGAAGAGGCGGAGGGCGAGAACCTGCCGCCCGTCTTCACCACCGTTCCGGTCAAGGACCGGGTCGTCTTCCTGACGATGGACGACGGTTCGGAGAAGGACCCCGAGCTGCTGCGGATGATGACCGAGCTGAAGATCCCGTACACCGCCTTCCTCAGCGACTACGTCATCAACGACAACTACGGCTACTTCCAGCAGATGCAGGACCGCGGGGTCACCATCCAGAACCACACGCTCAACCACCCCTACCTGCCCGGGCTCTCCTACGAGGAGCAGCGCACGGAGATCTGCGATCAGCAGGACAAGCTGGGCAAGCGGTACGGGAAACGCCCCACGCTCTTCCGGCCGCCGTACGGCAACTACAACCACGACACGCTGCGCGCCGCCAAGACCTGCGGGGTGCGGGCCGTGCCGCTGTGGACGGCCGAGGCGTACCCCGACCACATGGAGTGGCGCGAGTGGGACCGGGACCTGCACCCCGGCGACATCGTCCTCACCCACTTCCGCGGCCGCGAGGACTGGAAGGGCACCATGCCCGACATGATCCGGCACGTGATGAAGGTGATCACGGACAAGGGGTACGCCGTGGCCAGGCTGGAAGACTACGTATGAGCCCCGGGCACCGGCTGCTGGCCGGAGTGCTGGCGGCCGGTGCGCTCCTCACCGCCGGCTGCGCGCAGTCGGTGGACCCCATCGAACGGCTCGGGCGCAAGGCGGCGCAGCGGGTCGGCCCGCGGGCGTGGCAGGCCCCGTCGATCGCGGGAGTCTCGCGGGGCCCCGGGGTCCCTGGTGTCGCCGGCGCCCCTGGATTCTCCGGTGTCCCTGGAATCACCGGTGTCCCCGGTATTCCGCGGGTGGCGGTTCCGGAGCCCGTCTCGCGGGCCGTCGTCGTACGCCGGAGCTGCGGGCGGTCCGCGCCGCCGGGGCGGACGGGGAAGTGGACGGGAAAGCGGACGGGGAAGCGGACCGCGACGTGCCGGGGGCCGGCGCGCCCGGCCCGTGGGGCGGCCGGTGGCGTACCCGGCACACCGACCCGCGCACCGCGCGCCCCCGGCGCAGCCGACGCACCCGACACGCCCGACACGCCCTGACCGTGCCCGAACTCGCGTCCGGAACCATGCCCTCTCCGCTCGCGTTTCCCTCTCGGGAGTTCACGCCGCGACCATCCGTATTGGCACTCCGCTTGACCGAGTGCTAATCGCGGTCATAGTCTCAGGCCTGGCACTCCCCACTGGAGAGTGCCAAAGCGCGACTGACGGATCCGGCACCCGCGACGACGGGTCCATCTGGTCGCCACCCTCAGACAGTTAACCCCGTGAGATCTCCGAAGGGGGAGGTCGGATCGTGACGACCGCCAGCACCAAGGTTGCCATCAAGCCGCTCGAGGACCGCATTGTGGTCCAGCCGCTCGACGCCGAGCAGACCACGGCCTCTGGCCTGGTTATCCCGGACACCGCCAAGGAGAAGCCCCAGGAGGGCGTCGTCCTGGCCGTGGGCCCGGGCCGTTTCGAGAACGGCGAGCGGCTCCCGCTCGACGTTTCCGTCGGCGATGTCGTTCTGTACAGCAAGTACGGCGGCACCGAGGTGAAGTACAGCGGCGAGGAGTACCTCGTCCTCTCGGCTCGCGACGTGCTCGCGATCATCGAGAAGTAACTCACCGAAGATTTACTTTTGCTTTTGAGCTGCGCCCCTGGCCCCCCTGCGAATGCCGGGTGGACAGGGGCGCAGCTCATTTGAGAGGACAGAGAAGCTCCCATGGCGAAGATCCTGAAGTTCGACGAGGACGCCCGTCGCGCCCTTGAGCGCGGCGTCAACAAGCTTGCCGACACGGTGAAGGTGACGATCGGCCCCAAGGGCCGCAACGTCGTCATCGACAAGAAGTTCGGCGCCCCCACCATCACCAACGACGGCGTCACGATCGCCCGCGAGGTCGAGCTCGACGACCCGTACGAGAACCTCGGCGCCCAGCTCGTGAAGGAGGTGGCGACCAAGACCAACGACATCGCGGGTGACGGCACCACCACCGCCACCGTGCTGGCGCAGGCGCTGGTCCGCGAGGGTCTGCGCAACGTCGCCGCGGGCGCTTCCCCGGCCTCCCTGAAGAAGGGCATCGACGCCGCGGTCAAGGCCGTCTCCGACGAGCTGCTCGCGACCGCCCGCCCGATCGACGACAAGTCCGACATCGCCGCCGTCGCCGCGCTCTCCGCGCAGGACGAGCAGGTCGGCGAGCTCATCGCCGAGGCGATGGACAAGGTCGGCAAGGACGGTGTCATCACCGTCGAGGAGTCCAACACCTTCGGTCTGGAGCTGGACTTCACCGAGGGCATGGCCTTCGACAAGGGCTACCTGTCCCCGTACATGGTGACCGACCAGGAGCGTATGGAGGCCGTCCTCGACGACCCGTACATCCTGATCCACCAGGGCAAGATCGGTTCGATCCAGGACCTGCTCCCGCTGCTGGAGAAGGTCATCCAGGGCGGCAGCTCCAAGCCGCTGCTGATCATCGCCGAGGATGTCGAGGGCGAGGCGCTCTCCACTCTCGTCGTCAACAAGATTCGCGGCACGTTCAACGCCGTCGCGGTCAAGGCCCCCGGCTTCGGTGACCGCCGCAAGGCCATGCTCGGCGACATCGCCACCCTCACCGGTGCGACCGTCATCGCCGAGGAGGTCGGCCTCAAGCTCGACCAGGCCGGCCTGGACGTGCTGGGCTCCGCCCGCCGCGTCACCGTCACCAAGGACGACACGACCATCGTCGACGGTGCGGGTGCCGCCGACGAGATCACCGGCCGCGTCAACCAGATCAAGGCCGAGATCGAGACCACGGACTCCGACTGGGACCGCGAGAAGCTCCAGGAGCGCCTCGCGAAGCTGGCCGGCGGCGTGTGCGTGATCCGCGTCGGCGCTGCCACCGAGGTGGAGCTGAAGGAGAAGAAGCACCGTCTGGAGGACGCCATCTCCGCGACCCGCGCCGCGGTCGAGGAGGGCATCGTCTCCGGTGGTGGCTCCGCTCTGGTGCACGCCGCCAAGGTGCTGGAGGGCAACCTCGGCAAGGAGGGCGACGAGGCCACCGGTGTCGCGGTCGTCCGCCGCGCCGTCGTCGAGCCGCTGCGCTGGATCGCCGAGAACGCCGGCCTTGAGGGCTACGTCATCACCTCGAAGGTGGCGGACCTGGACAAGGGCCACGGCTTCAACGCCTCCACCGGCGAGTACGTCGACCTGGTGAAGGCCGGCGTCATCGACCCGGTCAAGGTCACGCGCTCCGCCCTGGAGAACGCCGCGTCCATCGCCGCGCTGCTGCTCACGACCGAGACCCTGGTCGTCGAGAAGCCGGCCGAGGAAGAGGCCGAGGCGGGCCACGGCGGCCACGGCCACAGCCACTGACGTCCTCCGCGGCCTGACCGCCGCCGCTTCCGCGGAGGCGGTCGCCCGTCGCGGGGATTCCCCGGGCGCGGGCCGCGGTGAGAACGGACCCGAGGTGACAAGCAGCCGGGCCCGGTACCCCCTGGAGGGGTGCCGGGCCCGGCTGTCGCCGTGGTGCCATGTCACTGCGGACCGTACTTGCGCCCCGCCTTCGACGTGATCCCGCCGAGCAGCCCGCGCGGGGCCAGCTTCGCCGCGCCCATCAGCGCCTTGTAGCGCGGATCCGGTACGGACACGGTCTTCCCACGCGCCAGATCCGCCAGCGCGGCCGCCACCAGCTTGTCCGCGTCCAGCCACATCCACCCCGGGATGTTGTCCGTGCCCATCCCGGCCCGGTCATGGAACTCGGTCCGCGTGAAACCGGGGCACAGCGCCATCAGCCGCACCCCCGTGCCGGCCAGATCCCGCGCCGCGCCCTGGGTGAACTGCACGACCCACGCCTTCGAGGCGCCGTACGTCCCCCGCGGCAGGAACGCGGCGACCGACGCCACATTGACGACCCCGCCCCGCCCGCGCGTCCGCATCCCCGAGACACCGGCCGACGTCAGCCGCAGCACCGCCTCGCAGTGCACCTTCAGCATCGTCAGCTCGTCCTCCATCGACACGTCGAGGAAACGGCCCTTGCTGCCGAAGCCCGCGTTGTTGACCAGCAGATCCACCGCGTGAATCCGGTCCGAGAGCCGCTTCTCCACCGCCTCGATCCCGGCGTCCGTGGACAGGTCGGCGGTGAGCACCTCGGCCTCGATGCCGTGCAGATCGTGCAGTTCCGTGGCCTGGTCCCGCAGGCGCTCGGTGTCGCGGGCCACGAGCACGAGATTGTGCCCGTCCGCCGCCAGCCGCCGCGCGAAGGCGGCGCCGATGCCCGCCGTCGAGCCCGTAATCAGAGCAGTCGTCATACGCGCACGGTAATGCCTGTGCCGCGGCGCCCCGGGCCCCGGCGGGGCCCGGGGCCTCCCGTCCGGGTCTCGTCCGGGTCCTGCCGGGCCCGCCCGGTCCGAACGCGGGCCTTACACGAGACCGCCGTGCTTCGCCACATACGCCCGCGCCACCCGCAACTCCTCCCCGTGCAGCGCCTCCCCGGCCGCGAGGACGCGCGGCAGCAGCTCCCGTTCCGTCGTGCTCGCCCGGAACGCCAGGGCCACCGTCACCTCGTGGTCCGGCCGGTGGACCACCTCGATCGGGTCACCCGCGCGGATCTCCCCCGGAGTGATGACCCGCAGATAGGCGCCCGTCACCGCCTGCCGCGTGAAGCGCCTGACCCAGCCCGCCTCGCCCAGCCACGCCTGGAACGTACGGCACGGGATCCGCCCGCTCGTCGCCTCCAGCACCACCTCGGAACCGATCCGCCAGCGCTCCCCGATCAGCGCCTCCGTCATGTCGAGGCCCGACGTCGTGAGATTCTCGCCGAAACTGCCGTTGGGGAGCGGCCGTCCCAACTCCCGCTCCCAGTAGTCGAGATCCTCCCGCGCGAACGCGTACACCGCCTGGTCGCTGCCGCCGTGATGGCGCAGGTCGCAGACCGCGTCACCGGAGAGTCCGCTCGCCCCCTCGCCCTTGGGGCCCGGATCGGCCACCCGGACGGGACCCTCCGCCGGGCGCTTGTCGATACCCGTGAAACCGCCGGGCGTATCCGTGTACTCCACGGACTTCGGGCGTCCCACATTCACGGTCAGAAGCTTCATGCCGCCACGCTAGTCATACCGGCTCCCGTGATCCACTCATCACCGGCGCGCACGGTGCGCCATGAGCCTTCTCGGGCCGGGCACTCGTCCCCCTGTCCCGCACGGGTACGAGAGGCGTGCAGGAACGTTTCTTCCTTTGGGGGGGAGGCTGCGTTCAGTCGCTCTGCTGAGGGTTTCCCGGCCCGGCTCCCGGGGCCGGCCCCGGCCCGGAGCCCGATGTGGCGGAGTGTGCCGTGATCAGCCGGGTGCGCGCCCGTCCCATCAGCTCTTCCCGCTCGTCCTCCGTCAGCCCGCCCCACACTCCGTACGGCTCCCGTACCGCCAGCGCGTGGGCCGCGCACTCCGCGCGGACCGGGCACCGCATGCACACCTCTTTCGCCGAGTTCTCACGCGCGCTTCGTGCCGCGCCCCGTTCCCCCTCCGGGTGGAAGAAGAGCGAACTGTCCACACCGCGACAGGCGGCGAGCAGCTGCCAGTCCCACAGATCTGCGTTCGGTCCGGGAAGGCGGGAGAAATCTGCCATTGCTCATGTCCCCTTGAAACCGTGCTGAGGCGGATACGCGCCGCTTGGACGCCGGGTACGAGCCCGGCGCGTGCCCGCTCCGGTGCTCCCGACCGTACATCTACTATGTAAGTAGATGTAAATATGACTCATTGCGAATCTAGCTACAGACACCAGTAAAAGTGAAGAAAAGCCGCTAAATGGGGCATGGCTCCGATGGGGTACCGAAAGACGTGCGCCGCTCTCCTCCGTGTGCGTCTCCTCACGGGGAGTGCCGAACTGGGCCGTCGGACCCGTAACTCTTTCGAGTGACCGTCGTTGAGTGTGCGAGGCGGTTGAGAGAATGAGCGATCGGGCACATGTCCGAGAGCGTCAATCGCACAGGTGACGACATGTATCCAGCCTGGAGGCCCAAGGTGACGCGCACTAGCTGCGGAGGACGGTCATGACATCCGTCCTCGTCTGCGACGACTCCCCGCTTGCCCGAGAGGCGCTCCGCCGCGCGGTCGCGACCGTGCCCGGTGTCGAGCGCGTGACGACCGCGGCCAACGGCGAGGAAGTCCTCCGCCGCTGGGGTGCCGATCGGTCGGATCTCATTCTGATGGATGTACGGATGCCCGGTCTCGGCGGCGTCGAGACCGTCCGCCGGCTGCTCTCGGCCGACCCCGGCGCCCGGATCATCATGCTCACGGTCGCGGAGGATCTGGACGGGGTCGCGCTCGCGGTCGCCGCCGGGGCCCGCGGCTATCTGCACAAGGACGCCTCGCGCGCCGAGCTGCGCGCGACGGTCACACAGGCGCTCGCCGACCCGACCTGGCGGCTCGCCCCGCGCCGGCTCCGGTCCGCCGAGATGGGCGCCGCGCCGACGCTCACGGCGCGTGAGATCCAGGTGCTCGAAGGCATGAGCCACGGCCGTTCCAACGCCGAGATCGGCCGTGAGCTGTTCCTTTCGGAGGACACGGTCAAGACGCACGCCCGGCGGCTCTTCAAGAAGCTGGGCGCCTCCGACCGCGCGCACGCGGTGGCGCTCGGTTTCCGCTGGGGCCTGGTCCGCTGACGTACGGACGGCCTTGACCCCTCGCCCGCCGGCGTTCTCCGACGGCGGGCGAGGGTGTGTTCGCGGCGCCGCGTACGGTGCTTTCCGGGCGAAGGGTGAGACAACGTACGCCCGTACACACCCGTTTCCCGCGCTATGCCGCATCCTTGAGATGTGGACTTCCACGGGGACGAGTCGGACGAGCGCGAGGGGAGAGCGCAGGAGATGAGTTCTGCCGCACCCGCTCATAACGCTTCGGTGCACAACTACGGACGCAGTGCCACCGATCAACAGCCGCCAAGGCACCATGGACCGATGCGCGAAGACGAGCCCACGGTGATTGGTGCGCTCGTTCACCGCGCCGTCGACGGCGACGAACGGGCGACCCACGATCTGCTGGCCCGCGTGCACCCGCTCGCGCTGCGTTACTGCCGTACGAGACTCAGCCGGCTGCCGGGTGACGCGCGCCACTTCGTCGAGGACCTCGCGCAGGAGGTCTGCGTTGCCGTGCTGATGGCGCTGCCCCGCTACCGCGACACCGGACGGCCCTTCGAGGCGTTCGTCTTCGCCATCGCCGGACACAAGGTCGCCGACCTCCAGCGGGCCGCCATGCGCCACCCGGGATCCACGGCCGTACCGTCCGACGAGATGCCCGAGCGTCCCGACGACTCGCTGGGCCCCGAGGAGCGCGCGCTGCTCAGCAGCGACGCCGAATGGGCCAAGAAACTGCTGGCCAACCTGCCGGAGAACCAGCGCGAGCTGCTGGTCCTGCGCGTCGCCGTCGGGCTCACCGCGGAGGAGACCGGGCAGATGCTGGGCATGTCCCCGGGAGCGGTACGGGTCGCCCAGCACCGCGCGCTGAGCAGGCTGCGGGCCCTCGCCGAGCAGTGAGGCGGAGCCTCCCGGGCGGTGCTCCGGAGCCTCCCGGGCGGTGCGCGCGGTGCCGAGGGGTGGCGCGCGCGGGCACGGGGAGTGCCCGGGGCGGATACGGGGAGTGCCCGGGGCGTACGGGGCCGTTTGCCGTACGAACGTACAAAGCCGGATCGGTGATCTCAAGCGTGGAATGAGAGGCCCGCGGAGGCCGTTAGCATGGACATCCGCACCGATCAAGGCCATTTGGGGAAGGTGTCATGACTGCAAACGTCGACGGAGTGCCCGAGAAGTTCGCGACGCTCGGGCTGACATACGACGACGTGCTGCTGCTGCCGGGCGCCTCGGAAGTGCTGCCGAACCAGGTGGACACCGCGTCTCTGGTCTCGCGGAACGTCAAGGTGAACATCCCGCTGCTCTCCGCCGCGATGGACAAGGTCACCGAGTCCCGCATGGCGATCGCCATGGCCCGCCAGGGCGGCGTCGGTGTGCTGCACCGCAACCTCTCCATCGCGGACCAGGCCAACCAGGTCGACCTGGTGAAGCGCTCCGAGTCCGGCATGGTGACCGACCCGATCACGGTCCACCCGGACGCGACGCTCGCCGAGGCGGACCAGCTCTGCGCGAAGTTCCGGATCAGCGGCGTCCCGGTCACCGACCGCGCGGGCAAGCTGCTCGGCATCGTCACCAACCGTGACATGGCCTTCGAGGCGGACCGTACGCGCCAGGTGCGCGAGGTCATGACCCCCATGCCGCTGGTCACCGGCAAGGTCGGCATCTCCGGCGTCGACGCCATGCAGCTGCTGCGCCGCCACAAGATCGAGAAGCTGCCGCTGGTCGACGACGCGGGCATCCTCAAGGGCCTGATCACGGTCAAGGACTTCGTCAAGGCCGAGAAGTACCCGCACGCGGCCAAGGACTCCGAGGGCCGGCTGCTCGTCGGCGCGGCCGTCGGCGCCAGCCCGGAGGCGCTGGAGCGCGCCCAGGCACTGGTCGCGGCGGGCGTCGACTTCCTCGTCGTGGACACCTCGCACGGCCACAACAGCAACGCGCTGAGCTGGATGTCCAAGATCAAGTCGAGTGTCGGTGTCGACATCATCGGCGGCAACGTCGCCACCCGGGACGGCGCCCAGGCGCTGATCGACGCGGGCGTGGACGGCGTCAAGGTGGGCGTGGGCCCCGGCTCGATCTGTACGACCCGTGTCGTCGCCGGCATCGGCGTCCCGCAGGTCACGGCGATCTACGAGGCGGCCGTGGCATGCCAGGCGGCCGGGATCCCGGTCATCGGCGACGGTGGCCTCCAGTACTCCGGCGACATCGGCAAGGCGCTCGCCGCCGGGGCGAGCACGGTCATGCTCGGCAGCCTGCTCGCCGGGTGCGAGGAGTCGCCGGGCGAGCTGCAGTTCATCAACGGCAAGCAGTTCAAGTCGTACCGCGGCATGGGTTCGCTCGGCGCGATGCAGTCGCGCGGCCAGGGCCGCTCCTTCTCGAAGGACCGCTACTTCCAGGCCGAGGTCGCCTCCGACGACAAGCTCGTCCCCGAGGGCATCGAGGGCCAGGTCCCCTACCGCGGCCCGCTCGCCGCCGTACTGCACCAGCTGATCGGCGGACTGCGCCAGACCATGGGGTACGTGGGCGCGGCGTCCATCGACGAGATGGAGCGCAAGGGCCGCTTCGTACGGATCACGTCGGCGGGGCTCAAGGAGAGCCACCCGCACGACATCCAGATGACGGTCGAGGCGCCGAACTACACGGGCCGCTGAGGCCACGATCGCGGCTCTTCGCCGAGAGGGGGCTCTGATGCTCTACGCCGTGAAGTACAGCGAGGAAGCCGCCCGCGTACGTGACGGACTGCCGGCGGACCGCCGGGCCCTTCTGGAGCGTGGCCTCGCCGTACTGGCGCAGGAGCCCCGCCCGAAGATGTCGGTGCCGCTCTCGGAGGACGAGTCGACGCGCTCGCTCGCGCTGACGCCGAACATCGGAATCGAGTACCTGGTCAGTGATGGCCTCCTCCTCGTACTCGTCGTCCACGTGATCGACTTCACCCAGGTCCTCCTGGAGGAGTGACCGCGGGGATACTGGCACGGCAGACATAGAGGGAAAGGCCACACATCGTGACTGAGATCGAGATCGGGCGCGGCAAGCGCGGCCGCAGGGCGTACGCCTTCGACGACATCGCCGTCGTCCCCAGCCGGCGCACCCGGGACCCGAAGGAGGTCTCGATCGCCTGGCAGATCGACGCCTACCGGTTCGAGCTGCCGTTCCTGGCCGCTCCGATGGACTCCGTGGTCTCGCCGAGCACCGCCATCCGCATCGGCGAGATGGGCGGTCTGGGCGTCCTCAACCTGGAAGGCCTGTGGACCCGGTACGAGGACCCGCAGCCGCTGCTCGACGAGATCGCGGAACTGGACGAGTCGAGCGCGAACCGCAGGCTCCAGGAGATCTACGCCGAGCCGATCAAGGAAGAGCTGATCGGGCTGCGTATCAAGGAGGTGCGGGACTCGGGCGTCGTCACGGCCGCCGCGCTCTCGCCGCAGCGCACCGCGCAGTTCTCCAAGGCGGTCGTGGACGCCGGGGTCGACATCTTCGTGATCCGCGGTACGACGGTCTCCGCCGAGCATGTCTCGGGAGCCGCCGAGCCGCTGAACCTGAAGCAGTTCATCTACGAGCTGGACGTCCCGGTCATCGTCGGCGGCTGTGCCACGTACACCGCCGCGCTGCACCTGATGCGGACCGGCGCGGCGGGCGTGCTGGTCGGCTTCGGCGGCGGCGCGGCGCACACCACCCGTAACGTGCTGGGCATCCAGGTCCCGATGGCGACGGCCGTCGCGGATGTCGCGGCGGCCCGCCGCGACTACATGGACGAGTCCGGCGGCCGGTACGTCCACGTCATCGCGGACGGCGGCGTCGGCTGGTCCGGCGACCTGCCGAAGGCGATCGCCTGCGGCGCGGACTCGGTGATGATCGGCTCCCCGCTGGCCCGCGCGACGGACGCGCCGGGCAAGGGGCGCCACTGGGGCATGGAGGCCGTCCACGAGGACGTGCCGCGCGGCAAGCTGGTGGACCTGGGCATCGTCGGCACGACGGAGGAGGTCCTGACGGGCCCCTCGCACATCCCGGACGGGTCGATGAACTTCTTCGGCGCGCTGAAGCGGGCGATGGCGACGACGGGCTACAGCGAGCTGAAGGAGTTCCAGCGCGTCGAGGTGACGGTCGCGGACTCGCAGCACCGGCGCTGAGCGCGCGCTCTCTTCCTTTTCCGAGCGAACAGGTTCCGAGCGAACAGGTTCCGAGTGAACAGGCCACCTCCTGAGGAGGTGGCCTTTCTCGTGCCCCGCGCTCGCTGTCCGCTCCTGGTGTGGCGCAGATCACTCCGTACCGAGAACCCTTTCGAAAGGCCCGGCGTCTGGCTCGTGTGAGAGCACGCAGGAGAGCACCGCACCAGCTCGACGAGGAACGCCTCGTCCGCCGGGTGAGCAAGGGCGACCGCGAGGCGTTCGACGAACTGTACCGGCGTACGTCGCCGTGGCTGGCGGTGCGGCTTCGCCGCCGCTGCGCGGACGAGCAGATCGTCGCCGAGGTCATGCAGGAGACGTATCTGGCCGTGTGGCGCGCCGCGGGCGCGTTCGCCGGGAGCGCGGTCGACGGGACCGCCGCCGGGTGGCTGTGGACGATCGCGGCACGCCGCCTGGTGGACGCCTTCCGGCGCCGCGCCCACCACGCCGACCTGCCGGCCGAGGTGTTCGAGCAGGCGAGCGCGCCCGCCGCGGAGGAGGTGGCACTGGCCAGGACCGTGGACGGCGATGTCGGTGACGCCCTGCGGCGGCTGGCGCCGGAACTCCGGCAGGTACTGCAGGCCACGGTGCTCGACGGGTTCTCCGTGAGGGAGACCGCCGTACTGCTCGGGCTGCCCGAAGGCACGGTCAAGACCCGGGCCCGCCGCGCCCGGATCGCGATGCGAAAGGCGCTGACATGAGCGTGGAGCACGCTTCCGCACGGCTGATCCACCAGTACGCGCGGGGTGACACCCTGATCGCCACCGACGAGGTGTGGGCCCTGGAGTCGCACCTGGAGGGGTGCGGGTCCTGCCGCGAGCGGCTGGCGGCCGCGGTCGCCACGGAGTCGCCGGAGCTCACGTCCCTGCTGAGCACCGTGCGTTCCGGTCTGGAGCCTCTGCTGGACGAGGCCGCTCCGATGCCGCGCCGGCGCCGGTGGACGCGGCTGTCGGCGTGGCTGACCCCGGTGCTGGCCCCGTGGCTGTTCATGCCCCTGTGCCTGACGCTGATCGCGCTGCTGCTGGAGGCCGTCGCCCCGGACTTCGGGGAGGTGTCGCCGCTGCTGCTGCTGGCTCCCGTCCTCCCGCTGGTCGGTGTCGCCGCTTCCTGGTCACGTCATCTGGACCCGGCGCACGAGCTGACGGCCGCCACACCGAGGGCCGGGCTGTATCTGCTGCTGCGACGCACCACGTGCGTGCTCGCGCTGCTCATCCCCGTACTGCTGGTGGGCGGGATGGTGACGGGGGTCGCCGCCGCGCAGTGGCTGCTGCCCGCGCTGGCCTTCGCCGCGGCGGCGCTGGCGCTGGGGAGCGTCATCGGGGTCAACCGCGCCGTCGTCTCCCTGGGGGCCGTGTGGGGGGCGGTGATCCTGGCGCCCGCCCTGATCACCAGCCGTACGCCGTTCGTCCTCCGGCCGGAACAGCTCCGGGTGTGGGGGCTGCTTCTGGTCCTCGGCGTCGGCCTCCTGATCGCCCGCAGGGGCGTGTACTCCGCACGGGGCGGCTCCCATTGACATGGGGCGGCTCACATCGAACACGAGAAAGGGTCACCGTATGACAGCCGCAGCCGCGGCGAACTCGGCCGACATCGCGCCGAAGACGTATGCGTGGGAAATCCAGGCGAAGGATCTGAAGGTACGGGCCGGGCGGAAGAAGATGGCCGTCGACGGCCTCGATCTCTCGCTCGGCCTCGGGGCCCACGGCCTCCTCGGCCCCAACGGGGCGGGAAAGACCACCCTGATCCGGTCGCTGTCGACCGTACTGCGCCCCGCCGCGGGCGAACTCGCCCTGTTCGGGACCTCCGTGGGCGGGCTGACCGACCTGCGGGCGCTGCGTCGCCGTATCGGCTACCTGCCGCAGGAGTTCGGCTACTACAAGCGCTTCACCGTGCGGGAGTTCGTCGAGTACATGGCCTGGCTGAAGGAGGTGCCGAAGAGCGAGATCCCCGCCGCCGTCCAGCGGGCCGTGGAACGGGTGGGTCTCGCGGACCGCGCCGACCAGCGGATGAAGTCACTCTCCGGCGGCATGGTGCGACGGGCCGGGATCGCCCAGGCCATCGTCAACGACCCCACCCTGCTGCTGCTCGACGAGCCCACGGTGGGCCTCGACCCGGCGCAGCGGCTGCGCTTCCGTGAACTGCTGCAGGAGCTGGGCCGGGAGGCGTGCGTGATCGTCTCCACCCACCTGGTCGAGGACGTCGCCGCCGCCTGCTCCGACGTGGTCCTCTTCGCCGACGGCCGCCTCGTCTTCCAGGGCACCCCGGACGAACTGGCCGCGGCGGGCGACGCGAAGCAACCCGGCGACAGCCCGCTGGAGCGCGGCTACTCGGCGCTGCTCAGCGGCTCCGGGCAGGACTCCGGGCAGGACTCCGGGCAGGAAAGGAACACCTGGTGAACGGCCGCGTACTCCGTATCGAGCTGAGGCGTTCCGCCGCCCCGTGGGCGGGCCTGGTCGTCGTGGCGGGCGCCCTGGGGCTCCTCGCGCTGCTGGACGACCCGTGGTGGGGAGGCACCGCACCGGGTACGTCGCAGTGGACACCGATGGCGCTGCTGACCCGTACCACGCTCTACTACGTCCTGCCGCTCGTCGTGGGTGTCGGGGCGCTGCACGGGATGCGTGACGCCCGCTCCCGTACGACCGAGCTGCTGACGACCACCCCGCGGCCCGCGTGGAGCCGTGCGATGCTCCCGGCGGGCGCGACGGCGATCGCGCTGGTGTCGGGCTTCGGTCTGCTCACCCTGTGGGGCGGCGTCCAGGTGTTCATGTCCGGCACCTCCTACACCCACCTCGGGTGGCTGCCGATCTCCCTCGTCGGGGTGCTGGCCCTGGTGGCGGGGGCCTGGTTCGGCATGGGGGTGGCCCGCGCGCTGCCCTCCGTCCTCACCCCGCCGCTCCTGGTGGTGGCCTGCCTCGCGGCGATCATCCTGACCCAGCAGAACGCGGACGGGGCGCTGCCGTCGGGCGCCGCGCCGAACCGGGTCTCGCTGCTGTCGCCGGCTTCCCCGCAGCCGCGGGAGATGCTGCTGACCCTCACCGGCCAGGTCCACCTGGGCCAGACGCTCTGGCTGCTGGGCCTGCTGGCCACCGGGTTCGCGCTGCTGGTGGCCGTGGGGCGCCGGGCCCGGCTGCTCGCGCTGACCCCCGTCCTGGTGGGCGCCGTCCTCGCCCTGTCCGTGCTCCCGGCCGAACCGCGCCAGTCGTACGTCGTCGACCAGGCCGCCGCGGCACTGGTCTGCGACGGGCCGGTGTGTGTGACGCGGGTGCACCGGGAGGCCCTGGACGAGATGGCGCCGCGGGGCGAGGAGGCGCTGCGCGTGCTGCGCCAGGCACTGGGCGACCGGGCCCCGGACTCCGTACGGGAGGAGACCGCGCTGCGCGGGTCCCTCGACACCCGGAAGCCGTCGGCCGACACGGTGCTCGTGGACTTCGACGACCCGCTCCTCGCCGGACGCGAGGGCAAGGACCTCACCCGCTATCTGGTCGCGCAGGGGCTGGCGCCGAACTGCTACGCGCGCTCCGTCCGGGAGAGCGGCACTGTGGGGGACGTCGTCACCCAGAGCGTGGCCGCCGGCTGGGCGCTCGGGGACCGCGCGCTCGTACCGCTGGAGAAGGCGACGGAGGACGCGTACGCGAAGGAGGCATGGAAGGAAGGGGAGGCCGCGTGGGACAGCCTCTCCGTGGCCGGGCCGGCCGAGCAGCGCGCGCGGATCGCCGCGATGCGCAAGGAATCCCTGGCCTGCTCGTTCGACGGTATGAAGGCGCTGAAGGGGGGCGCGTCCCGGTGAGATGGCTCCTCCTCCACGCGCGGGCGCGGCAGGCACCGGCGTCGGCCGCCGCCCTCGCGCTCACCGCGCTGCTGGTCCTCTATCTCGCCCCGGGGGACGGGGACGCGGCCGTCGACCCGCGCGTGCCGCTCCTCGCCATCGGCCTGGGAGTGGCCGCGGCCGCCGTCGGGCTCGGCGGTGCCGACGTCGCGCTGGAGCGGACGGCGGCGATCCGGTGGGCGGTCCGCCGGGCGGCGCATGTGCTCCTGATCGCCGCGCTCGTCAGCGCGGTGCTGATGCTCTCCGGGGTGGCGGGGCCGGGACTCGCGCCCGTCGAGTCGGTCGTCCGAGGCAGCGCCGGGCTGACCGGTCTGGCGGCCCTGGGGGCGACACTGTGCGGGTCGGTCCACGCGTGGGCCCCGCCGATGGGCTGGCTCGGTTTCACCCTCTTCCTGCCCGCTCCGTCCGGCACCGTGGGGGAGATCGCCGGCTGGATGCTGCTGCCGCCGGGTACGGAGGTGGCCACCTGGACCGCGTCGCTTCTGCTGGCGGGGGGCACCGCGCTCTACGCCGTGGTGGGGGAGCGGCGGTGACGCGGGGGACGGTGACGCGGGGGCGGTGCGGCGGTGCCGCCCCCGGGGCCGGTGACGCGGCCTCAGAGGCGGTACGCCGCCCCGGCCGGGCTCGCGCCGCGCGTGTCCAGCAGGAGCTGCGCCTTGACCGCCAGGCCCTGGAGGTCGTACGTGCGGTGGTGCTGGAGAAGCACCGTCAGGTCCGCGTTGGCGGCGGCCTCGTAGAGGGAGTCCGCGCGGGGCACGGGCTGTTCGCGTACGCGCCAGTCGGGGACGTACGGATCGTGGTAACTGACCGCCGCGCCCAGGTCCATCAGCCGGCAGGCGATCTCCGTCGCCGGTGAGCTCTGCTGGTCGGCGAGGTCCGGCTTGTAGGTGACGCCCAGCAGCAGCACCCTGGCCCCGCGCGCCGACTTGCCGTGCTCGTTGAGGAGGGCGGCGCAGCGCTGGATGACGTACTGCGGCATCCGGTCGTTGATCTCCTGGGCGAGGCCGACCATCCGCAGCGGATGGCCGGGCGTACGGCCCGCGTGCGGCAGATAACCGGGGTCCATCGGTACGCCGTGGCCGCCGACGCCCGGTCCCGGCCGGAACGCCTGGAACCCGAAGGGCTTGGTCTCCGCGCAGCGGATGACGTCCCAGAGGTCTACGCCGAGGTCGTGGCAGAGCACGGCCATCTCGTTGACGAGGGCGATGTTGACGTGCCGGAAGTTGGTTTCGAGGAGCTTGACCGTCTCGGCCTCGCGCGGGCCGCGGGCCCGTACGACCTTGTCGGTCAGCCGGCCGTAGAAGGCGGCGGCGGACTCGGTGCAGGCGGGGGTGAGGCCGCCGATCACCTTGGGGGTGTTGGCGAAGCCGTGGGTGCGGCTGCCGGGGTCGAGCCGGCCCGGCGAGTACGCGAGGTGGAAGTCGCGGCCGGCGCGGAGCCCCGAGCCCTCTTCGAGGAGGGTGCGGAGGAAGCCCTCCGTGGTGCCGGGCGCGGCGGGTGACTCCAGCAGCACGGTGGTGTGCGGGCGCAGCCGGGCGGCGAGGGCGCGGGCCGCTGTACCGAGGGCGGTGAGATCGGGGGTGCGGTCGGCGCCGAGGGGGGTGGGCGCGCAGATCACGGCGGTACGGACCCGGCCCAGCTCGGCCGGGCTGGTGGTGGGCCGGAAGCCGCCGGCGAGCATCCGGCGGACGTCGGAGGCGGTGAGCGGGCCGTCGACGGGGGTGTGGCCGGCGGCGAGTTGCGCGACGGGGCGCGGGTCGGTGTCGAAGCCGACGGTCTGGATCCCGGCGGCTACGGCGGCCTGGGCGAGGGGCAGTCCGAGATGACCGAGTCCGATGACGGCGAGATCTGCGGGCATGGCGGTGGCCGTCCTTCCCTTAGCCGGAGTGGACAGTGAGCGCAAGCCCTGTGGACAGAACGAGCGAGCGCACTGTCAGACTAGGCGTAAATATGACCGTTATGCGGCATTGCGTGGCCGGGGAGTCGCGCCGTTCGTGGCGGTGTCCGCCCGTCGGTCGTACGCCACCGGCATCTCGTTCGTACGGCACCGGCATCCCGTTCGTACGGCGCCCGCTTGCCAGTCGTACGGCGTCGGCTTCGCGAGGACGGGTCCGGCCGGGGTTATCCACAGCCGGTGGCTGAAGTCGGTGAGTGCGGACAGAATCGAGATGTGAGCCCGACCACGTGGGGGACGACGGGAGGCAAGCGGTGAGGACAGCGACACTGGGACCCGCGGAGCGTGTCCAAGCGCTCGCGGCGATGGCCGAGCGCGAGCTGGACGTACTGGTCGTGGGCGCGGGTGTGGTCGGAGCGGGGACCGCGCTCGACGCCGCGACCCGCGGTCTGGCGACCGGACTCGTGGAGGCGCGGGACTGGGCCTCCGGCACGTCGAGCAGATCGAGCAAGCTGATCCACGGCGGTCTGCGCTATCTGGAGATGCTCGACTTCGCGCTCGTGCGGGAAGCCCTCAAGGAACGGGGGCTGCTGCTGGAGAAGCTGGCGCCCCACCTCGTGAAGCCGGTGCCGTTCCTGTATCCGCTGAAGCACAAGGGCTGGGAGCGGTTCTACGCGGGCTCGGGCGTCGCGCTGTACGACGCGATGTCCGTCTCGTCCGGGCACGGCCGGGGCCTGCCGGTCCACCGCCACCTCTCCCGGCGGGGCGCCCTGCGCGTGGCACCCTGCCTGAAGAAGGACGCCCTGATCGGCGCCTTGCAGTACTACGACGCCCAGATGGACGACGCGCGCTTCGTGGCCACCCTGGTCCGCACGGCGGCCACGTACGGCGCGCATGTCGCCAGCCGGGCGCGCGTCACCGGCTTCCTGCGGGAGGGGGAGCGGGTGGTCGGTGCCAGGGTGCGGGCCGTCGACGGGGCCGTGGCCGGCGGGGAGTACGAGATCCGGGCGAAGCAGGTCGTGAACGCGACCGGGGTGTGGACGGACGACACCCAGGCACTGATCGCCGAGCGCGGGCAGTTCCATGTCCGCGCGTCCAAGGGCATCCATCTCGTCGTCCCCAAGGACCGGATCCATTCGACCACGGGGCTGATCCTGCGGACGGAGAAGTCGGTGCTCTTCGTCATCCCCTGGGGCCGTCACTGGATCGTGGGCACCACGGACACCGACTGGGACCTGGACAAGGCCCATCCCGCGGCCTCCAGCGCCGATATCGACTACCTGCTGGAACATGTCAACGCGGTGCTGCACACGCCGCTGACGAGGGACGACGTCCAGGGGGTGTACGCGGGGCTGCGTCCGCTGCTCGCCGGCGAGTCCGACGCGACGAGCAAACTGTCGCGCGAGCACACGGTCGCGCATCCGGTGCCAGGCATGGTCGTCGTCGCGGGCGGCAAGTACACGACCTACCGGGTGATGGCCAAGGACGCGGTGGACGAGGCGGTGCACGGCCTCGACCAGCGGGTGGCGGAGTGCGTCACGGAAGACGTGCCGCTGCTCGGCGCCGAGGGGTACCACGCGCTGTGGAACGCGCGGGCCAGGATGGCGGCGCGCACGGGTATCCACGTGGCGCGCGTGGAGCACCTCCTGAACCGCTACGGGACCCTGGTCGAGGAGGTGCTGGAGCTGATCGCCGCGGATCCGGGACTCGGCGAACCGCTGGGCGGCGCGGACGACTATCTGCGCGCGGAGGTGGTGTACGCGGCGTCGCACGAAGGGGCCCGCCACCTCGACGACGTACTGACGCGGCGGACCCGGATCTCGATCGAGACCTTCGACCGGGGGACGCGCAGCGCCCGGGAGTGCGCGGAGTTGATGGCGCCGGTGCTGGGGTGGGACAAGGGCCAGATCGAACGGGAGGTGGAGCACTACGAGAAGCGGGTGGAGGCGGAGCGGGAGTCGCAGCGGCAGCCGGACGACCAGACGGCGGACGCGGCGCGGCTGGGCGCGCCGGACATCGTGCCCACCTGATTTCGGGGAGTTTCAACCGTTGCAGAAGTGACGGGAGCAACGGGAGTTGAGTCATCGGCAGCTCTCCGCCGTACTGACCACAAGCGCGTGTGGGCAGCGCGCGCCGTGGGTGGTCGGGTGTGTCAACTCGCCCTCGATTGAGACGGGAGGGGGGACATGGGAGATACTCCCGTAACTCCCCTCGGGCTCCACACGTCACATCATGCTCAGCCGTTACCGGGCATCTGTTCCGTTTTCCGAACGGGTGCCTGACCGGCGGGGTGCTGGGCCGGGCCCGGGGTAGTGGCAGGGTGGGGGCCCGGGAGCAGTCGTCGTCCCGGAGTGAGGGACAATGAAGGCTCTGCCAGGGCGCGTTACGGCACCGCGTGGTGAGGGCAGTCGCGGGCCAGGATCAGGGATCGCAGAGGGGACGCATGTCGGAGTCGGAGCAGTCGCGGGACACGGCGGAGGAACCTCGGCAGGACGCGGGGAAGAGCGCCGCCGGCAGCCCGGAAGGGCGCCTGCTCGCGGGCAGGTACCGGCTCGGCGGGGTGCTCGGGCGCGGTGGCATGGGCACGGTGTGGCGGGCGCTCGACGAGACGCTCGGCCGCACGGTCGCGGTGAAGGAACTCCGCTTCCCCTCCAGCATCGACGAGGACGAGAAGCGCCGGCTCATCACCCGCACGCTGCGTGAGGCCAAGGCGATCGCCCGGATCCGCAACAGCGGCGCGGTGACGGTCTTTGACGTCGTGGACGAGGACGACCGGCCGTGGATCGTCATGGAGCTGGTCGAGGGCAAGTCGCTCGCCGAAGCCGTGCGCGAGGACGGGCTGCTGACGCCAAGACGGGCCGCCGAGGTCGGGCTCGCCATTCTCGACGTGCTGCGCTCGGCGCACCGCGAGGGCATCCTGCACCGCGATGTGAAGCCGTCGAACGTACTGATCGCCGAGGACGGCCGTGTCGTCCTCACCGACTTCGGGATCGCGCAGGTCGAGGGCGACCCGTCGGTCACCTCGACCGGCATGCTCGTCGGCGCCCCGTCCTACATCTCCCCGGAGCGGGCCCGTGGCCACAAGCCGGGTCCCGCCGCCGACCTCTGGTCGCTCGGGGGACTGCTGTACGCGTCGGTGGAGGGCAGCCCGCCGTACGACAAGGGCTCGGCGATCGCCACGCTGACCGCCGTGATGACCGAGCCGCTCGACCCGCCGAAGAACGCGGGCGCGCTCACCGAGGTCATCTACGGGCTGCTCGCCAAGGACCCCGAGCAGCGGCTCGACGACGCGGGCGCGCGGGCCCTGCTGGAGGACATCGTCCAGGCGCCGGAGGCGGAGCCCGAGCCGCCGCTCGACGCCACCCGGGTCGTCCCGATGCCGGTGCTGCCCGAGGAGCCGGCCGAGCGTCCTGCCCGTAAGCCCGCCGGAGAGTCGGCGGGCGACCGGGTGCGCGGCGCGCTCCGCCCGGCGCGGAAGACCCCGGTGCCGGCCTCGGCCGCGGCGGTCTCCGTCGGCTCGGCGGCCACCGCCTCGGCGTCCGCGGGGCCGGCACCGGAGCCCGCGGCGGCCCCGTACCGGCCGGCCACGCAGCGCGCCTCCATCACCGACGTGGTGCCCCGGCGCACGCTGGTGATCATCGCGGTCGTCGCCGCGGTCGCGCTGATCTCCACGGTCCTGATGGTCGCCCTGACCGGCGGTGACGAACAGGACGCGGGCGCGGGCCAGGCAGGCGACCGTAACAGCGAGGCGCCGGCCGTCCCCAAGGCCGCCGGTGCGAGCGGCAGTCCGGACGACGAGGGCAAGAGCACGGCCGAGAAGGGCAAGGACGCCGTCGCCACGGGTGGTTCGCACTCCGACGACGACTCCGACTCCAACTCCGGCAAGGGCTCGTCCGACGACTCCGACGACGACGGGAAGCACGGCGACGGCAAAGAGGACGACGGCGACGGCTCGGAGGCGGGGCTGCCCGACGGGTACACCACCGTGAGCGACGGCCGGTTCCGCTTCACGATGGCGATGCCCGAGGACTTCAAGCGGACCGCGATAGCCGGCGCGAACTCCGGTGGCATCTACAACGCGTCCGAGGGCGCGTTCCCGCGCGTCCAGGTCGACTTCAACGCCAAGCCCACGGACGACGCCGCGGCCGCGTGGCGGGGGGCCGAGCCGGCGGTCGCGGGCAGTAGCAGCAACTACAAGCTCCTCGGCATCAAAGAAGTCGAGTTCAACGGCTACCCGACCGTCGCGGACTGGGAGTTCGAGCGTCAGCAGGGCGGCGAGCGGATACGGGTGCTCAACCGGGGCTTCAAGATGGACGGCACGCACGGTTACTCGATCATGGTGAGCTGCAAGGCGAGCGAGTGGGACGACACGGAGTGCAGGACCCTCCGCGAAACCGCGCACGCCACATTCGCGTCCAAGGACTGAGCGGGACGAACGGACGGGTGAGTTCCGGCGGCGGACGGGAAGGATGCGGAATACCGGATGCGAACGTTCCGCAGCGGGTTGCCGAGACCCTGCGGCATGTTCCCCCGCCGCCACGTATCGTGAGAACTCGCGAACCGTACGCATCCACAATGAGCCGGTAAACGACCGGAATTGGCGGTTACGCGGGTCTCCGTGACCAGGAGACGGCCTGTTTGTGGGGAGGCGTCGTGGACGAATACGCGGGTCGAGTGCTCGCAGACCGCTATCGCCTGCCGTTGCCGCCCTCCGACGAGTACGAACTCGTCGAGACGCGCGCGTTCGACACGTACAGCGGACAGGAAGTCCTCGTCAGGCAGGTGCCGCTGCCGGAGGTCGTGGAGGCCGAGGTCGTGGAGACCGACGGCGGAGCGTCCCGGCGCGTCCACGGGCGTTCCTCGGCACGAAGGCATACGGATCCGGCGGTACGGCGGGCCATCGAGGCCGCGCAGAGCGCCGCCCAGATCCCCGATCATCCGCGCCTCGACCAGGTCTTCGACGTCTTCGCGGAGTCCGGTTCGCTGTGGATAGTGAGTGAACTGGTCGCCGCCAGGCCGCTGGCCGCGCTGCTCGCCGAGAAGCCGCTCAATCCCTACCGGGCGGCCGAGATCGCCTCCGACGTGCTCACGGCCGTACGCGTGGTGCACGCGCACGGCTGGACGCACCGGAACATCACCGTCCGTACCGTGCTCGTCTGTGACGACGGGCGGGTCGTGCTGACCGGGCTCGCGGCGGGCGCGGCCGAGGAGGCCCTGTGCGGCTACGCGCCGGTGCCGGAACCGCCGGATCCCGATCCGGAGCCCGCCCTCGAACCGGATCCTGACGCCTACTCGGGGCAGGCGCAGGGGCAGGATTCCGATCCGGTCGACGGGACGGGACGGCTGGGCGCCCAGGGGCACTTCGGCCCGGACGGGCAGCTCGGCTCCGAGGGGCGGCTCGGGCTGCCCGAAGGGTTCGCGCCGTCCGGCGCGGTGCCCGGTGCCACCGGCCAGGGACCGGCGTACGAGCCGGGGCCGACGGCGGGCCTGCCCGGCTCCTCCGGGCGCGCCGAGCTGGAGAAGGCGCGCCCCGACTCCCCGTACCGGGAGGGTGGCTCGTCCGGTACGTCCGGTGCTTTTCCCCGGCCGCAGGGCGCGACCCCGGGGGTGCCGGCCCCGTTCGGCGGCCAGCCCGCGCTGCCGAGCGGTAACGCCTCGGGGGACATCCGCGCCGCGCGCGCCGGCGCCATCGCCGCGTACCGCGCGGGCGCCCGCGCCGCCGCGCGGGCCGGCGAGGACCAGAACACCGGCAGGACCGTGGTGCCCCCGCTTCCCGAGCCCGGCACCGGCACCGGTACCGGCTCCGTGGGTACCGGGACCGTGGGTACCGGGACCGGCGCGGATTCCGGTGCGGGCGGAACGGCGGACAGCGGCACGCGGAACGGGCCCCAGGTGGCGCCGCGCGGGGCCGGTCCCGAACCGGACTGGTGGGCCCAGCCGCGCGGCTTCTCGGCCGCCGATCCGGACGGTGACGCAGACGCGGACGAGGACGACGACCCGCCCACCCCCTACCGCCCCCAGCTCGCCGGGACGTGGCGCGACGGCCCGGCGTCCTGGAACGACGCCTCGGGCTCCGTACCCGCCGGCGGCGGAGGTCTTCCGGGGGGCGGCCTCCCGGGTGGCGGCCCAGGGCCGTACGGCACGGGCGGCGCCGCCTCCGGGCTGCCCGCGCACGGCGACGCGGACCACCGGCCCGGTACCGACCTGGTCATGGCAAGCGGCGGCGACACCCCGTACTCCGGCACCGGTCCGGGTACCGGCGCGGGCTCCCCGGCAGGCTTCGGGCCCGGCGCCGGGGCGGGCGACGTCGGGGCGGCCCGGACGAGCCTCGGCACCGGCCGGTGGGACGAGGTCATGTCGAACAGCGCCTCGCCCGCCTACCGCGGCCCGGCCACGCCCCTCGCGGCCGAGCGCGCCCGGCAGGCCCGGATCGCCGTCGTCGGCGCCGTCACGGAGCGCTGGTCGCCTGAGCAGGCCGGTCCCGTACACGAGAACTGGCAGCTCGCGCCGCCGATCGGACCCGCCACCGACCTGTGGGCGCTCGGCGCGCTGCTCTACCGCGCGGTGCAGGGTCATGCCCCGTATCCGGAGGAGAGCGCCATCGAGCTGGTGCAGCTCGTCTGCGCCGAGCCGCCGGCGTTCGCCGAGGAGTGCGGCCCGCTGCGGCCGGTCGTCGAGTCGCTGCTGCGTCAGGACCCCACCGAGCGGCCGGATTTCGAGGAGCTGCGCGGCTGGCTGCGCTCGCTCGTGCGCTCCGCGCCCGAGCCGGAGGCAGGGCTGGACGTCGTCCCGCTGCTGTCCGAGGACGCCACGCGGCTGCCGATAAAGCGGCGCAGGGGCGAGCTGGTCCGCCGGCGCCGGCGCCGGGACCTGGGGCGGCACCGCCAGAAGAAGGGCAACGAGCGCAAGGAGAAGGCGGGGAGGGCGGAGAAGGCCGGGAAGTTCGAGACGGCGGGCAGGCCCGCCAGGGGCGACGCCGAGGAGCTGAGGCGGTACGAGGCGCCGCTGGGGCCCGGGACCGAGGAGCTCTTCCACCGGCAGGACCGGCAAGGCAGGCAGGACCGGAACGACCGCTTCGACGACCGCTCTCCGGACGGCGGTCTGGACAGCATGCTGAACGCCGGGTCCGACGACCGGCCGGGCGGCCGGTCGGGAAGCCGGCGGGACCGTGACGACAAGAGGCGCGGCCCGCGCTCCCTGGGCCGCAATCTGCTGGTGCTGATACTGCTCCTCGTCGTCGGCGCCGTCGTGTACGCCGTGATGTTCCTGCCGAAGGCCGATACGACCCAACAGCAGGGGCAGCGCGTCAGCGAGGCGTCCCCGGGCGCCTCCTCCGCGCCGCGGTCCCCGGATCCCACCCCGACCGGCGAGGCGTCCTCCGGCACCCCGACGGGCAGCCCGAACACCTCCGCGCCACAGACCTCGGGCCCCGCGGACAATGTCGCCGACGGTTACGAACTGCGGGACGACACCGAGGGTTTCCGCACGGCGGTCGACAAGGACTGGCAGCGGCGCCCCATCAACGACAGCGGCCAAGTCCGCTACGTTGGAGGAGACTTCACCCTGATCGTCGTCCCCGGCCGGGACAGCGTGGCGGACAACGGCGACGACCCGCTCGCCTATCAGCGTGACAAGGAGCGTGAGCTCCAGCCGTTCCGCGACTCCTCCTGGTCCAGCGCCACCGGACTGCGCCGGATCGACGTGGGCAGCCAGGCCATGGCGGAGGGTCAGTACACCTGGCAGGACAGCAGCGGACGCCAGGTCTACGTACGGAACTTGGCGATGATCATCCAAGGCCGCTACCACATAGTGCAGGTCATCGGCCCGGACGACCAGCGTGACAAGGTCTCCGAGATATACCAACAGGCCACCGGTACCTACCGTGTGACGGGCTGAGAGGACCCGAGCTTCCCGTCACAGTGTTCCCTCCGTACCCTGTGGTCCCAAGGAACGGGGCTGGGACGTGGAGCATTCGCAGAGTATGAGCGCGGACACAGGCACGGGCGCGGCTACGGGTACGGAGGCGCCCCGGGCGGGCATCGAGAACGGGCCGGTGCTCGCCGGGCGTTACCGGCTGGGCGACGCCATCGGCAGCGGCGGCATGGGCAAGGTGTGGCGCGCGCACGACGAGGTGCTGCACCGCACGGTCGCCATCAAGGAACTGACCGCGGGGCTCTACGCCTCCGAGGCGGACCGGGCCCTGCTCCACCGCCGCACCCAGAAGGAGGCGCGCGCCGCCGCCCGGATCACCCACCCGGCCGTCGTCACCGTCCACGACGTCCTCCACCACGACGACCGGCCGTGGATCGTCATGGAGTACGTCGACGGCCCCTCCCTCGCCGACGCCACGAAGGACTCCGGCCGGCTCGACCCCCGCGAGGTGGCCAGGATCGGCCTCGCGGTCCTCGGCGGGCTGCGCGCCGCGCACTCCGCCGGGGTGCTGCACCGCGATGTGAAGCCGGGCAACGTCCTGCTCGCGCGGGACGGCCGCGTCCTGCTCACCGACTTCGGCATAGCGGCGATCGAGGGCGACGCGACGATCACCAGGACCGGCGAAGTGGTCGGCTCCATCGACTATCTGGCGCCCGAGCGGGTACGGGGCAAGGACCCCGGCCCCGCCTCCGACCTCTGGTCGCTGGGCGTCACCCTCTACACGGCCGTGCAGGGGACCTCGCCGTTCCGCCGCAGTTCGCCGCTGACCACGATGCAGGCGGTCGTCAGCGACGAGCCGGCCCACGCCGACCGGGCCGGCGCCCTCGCCCCGGTCATCGCGGCGCTGCTCCGCAAGGACCCGGTGGGGCGGCCGGACACCGCCGAGTGCGAGCGCATGCTCCGCGAGGTGGCCGGGGGGCGGAACCCGGACGGGACCGGGGCCCCGGGGGCACCCGACGACCGGGGCGAGGCACCGACGTACGTGGCGACGCGCGTCGTGCCGACGGGCACCGACAAGCACGACAAGCACGTTGAACACGTCGGGCCCGCCGAGCACGCCGCGTACCCGGGGAGCCCCGGCCGGCCCGTCGACTCCGGTCGCCCGTACGGCAGTTCCGCCACCGCGCACGTGCCCCGGGCCGAGCCGATGCCCGCCGCCGCGCCCCCGCCCGTACCGAGGCCGGCGCCGACCCCGGGCCCGGCCGCGACGGCCCCGGGCCGCCAAGGGCGCCGCCGCTGGCGCACGGTGGCCGTGGCGGTCGTCGCGGCGGCGGCCCTCGGCGGTGGCGCCGGCTTTGTCGCCCTCCAGCTCTCGGGCGGCGGCTCCGGCACGGCGGACGGCGCGACCGGGACCAACACCTCGGCCGGGCAGTCGGACGGCGGCGCCGCCGACGAAGACGACGAAGGCTCCACCGGCGGCTCCGTCGCCAAGGGCTGGAAGCGCGTCACGGCGCCGGAGGGCTTCAGCATCAACGTGCCCAAGGGCTGGACGCGGCTGACGGACAGTACCCAGATCGACTACAGCCCGGACGGCGGAGTGACGCTGCTGCGGATCAGCATAGGGGCGCCGGACTTCGAGACCCCGATGCTGCACGCGCAGAGCATGGAGCAGAGCCTGCGGGAGCGGCTGGACTACACCCTGATCGAGCTTCAGCCCAACCGGTACCGGGACCAGGCGCAGGCCGCGCTCTGGGAGTTCACCTGGATGGAGACGGGCGACCGTCCGGGCAAGCGGCACGCCATCGACCAGATCTACTACTCGGACGACAGCTCCACGGAGTACGCGATCTACATGTCGGGCCCTGAGAAGGGCTGGGCCAAGACCCGCAAGCAGTTCGACGCCGTCCTGCGCAGTTGGACGGAGCCGCCGGCAGGATCCGGCGATGCGAGTGCGACCGGTGCATCCGGCGCGTCCGGCGGCTGAGGCGGAAGCTGACAGTACGCGGCAGTACGCAGCAGTGCGCGGCCGGCGGCGGACACGGCGTACACGGCGCACGGCACGCGGAGGACACGGCATGTACGGCCCCGCCTCCGGGCCGGATCCCGCGCCCCGATTGGCTGTTACTGCCGGGTATTCAAAGCCTCGTCCACGGAATACGCTCGGTGCCATGACGGACTCGCAGGCCCCTGCCCCCACCTCCGCCGCCGATTCCGGCTCCGGCACCGCGCCCGACACCACGACCGGGGCCGCGACCGGCACCAACCCGGTGGCGCCCGTCCCGGCCGGCGTCCGTACGGCGGCCGATGTGGTGACCCCCGAGGTGGTCGCCCAGCTCACCCGCGGCGTCGTCGGCTCGGGCCGCACGGCCGGCCACACCCCGTTCACCGGGGAGAAGCTCGCGGACCTGCCCGAGTCCACCCCCGAGGACGTGGCGACCGCCTACGAGCGGGCCCGCGCCGCCCAGCCCGTCTGGGCCGCCCTCCCGGTGCGGCGGCGGGCGGCGGTGCTGCTCCGCTTCCACGATCTCCTCCTCCAGCGCCAGGCCGAGGTGCTCGATCTGATCCAGCTGGAGACCGGCAAGGCCAGGCTGCACGCCCACGAGGAGGTCCAGGCGGTCGCCGTGGCCGCGCGGCATTATGGGCGCAGGGCCGCCTCGTATCTGCGTACGAAGCGCCACACCGGCGCCGTGCCGCTGCTGACCCGGGTCAGCGAGGCGCGCCTGCCGCGCGGGGTCGTCGGCCAGATCGCGCCGTGGAACTATCCGCTGGAACTGACCGTGGGGGACGCGCTGCCCGCGTTCGTCGCGGGGAACGCCGTCGTCATGAAACCCGACACGGAGACCGCGCTCACCGCGCTGTGGGCCCGTGACCTGCTGATCGAGGCCGGGCTGCCCGCCGAGGTCTTCCAGGTCGTCCTCGGGGAGGGGCCCGTCATCGGCCCCGAGGTGGTCCGGCACGCGGACTACGTCTCGTTCACCGGGTCCACCAGGACGGGCCGCGAGGTGGCCAGGGGCGCCGCGGACCGGCTGGTCGGCGTCTCCCTCGAACTGGGCGGCAAGAACGCCATGCTGGTGCTGGCCGACGCGGACGTGGAGAAGGCCGCGGCGGGCGCGGTGCGCGCCTGCTTCTCGTCGGCCGGCCAGCTCTGCATCTCCATCGAGCGGCTGTACGTGCACGAGTCGGTCGCCGACGCGTTCGTGGAGCGGTTCGCCGCCCGGACGAAGGCGATGCGGCTCGGCAGCTCGCTCGCGTACGGCGCCGACATGGGCTCCCTCGCCGGGGAGCGGCAGCTGGCGGCCGTCGTGCGCCATGTCGAGGAGGCCGTCGCCAAGGGCGCCACCGTCGTCGCGGGCGGCGCCGCGCGCCCCGACATCGGGCCCTACTTCCATGAACCGACCATCCTCGAAGGCGTCGAGGCGCCCATGGCGGTCTGTGCCGAGGAGACCTTCGGCCCGGTCGTCTCGCTCTACCGGTTCGGCGACGAGGACGAGGCGATCGACCTCGCCAACAGCACGCCGTACGGACTGAACGCGAGCGTCTGGACCCGGGACGCGCGCCGTGGCCGCGCGGTGGCGGCCCGGCTGCGCACGGGCACCGTCAACATCAACGAGGGGTACGCGTCCGCGTACGGCAGTGTCCAGGCACCGATGGGCGGAATGAAGGAATCCGGTCTCGGCCGGCGCCACGGCGCCGAGGGCATCCTCAAGTACACCGAGGCCCGGACGGTGGCGGAGCAGCGGATCATTCCGATGGGGCCGTCCTTCGGGATGGACGACGAGAGGTACGCGGCCTTCATGAGCCGGAACCTGCGAGCGATGAAGGCGCTGCGGCTGCGCTGACGAGGAGAGCCGGTGGAACGGAAGAAGGACGCATACGACCCCGACCATGACCATGACGCCGGGTACGACTACGACGTGATCGTCGTCGGCTCCGGCTTCGGCGGCTCGGTCTCCGCGCTGCGGCTGACCGAGAAGGGGTACCGGGTCGGAGTCCTGGAGGCGGGCCGGCGCTTCACCCGTGAGACGCTCCCGAAGAACTCCTGGGACATCAGGAACTATCTCTGGGCCCCGGCCCTCGGCCTGTACGGCATCCAGCGCGTCCATCTGCTCGGCAACGTGATGGTGCTGGCGGGCGCCGGGGTCGGCGGCGGCTCGCTCAACTACGCCAACACGCTGTACGTGCCGCCCGCCGCCTTCTTCGAGGACCCGCAGTGGGCCGCCATCACCGACTGGGAGCAGGAGCTGAAGCCGTACTACGACCAGGCACGGCGCATGCTCGGCGTACGGCTCAATCCGACGACGACCCCCTCGGACGTCCACCTCAGGGCGGCGGCCGAGGCGATGGGCGTGGGCGACAGCTTCCGTCCGGCCCCGGTCGGCGTCTTCTTCGGGGACGGCGCGGACGCGGCCGGTACGGCCACGGCCCGCCCCGGGGCGACGGTGGACGACCCGTACTTCGGCGGTACGGGACCGGCGCGCCGCGCCTGCACCGAGTGCGGGGAGTGTATGACGGGCTGCCGGCACGGCGCGAAGAACACCTTGACCGAGAACTACCTGTACCTGGCGGAGCGGGCCGGAGCGGTCATCCACCCCATGACCTCGGTGACCGCCCTCACGGAGGACGAGGCGGGCGGCCTCCGCGTCACCACCGTGCCGACGGACCAACGGCGCGTGGGGCGTACAACAAGCCGTTCACGTCGTACAACAAGCCGTTCGAAGGGGGGAACGGGCGGCCCCGGAAAAGAGTTCCGGGCCCGTCATGTCGTGGTCGCGGCCGGTACGTACGGCACCCAGACCCTGCTGCACACGATGCGCGACGGGGGCCTGCTGCCACGCCTCTCGCCCCGGCTCGGGGCCCTGACCCGTACCAACTCCGAGGCACTGGTGGGCGCGCAGACCCTGGACCGGCGCTACCGCGCACGCCACGGCGCGCCGAGGGTCGACTTCACCCGGGGCGTCGCCATCACGTCCTCCATCCACCCGAACCCGACCACGCACATCGAGCCGGTGCGGTACGGCAAGGGGTCCAACGCCATGGGCGCGCTCAGCATCCTCCAGGTGCCGTACGGCGACCACCGCGTCCGGAACTGGCTCGGGAACGCCGTGCGCCATCCGGTCCAACTGCTCCGGTCGTTCTCGTACCGCAGATGGTCGGAACGGACGATCATCGGACTGGTCATGCAGACGCTGGACAACTCCCTCACCACCTACCGCAGACCGGGTGGCCTGGGCAAGGGCCTGCTCACCGCCCGTCAGGGCCACGGCGCCCCCAACCCGACCCAGATCCCCGAGGCCACGCGCGCCGCGACCCTCGTGGCCGAGGAGATCAACGGTTTCCCCGGCAGCAACGTGGGCGAGCTGATGGGCACCCCGCTGACCGCGCACTTCCTGGGCGGTTGCGTCATCGGGGCATCGGCGGAGGAGGGCGTGATCGACCCGTACCACCGGTTGTACGGGCACCCCGGGATCTCCGTGGTCGACGGCTCGGCGGTCTCGGCGAACCTGGGCGTCAACCCGTCGCTGACGATCACGGCCCAGGCGGAACGCGCGATGTCCTTCTGGCCGAACAAGGGGGACCGCGATCCGCGCCCGGAGCAGGCCGCGGGGACGCCGTACGTGCGGCCCGCCGCCGTGGAGCCGCGGTCACCGGTGGTCCCGGCGGGGGCGTTCGGCGAGCTGAGGCTGCCGTTCCTGGGGATACCGACGGTCCCGCCCCGAAAGAACTGACGAGGACGCAGAGAGGCGCTGCACCCCCCTCCGAGTGCAGCGCCTCCCCAGCTTCAGCGGTTCCGTTCCGCCCGCGGGTGTTACGCGGCGGCGTCCCCGTCACGACGGCGCTTCATCGCGAACACCACACCGGCACCGGCGACGACGGCGATCCCGCCCACCATGCCGATGACGGGAACCGTCGAGGAGGAACCGGTCTCCGCGAGGTGGCCCTGCGGCTTGATCTCGGTGTTGCCGACCGGCTTCGCCGGGATCGGCTTCTTGCCACCGGTCTGCGGCCGCGGCTGCGGCTGCGGCGTGGCCTCGCCGGGGTTGCCCGCGTCCGTACCGGCGGCGGCGATGTCGAACTCGTACGACGCGAAGTCGTCCGCCAGGACGCAGTTGCCCTTGTCGTCGGCGTAGACGCCGACGCCGATGACGTAACCGAAACCGGCCGGGGCGGACTTGTCCACGCTCAGGCGCAGGTCGACGGAGAACGACTCCTTCGCCCGGATGTCGGTGTAACCGACGTAGCCGGCGCCCTCGTCGTTGTCGTCCAGGGAGATGTTGATCCACTGGCCCGACACCGGGTCCTTGTACTGGAGCGTCAGGTGGCTGGAGGTGTCCTCCCAGGTCTTCTCGTCGATCTGGGAGGCGAAGACGGCGAGGTCGACGCGGGTGTAGACGTTCTTGCCCTTGTTCGACACATTGAACTTGAACCCGTGGAAGCCACTGCCCGCGACGATCCGCTCCGGCAGGCCGGTCAGGCTGGTCTTGAGGTTCTCGTCGAACGCGAGCTCGCTGTCGTCGTCGCACTCGATCGGGCCGGCGGGGGCCTCGCCGGTCGAGGTGGCGGACGGTGCGGCCGCCGGCGAACTCTGCGAGGCGCTGGGCGAGGGCTTCCCCGCCTCGGGAGCGCCCTCCTCCTCGGGCTCGGTGGGCGGAGTGGCCGGGGTCTCCTCCTCGGTCTCCGGCGGTGCCGGGGCCTCGTCGGTCGGCGGTGTTTCCACGACGGGCGGCGTCTCGCCGGTCTCACCGGCGCCGGCCTCGGGCGTTTCGGTGTCGGGCATCTCGGACCCGGGTGTCTCGGCGGAGGTCTGCGGGGTGGCGGGGTCGCCTTCGGTCGCGAACGCGGCGGGCGCCGCGAAGAACGCGGCGGGGGCGATGACGGCGGTCGCGGCTGCGACCGCCATGGCGCGGCGGAGCTTCATGAAAGACCTCAGCGAAATTCGGCGCACCGGCAGGATGCGGTGCGGAGTCGTTGGGCCCTCCCAGATGATGTGGGGTCACGGGTGAGGCCGTTGTTTCGCATGCAAGACCTGTGACCCATGGGAATGGTTGCAGCGGTCTTCACGGAATCTTTATGTGGCCTGCGTCACAGAGCGTGGCCGCGAGGCCGGTCCCGGGCGTCCCCGGAACCGGCCGTTCCTCCGGTGACCGGGCGGCTGTCCCCTGCCGGCCGGTCACGGGCGCCGGGGCGAGGTCCCACGCCGTATCCGTCGCACGCCCCGGCGGAGCCACGCGGTCCTTCTCCCGACTGCGACGAAGTGCGCTGCGTGCCCGCACGGCCCAACGAACGGGCCCCGTGGGCGGTCACGGGTGCTGTACGGGTGCTGTACGGGTGAGAAGAAGGGACAGCGGCGGTCAGACGCGGCCCCGGCTCAGCTCCAGCAGCGTCATCGCCAGCGCGGTGCCCGGTTTGCCGAGGGCGTCCCGGTAGCGCGCGAGGATCTCCATCTCCCGGGAGAGATTCACGCGCCGCCCCCCGGAGGTGATCCGGGCGTCCTGGATCACGGCCGAGATCGCCATCCGTTCCTGGACGAGGCCGATGATGCGGTCGTCCAGCGCGTCGATGCGTTCCCGCGCGCCGCCGATGAGCGAGGCGGCCTCGGTGGTGCGGGCGCCGGTGTCCTCCTGGCGCGTGGTCGTGCGCGTGGTGGTGGTGCCGGTGGTGGCGCTGGTGGTGGTGTCGGGTGCCATGACGGGTTCCTTGTCGGTTCGGGGGCCCTGAGCCGTACGGCCCCGAACGCGACAGACGCCCCGGGCCTTGTCGGCCCGGGGCGCCTGGGAAGTCGCTTGTCAGCTCAAGCAGCACGACCATGGCAGCCGGACGGGCCGGTGCCATAGGTAAAGACGAAGGTGAGCTGCTTGCGCATGGGCACAGTATGGACCCGGTTCCCGGGCGGACCGCAAAGCGGGGCCGGATGGTGAGACGGGGCGGGCCGCGCTCGTCTCCGTCCGCCTCCGTTCAGGGACCGCCCCTCACCCGGCACCGCCCCCGTTAGACTCGGGAGATACAGCACCGTGCTGTCCGTCAGCACGGTGTGAACGTCCCACCTCCGCCGGAAGGCCGCCCCCAGTGCCAGCAGCACCCCCCGCCGCCCCCGACGTCGTACTCGTCGTCGACTTCGGCGCGCAGTACGCCCAGCTCATCGCCCGCCGCGTCCGCGAGGCCCGGGTCTACAGCGAGATCGTCCCGTCCACGATGCCCGTGGCCGAGATGCTGGCCAGGAAGCCCAAGGCGATCATCCTCTCCGGCGGCCCGTCCTCCGTGTACGCGGAGAACGCCCCGAGCGTCGACCGCGCGCTCTTCGAGGCCGGTGTCCCCGTCTTCGGCATGTGCTACGGCTTCCAGCTCATGGCGACCACGCTCGGCGGGACCGTCGACAACACGGGGGCGCGTGAGTACGGCCGTACCTCCCTGCGCGTCTCGAAGACCGGCTCCACCCTCTTCGAGGGGACCCCGGCCGAGCAGGCCGTCTGGATGTCGCACGGCGACGCCTGCTCCGCCGCGCCCGAGGGGTTCACGGTCACCGCGTCCACGGACGTCGTGCCGGTCGCCGCGTTCGAGAACGACGAGAAGAAGCTGTACGGGGTGCAGCACCACCCGGAGGTCATGCACTCCACGTACGGCCAGCAGGTCCTGGAGCACTTCCTCTACCGCGGCGCGGGCATCGAGCCGACCTGGACCACCGCCAACGTGGTGGACGAGCAGGTCGCGCTCATCCGTGAGCAGGTCGGCACCAAGCGCGCCATCTGCGGGCTCTCCGGCGGCGTGGACTCGGCGGTGGCCGCGGCGCTGGTGCAGCGGGCCGTCGGATCCCAGCTCACCTGCGTGTATGTCGACCACGGTCTGATGCGCAAGGGCGAGACCGAGCAGGTCGAGAAGGACTTCGTCGCCGCGACGGGCGTGCAGCTCCGGGTGGTCGACGCCGAGGAGCGCTTCCTCACCGCGCTGGCCGGGGTCTCCGACCCCGAGCAGAAGCGGAAGATCATCGGCCGGGAGTTCATCCGGGTCTTCGAGCAGGCCCAGGCGGAGATCGTCGCGGAGGCGGGCGCGGAGGGCGAGGACGTCGCGTTCCTCGTGCAGGGCACGCTCTACCCGGACGTGGTGGAGTCCGGCGGCGGCACCGGCACCGCCAACATCAAGTCGCACCACAATGTCGGCGGGCTTCCCGACGACATCGAGTTCCAGCTCATCGAGCCGCTGCGCAAGCTGTTCAAGGACGAGGTCCGGATGGTCGGCCAGCAGCTCGGGCTGCCGGACGAGATCGTCCAGCGCCAGCCGTTCCCGGGCCCCGGCCTGGGCATCCGTATCATCGGCGAGGTCACCCGCGAGCGCCTCGACCTGCTGCGGGACGCGGACGCCATCGCCCGCGAGGAGCTGACGGCGGCGGGCCTGGACCGCGAGATCTGGCAGTGCCCGGTGGTCCTCCTCGCCGACGTGCGCTCCGTGGGCGTCCAGGGCGACGGCCGGACCTACGGCCACCCGATCGTGCTGCGGCCGGTCTCGTCGGAGGACGCGATGACCGCGGACTGGACGCGGATGCCGTACGACGTACTGGCGAAGATCTCCACCCGCATCACCAACGAGGTGGCCGACGTCAACCGCGTGGTCCTCGACGTGACGAGCAAGCCCCCGGGCACCATCGAGTGGGAGTAGCCTCCCCGTGCTGGTCAACGCCGACGCCGTCGCTCATTCGTTTGGGCGGCGGCGTTGTCGTATCGCCTGGGTAGGCTGCTGGTAGGGGTCAGACTCCGTCCTATGGGAGTAATCATGAGCGCCGCACCTGAGCACGGGCTGGAACCGCGATACCAGTGGCCGATCCCGCCCGCCGGGGGTTGGACCGCGGACGACCTCGACCGGATTCCGGGCCTCCCGCCGCACACTGAGCTGATCGACGGGAGCCTCGTCCTCATGAGTCCGCAGCGGAAGTTCCACACACGCATGATGTGGCTGCTGGAATACGCTCTTCTGTCGCAGGTGCCGGACGGCTTGGACATCGACCGTGAGATGACCATCAAGATCGACTCGAAGAATCGGCCGGAGCCGGACCTCATCGTCTACCGGGCCGAGGCGGACACCGGACTTGAGCAGACCTGGTACGACCCCGAGGACGTTGTCCTCGCCGTCGAGGTCGTCTCCGACGACTCTCTGGAGCGCGACCGCGAGGTCAAGCCGCGCAAGTATGCCGCCGCGGGGGTGCGCTGCTACTGGCGGGTCGAGAAAGAGGGTGATCATCCCGTGGTCTACAGCTACGAACTCGACCCGGCCACCCATGTCTACGTCCCGACCGGCATCCACCGCGAACGGCTGGAGCTGAAGGAGCCGTTCGCCATCAGCGTCGACCTCACCGCGATCAACCGGCGCCGCCCCGCGGAGGACTGAGCCCGGTGGTCCAACGGGTCGGCGGGGCAACACCGTAACGATGTTGTCACCCGCACCGACCCGGCAAACTTCGCATACCCCTCCCTTCGTGCGGGACAATTTCCTTGCGATGCAAGGAAGTTCATCCGGGCGGGACCCGGGCTGAGGCGCGGGGCGGGGAAGGCGGCAATCGGCGTGGCGGTGCAAGAGGTGCGGCAGGGCGTGCACAGCGGTGGCTGTGCGTGCGGGGACTGTCCGCACGGGGCTCGGGAAGGGCACCGGAGAGCCGTGGCCGCGTTCCTGGCGAAGCGCGACGAACTGGCCGCCGGGCAGGGGCTGCCCGCCGCTGTCGCGCACTCCGTGGGTGCCTCCCGGCAGTGGGTGTCCGACGAACTCACCCAGTCCGCCCGCGCGGTGGCGGACCGCAGCCGTGAGGCGGGGGACGCCTGGCTGCACACCGTCTGGCGGCACACCCTGTTCGCCGCCTGGGGCTGCGTCGTCCTGCTCCTGCTGGCGCAGGCGGTGACCGCGATCGGTACCGGCTGGACCCTCGCCCGGACGGCCGGGCTGGTCGCCGCCGTCCTCTGTGCCGCGCTGCTGACCGCCGCCGCGTGGCTGCACCGCGCCCGCGGCGGGCTGCTCGCGCCGCTGATCGGCGAGGACAACCGGCTCTCGACCTCACGGACCGTCGCCTCCGCCTGGGTGCTGCTCGTCGTCTACGCCGTGCTCGTCCTCGCCTTCGAACTCGCCGGCGCCTCCGGGCACCGCCGCCGCGACGAACTGATCGCCGGTCTCGAACTGGCCCGGGGCGCGGGTCTGGTGAGCGTCCTCGCCGTGGTGTGCGCCATCGCCGTCGTCGTGCGCCGCGTGGTGTCCGTACGGGTGCTGGGCCAGCGGCTCCAGAAGGTACGCGCCGACCGGCCCCGCCTCGCCGACCTGCTCTGCGACGACGGCGGACGCGGCAGCTTCACCGATGTGCAGTACACGCTGGTGAATGCCGTCGCCGTCGTCTTCGCCGCCGTACGGCTCGCCCGGCGCCCCGAGCAACTGCCCGATCTGCCCTGGGCGCTGGCCCTGCTCGTCGGGGTCTCCGCCGCCACCTACTTCGCGGGGAAGTACGCCGAGGGCGGGCGGCCCGTCGTGCTGTCCGTCGTACGGGCCAGGGAGGCGGGCGATCTCGACGCCCCCATCCGGACCGGCGACGACATCGAGATCCGCGGCGCCGGATTCGTCCCGCCCGGCGCCGGCACCCCGGACCGGCTGGCCCGGATGGTCGTCCGGATCGGCGCGGTCCACGTCCATGTGCCGCTGGTGCCCGTCCCCGGCGGATTCGCCAACCCGGCGGACACTTCACTCACCGTGCCCGTACCGGTGGAGGTGGAGCCCGGAGCCGTCGAGGTGCAGGTGGTCACCGCGGCGGGCATCGAAACCAACCGCGTGATCATCGAAGTCATGGACTGAGCGAATTCGGCCGATTGTTGCTCCTGTTTCGATGAAGAGTTTCCACGTCTTTTCCGAGTAGGCCCGTCCCGCGCTGCCCAACGGCTGGTTCACTGAGCGCCGGATGTGTTCACTGCGTATGCAGGGACAGGGCACGCGGAGGCAGCCGCCTCCGCGGCAGCGGTGCGGGACAGGGAGAGGCGGACCCGGCGATGACACACGGCTACCGGACGGACGGTTACGGAGTGCTCGGCGGCGAGCGCCCCGGCCTGCGGGAGAGCGCCACGCGCCACGCACTCCTGCCGCTGAGGATCTTCCTCGGCGTCACCTTCATCTACGCGGGCATCGACAAGCTCACCCAGAGCGGCTTCTTCTCGGCCACCGGCAGCGGCTCCGTCGGCGAGATGATGCGGGGCGTCCGCGACAGCTCCGCGATCCCCGCCCTCGTCGACCTGGCCCTCAAGAACCCCGCCGGCTTCGGATACGCCATCGCCATCGGTGAACTCGCCGTCGGCCTCGGCGCCCTCTTCGGCCTCCTCACCCGGATCGCCGCACTCGGCGGCGCCCTGATCTCGCTCAGCCTCTGGCTCACCGTGAGCTGGCAGGCCACGCCGTACTACTACGGCAACGACCTCCCCTATCTCATGGCCTGGCTGCCGCTCGTGCTCGCCGGAGCGCCGACGTTCTCCCTGGACGCCGTCCTCGCCGACCGGCGCCGGCGTATGAGGTAGTGGCCCAAAGTCACCACGGCCGCCAGGAACAGCCCGAAGAAGACCAGGGGCAGCGCCGCGAACCAGGGTGTGTGCCAGGCGTCCGCCGCGTCGCCCGCGTACGCGGCGGACGCCGTCAGCGCCGTCAGCCCCGCGATCAGCCGGCCCGGCCGGAACTCATGAAGCAGCACGGGTCACCTCCACCTGTCCGAGCCCGACCTTCAGTGTCAGCAGCAGCGTCCCCGCCGGAGCGCTGCCCGCGGCCGGCGCCAGCACACGCCCCCGCGACTGGTCCGGTGATATGTCCACATCGTTCGGCGGCTCACCCGGCAGCCTGATGTCCCCGAGACCGGCCTTCGCCGTCATCTTCACCGTCACTCCCTCCGGTACGACGACCTTGAGCTGTCCCGCGCCGACCTCGGCCGACGAGGTGACCGTCCGCCCCTTCGGAATGGAGAGCCCGCCCAGATCGAGGGTGCCGATGCCCGACCCCAGTTCGTAGCGCGGCTGCACCGCCGTCGCCGACACCGGCGCCCACTCCCGGCGGGCCCACTCCGTCGTGATGTTCTGCGGCAGGGCCGCGCTCCCGGCGAGCAGCCCCGCCGTGACCACCGTCAGCAAGACGGTGCCCGCCCCCGTACGGCCCAGGAAGCTGCTGACCGCGATCCCGAGCCCGAACACCGCGAGCGCGGCGGTCAGCCCGATCTCCAGGCTCGCGCCCAGCGGCCGGCTCTCCCAGGACAGCCCCGTCCCGAGCCCGCCCGCCAGCAGCGCCAGCAGGAAGACGATCCCGGCGATCCCCCGCGGGCCCCGGGGGCGGGACTCCCGTATCCGGGCACCGGCCCGGCTCCGGTCGCCCGCTCCGTCCCCGCCGTCCTTGTGCCACTCCCACGGCCGCGCCTCCACCCGCGCGTCCTCCGGCCCCCACATGTAGTCCGTCCCCACGAGGCCTGTGGAACCGTCCTTCACGATCGGGTCCCGCCACCACGACGGGGTGCCCGGCGTCGGCGGCGCCTTCGTCTCCGGAGGAGCGTCCGCCACCATGTGCGCCGTCGCCGGATCGAGCGGCCCGCCGTCCGGCAGCGTCCCCCGCCGGTGCTGCGACCAGACCGCCGACCCCACGACCGCGATCGACAGCATCGCGGCGAAACTCAGCGTCTCCCCGTTGTCCAGCATCGACAGGAAAAGACCGCACCCCGCCAGCGCCATCAGCACGGCGATCAGCGACGCGCCGTCCACCCGCCCCGACAGCAGCCTGCGCGCCTCGTTCTCCTCCTCGCCCTCCAGCGGGAGCAGCAGCCAGGCGAACCCGTAGAAGATCAGCCCGAGCCCGCCCGCGGCCGCGAGGACACCGAGCACGATCCGGAAGATGACGGGGTCCACATCGCAGTACCGCCCGAGCCCTCCGCACACCCCCGCGAACACCTTCTGACGGGAACTGCGCTGCAGGGGCGCGGACGCGCCCGGGACCGCGTCCGCGCCCGACGGCGGAGGTGACGCGTCGGACGGCGCGGTCGGCGAGGACGGCGGCTGAGTTGGCGGCTGGGTCATACGCCCATGGTGACGGTGCGAGGGCCCGGTCTCCACCGGCGACGACCCCGGTCTGACCCTGATATTGGCCCCGCCCCGCCCCCGGGAACGGATCAGGGTCGCGTCAGGGGTACGACCCTGATGCCCTGCCGCACCCCGCCGTGTGACCATCGATGGCATGCCAGCCGCTCCGCCTCGCCCCGCCGCGCCGCCGCACTCCCGCGCCCCCGGGCCCGAGGAGCTGCCGCCGCGCAAGCTGTACCGCAGCGCGGACGGCCGGCTGCTCGGCGGCGTCGCGCGCGGGCTCGCCGGCCATCTCGGACTGCCGGTGGTCTGGGTCCGCCTCGTCTTCCTCCTCTTCTTCTTCTCACAGGGCCTGGGCGCCCTGCTCTACGCCGTGTTCTGGATCGTCGTCCCGCTCGGCGTCGGCGGCCGGGCCGTCGAGTCGCGCCCGCTCTTCGAGATCAGCTCCGACGGCAGACGCCGGCTGCGCAAGCCCGACAAGGGACAGCTCTTCGCCCTGCTCGCGCTGGTCGTCAGCGCGGCCACCTTCATCGGCAACGTCAGCCTGGGCCGCAGCCACGCCGACCGTTACATCTGGCCGATGCTGCTGATCGGCGTCGGAGTCGTCCTCGTCTGGCGACAGGCGGACAACGCGCGCCGTGCCCGCTGGACCGAGATCGGCCGCCGCCACCGCATATTCCAGCTGGTCCGGAGCCTCGCCGGCGTCGCGCTGGTCGGCCTCGGCCTCGCCGTCTTCGTGGTGGTGCGCGGCTCGGCGGCCCAGTTCGGCAATGTGCTGACGGGCGCGATAGCCGTCGTCGCCGGGACCGCCCTGCTCGCCGGGCCCTGGCTCGTCCGGATGACCCAGGACCTCTCCGAGGAGCGGCTGATGCGGATCCGCGCCCAGGAGCGCGCCGAGGTCGCCGCGCATGTCCACGACTCGGTCCTGCACACCCTGACGCTCATCCAGCGCAACGCGGACGACGGGGGAGAGGTCCGCCGCCTCGCCCGTGCCCAGGAGCGCGAGCTGCGCGCCTGGCTCTACAAGCCGGAGGGCACCGGCAAGGACGAGGCGGACGAGCCCACCACCCTTGCCGACGCGGTGAAGCGGACGGCGGCCGAGGTGGAGGACTACCACGGGGTGCCGATCGAGGTCGTGGTCGTCGGCGACTGCCCGCTCGACGAGAAGCTGTCCGCGCAGATGCAGGCCGCGCGCGAGGCGATGGTCAACGCCGCCAAGTACGGTGGCGAGGGCGGCGCCGTCCAGGTGTTCGCGGAGGTCGAGGGGCGTACGGTCTTCCTCTCCGTGCGCGACCGCGGCCCGGGATTCGACCTGGACGCCGTGCCGGACGACCGGATGGGTGTCCGCGAGTCGATCATCGGCCGGATGCAGCGCAACGGGGGCACGGCCCGGCTGCGCGCGGTGCCCGACGGCGGCACGGAGGTCGAGTTGGAGATGGAGCGCGCCGACGACTGACGGACGGGGCGTGCCGGCAAGGGCCGGCCAAGGGTCGTCCAACGGTCGGCCGAGGAGTGGGAGCACGCCGACCCACAGGGGATGGACCGGTCGCCGGGCGGGGACCGTACGGTACGAGAGCCGCGCAGACCGCGGCGGAGCGACGAGGGCGAGGGGCACAGACCATGAGCGAGGGCGTACACGCCGAATCCACTCCCGCGGCGAGCGGGGACCCGGCGGGGGACGGCCGCCGGGTCCGCGTCGTGCTCGTCGACGACCACCGGATGTTCCGTACGGGCGTCCAGGCGGAGATCGGCCGCACGGAGGAGACCGGCGTCGAGGTCGTCGGCGAGGCCGCCGATGTCGACCAGGCGATCACCGTGATCACCGCGACCCGTCCCGAGGTCGTCCTGCTCGACGTCCATCTGCCGGGCGGCGGCGGGGTCGAGGTGCTGCGCCGCAGCGCCCCCATGATGGCGGCGGCGGAGAACCCGGTGCGCTTCCTGGCGCTCTCGGTCTCGGACGCGGCGGAGGACGTCATCGGCGTCATCCGGGGCGGCGCCCGCGGCTATGTCACCAAGACGATCACCGGCACGGACCTGGTCAACTCGATCTTCCGGGTCCAGGAGGGCGACGCGGTCTTCTCGCCCCGGCTGGCCGGCTTCGTCCTGGACGCCTTCGCCTCGACGGACGCGCCTCCGGTGGACGAGGACATGGACCGGCTCACCCAGCGCGAGCGCGAGGTGCTGCGGCTCATCGCCCGCGGATACGCCTACAAGGAGATCGCCAAGCAGCTCTTCATCTCGGTGAAGACCGTGGAGTCCCATGTCTCGGCGGTCCTGCGCAAGCTCCAGCTCTCCAACCGGCACGAGCTGACCCGCTGGGCGACGGCCCGCAGGCTGGTCTGACGGCCCACGGCCCACGGCTCACGGCTGACGGCTCACGGCCGCCCGGCGGGCCGGACGGCTACGAGCAGTGCCACCCGGTGACGTACAACCGCCCCCGGTGGTCCAGCACGCCGCGGATGCATTCGCCGGGCAGGGTGTCGATGACGCCGGTCAGTTCGGCGCGGCCGTGCCGGGTGCGCTGCGTGCCGAACCAGCCGGGGAAGGCCGTGAGCCGGGCGTCCTTGCGCTGGTAGCCGAGGCGTACACGAATTTCGGGCTCGTCCCCGTGGCGTACGTACCGCGTGGTGAAGGGGCCCGCGCCGCCGATCGGGCCCTCGACGCAGAGCCGGCCGCCGGAGAGATCCCCGCAGCCTTTCGGGGTGACCCCCACGGGGGCCAGGACGAACAGCGCGCCGGCCACGAGGGCCGTTGCCCTGACAGTGGTGGCTCGTCTCACGACCGCCCCTCTCCGATCACCCCGCCGTTGCCGGCCCGGCGTACCCCGTCTCACCTCGCGGGCCGATGAGCGGACCGCTTGCTGCACATCGTGACCCGCAACCGAGGGCGGGGCACTCCGGCGTGGGCCGTCAGGGGCGGTCGGAGACCGACGACGCGTGGACGGACCGGAAAGGGCGTCAGACGGACGCTAGAGCGGTCGGGCGGCGCCCGCGAACGGCATCTCGTCGACCGGCGCGAGCCGGACCGCCGTACCGGGCCTGGGCGCGTGGATCATCTGTCCGCCGCCCACATAGATCCCGACATGGCTGATGCCCGAGTAGAAGAACACCAGGTCACCGGGGGCCAGTTCGGAACGGGCGACGCGCCGGCCCGTGTTGATCTGCGTGTAGGTGGTGCGGGGCAGGGCGACCCCGGCGGCACGCCACGCGGCCTGGGTCAGCCCTGAGCAGTCGAAGGAGCCGGGACCGGTCGCGCCCCACACGTACGGCTTGCCGATCGCGCCGTACGCGAAGGCGACGGCGGCCTCGGCCCGCGCGTTCGGCGCCGCTGCCGTGCCGCGTGGCGTCCCCCGGTCCGCGCGGGCCGGGTCCCCGCCGTCCTGTCGCCCCGTTCCGCCCCGCCCCTCGTACCGGTCGCGCTCCTCGGCGGTGAGCTCGTCGAGCAGCCGCTGGGCGGAGCCGATCTTCCGCTGGATCGTGGACTTGTGCCGGGCCAGCTCGGCACGGCGGGCCGTGAGATCGGCGAGCTGGGTGTCCGCCCGCGAGCGCAGCCCGGCGATCCGCGACAGCTCCCGGCGGATCCCCGCGACGGTGGCGGCCTGCCTGCTGCCGGCCCGCTCGGCGACACCGGCCTGCTCCAGGTAGTCCTCGGGCCGGGAGCTGAGGGCGAGCTGTACGGCGGGGTCAAGGCCACCGCTGCGGTACTGCGCGGTGGCGATCGAGCCCAGCTCGGCGCGCGAGGTGTTGAGCCCGTCGGTCCTGCGCGCGGCCTCGTCGCGCAGCTCGGTGAGCGAGGCACGGGCCTCGTCCGCCTTCACCTTCGCCCCGTTGTACTGCTCGGTGGCCGTCTCCGCCTGCGCGTACAGCGTGTCGACCTGGGCCTTGATCTGCGCGGGGGTGAGCCGGGGCTCGCCCTGCGCGGGGCCCGTGGCGGTGGCGGTCGCGGCTCCCGCGAGCGCGAGCGTCGCCGCGGTGCGGCCGGCCTGGCCGGTGAACAGCCGCTGTCTGGGCTTTCGGTGGATTCGGTGGTTTCGGTGCGCTGCCACGGGGGCGGGGTCCGTTTCCTTCGGTTCCGTTGACTCCGTGCGGTACGGCCGCCCGGTACGGCCCCGTGAGGGCCGTACGCAGGACGTTAGGGCGCACGGTCACAGCCCGGCCTCGACATGGCGGGTATTGGCGGGAGGTGAAGGTTCCGGAGCGTTTCACGATCATGATGGCCCGGCGGAGCGCGCTTTTCCGGACGGACCCGACTGATAGCGGAAGTAAGCCCCACCTCACCGAAGGCGGGTGATATGGGCCGGGCTACGCTCCCGGCATGGACGTACTGATCAATGTCTTCGTCGCCCTGCACATCATCGGCATAGCCGCCCTGCTCGGCGGTTTCCTGACCCAGATGAAGGCGATGAGCGCCGGTACGGCGCGCTTCACCCCGGCGATGCTGCACGGCGCTCTCACCATGCTGATCACGGGAATGGTGCTGGTGGGCCTCAACCAGGCCGACGACCAGCCCCTCAACAACATCAAGATCGGCGTCAAGCTGGCCGTCCTGGTCGTGATCCTGGGCATCGTCTACGTGAAGCGGGACGACGAGGCGGCCGAGAAGCCGCTGTTCGGCGCGGTGGGCGGGCTGACTGTGGCCAACATCCTCATCGCCACGCTCTGGACCTGACCCCGGCCCCCGACGGACCCGACCCCGGTGAGGTCGGGTCCGCCGGGTCCGCGGGGCGCCGAGACGGAGTCCGCGGGGCGCCGCGACCGGGTCAGGCCGGGCGGACGCTGCCGTAGATCGGCAGGTAGTAGATCGATTCCTCACGCACGTTCGCACCCGGCTTGGGCGCGTGGATCATCATGCCGTCGCCGATGTAGATGCCGGCGTGGCTGATGTCGTCGTAGAAGAAGACCAGGTCGCCGGGGAGCAGATCATCGGTGGTGACGCGCGTGCCCGTGTCCACCTGGTCGCTCGTGCTGCGCGGCAGCTCGACACCGGCCGCCCGCCACGCCGCCTGGGTCAGGCCCGAGGAGTCGTACGAACTCGGCCCCGAGGCGCCCCACACGTACGGCTTGCCGATCTGGGTGCGTGCGAAGGCGAGCACCTTCGCCGCCTTGGCCGCGTAGATGCCGGCGGGGTCACCGCCGGTCACGGCCTCCAGTCCGGTGCCGCCAGCCGTTCCCGCGTTCGCACCTGCGACCGTTGCCGCGTCGGTGCCCGTTCCCGTGCCTGATCCCGTGCCCGTGCCGGGGTCGGCCGACGGAGCCTGGGGCTGCGACCGGGGCAGGATCAGCTCCGCCTCGCGCCGGCGCTCCGCCTCGGCGTCGGCCTCCGCCTTGTCGCGGGCCTCCGCCTTGGCCTGCGCCTCCGCCGTGCGGCGGGCCGCTTCTTCCTTCTTGCGCTCCAGCGCGGCCAGCCGTGCCTGCTCCTCCGCGGTGAGCCGCGCCAGCAGCGCGCGGGCCTCGGCCAGCTTCTTCTGGATCTGCTCCTTGCTGGTCCGCAGGGACTCCTGGGACTCGTCCGGCGACTCCGGGGCGCGGGTGTCCGCCCGGGAGCTCCAGTGGTCGGCGACGGGGCTCTGCTGACGGTCGGTCAGCCGCTCCGTCATCCCCGTCTGCTCGACGTACGTCTGCGGGCTGTCCGCGAACAGTACGGCGGCGGGGGCCGTGGCAGGCATGGCGGGAGCCGTTGCGGGCATGGCGGGAGCGGTGGCAGGCATCGCCGGTACAACAGGAGTGACAGGGGCGACAGGGGCGACAGGTGGGGCCGGGGCTGCCGGGGTGACGGAAGCGGCCGGGGCGACAGGGGCGCCCGCAGGGGTGCCCGCGCCGCCCCCGGACTGCGCGGACGTGTAGGAACCGAGCGTACGGCGGGCCTCGTTCAGCTTGTCCGCGCTCTTGGCCACACCGTCGATGACCCGGTCGACCGTGCGCTTCTGCTTGGCCGTCGCCTCCTTCGTCCTGGCGGACCTCTGCGCGTCACCACCGGCCTGGCGGTACAGGTCGCTGACCTTTTTCTCCACCTCTTCGACCGACGGCGAGGACTTCGATTCCGTGGGCGCGGCGTCCGCGCTCTGCGTCGACAGCAGCGTGACCGAGGCGAGGGCGGCCGTCGTGATCCCGACGGCAGGGGTGTTGGTGCGTACCCCGCTACGGCTGCGCGCCTTGCGATGCGACGCCAAGTTCGGCATCTCCTTCCGTGGACCGCCTACCGGGTTAGCTGTCGGGTTCGGGCGGAACGGAAGGCTGCCCTACGGGCGTTGTACGTACGGCGAACGTACGGCCCGATTCACCCCGGTCTTGCAGAGTGGGTCCCCGGTTCCGAACTTCCCGCTGGAAAGCCCGGATTCGGCGTGGGCCGCCCGCTCGGCGCGGATCGCCTTCAGAGGTACGGGCTGCCTGATCGAGCACGCTAGCCAAGATGTGGCGCTGATGTGAAGGTGGATGGCCGATATGCCCGATACATTTCTGTGACCATTTGCTCGTGCGGAGTGCAGGGAGCCGTAATAGGGGGTATAGCGTTACGCTCCGTGTGTAATCCGGAACCGTCCGCCTTCCGGGGTGGATCCGCCGGACCGGCTTCGCCGGGCGGGCTCCGACTGTCGGTGCGGCGGCCTAGACTCGTTAAGCGATGAGCAGCCTCTTTGACGACAGTTTCCTGGCCGACCTCCAGCCCTCCGGCGACGAGCACCCCCCGCCGCCCGAGGACCTGGACGAACACGCCCCGGAGCAGGTGCCCGACGACCTGTTCCAGGGGGCGTACGACGTGCCTCCGGCCCGGGATCCGTACCACCGCAACGGGTCGGCCCGTACGGTCATCGACCCTGCCTCGCTCCTCGAAGGGCTGAACGAGGAGCAGAGCGCGGCCGTCGTGCACACGGGGTCGCCGCTGCTCATCGTCGCCGGGGCCGGATCCGGCAAGACCCGGGTTCTGACCCACCGGATCGCCCATCTCCTCGGCACCCGCAGCGTCCACCCCGGCGAGATACTGGCGATCACCTTCACCAACAAGGCCGCGGGCGAGATGAAGGAGCGCGTCGGGCAGCTCGTCGGCCCGCGCGCCCAGGCGATGTGGGTGCTGACCTTCCACAGCGCCTGCGTGCGGATCCTGCGGCGCGAGTCGAAGCGGCTCGGGTTCACCTCGTCGTTCTCGATCTACGACGCCGCCGACTCGAAGCGGCTCATGGCCCTGGTCTGCCGCGATCTGGACCTCGACCCCAAGCGCTATCCGCCGAAGTCCTTCAGCGCCAAGATCTCCAACCTCAAGAACGAGCTGATCGACGAGGAGACCTTCGCGGGACAGGCCGTCGACGGCTTCGAGAAGACGCTCGCCGAGGCGTACCGGATGTACCAGGCACGGCTGCGCGAGGCCAACGCCCTGGACTTCGACGACATCATCATGACCACCGTCCACCTGCTCCAGGCGTTCCCCGACGTCGCCGAGCACTACCGGCGCCGCTTCCGGCACGTCCTGGTGGACGAGTACCAGGACACGAACCACGCGCAGTACACCCTCGTACGCGAGCTGGTGGGCCCCTCCGGCGAGGGCGAGGACCCCGCGGAGCTCTGCGTCGTCGGCGACGCCGACCAGTCGATCTACGCCTTCCGCGGCGCCACCATCCGCAACATCCTCCAGTTCGAGGAGGACTACCCGGACGCGACGACGATCCTGCTGGAGCAGAACTACCGCTCCACGCAGACGATCCTCAGCGCCGCCAACGCGGTCATCGAGCGCAACGAGAGCCGCCGCCCGAAGAACCTCTGGACCAAGGCCGGCGCCGGCGCCCAGATCACCGGTTACGTCGCGGACACGGAGCACGACGAGGCGCAGTTCGTCGCCGACGAGATCGACCGGCTGACGGACGCGGGCGAGGCCAAGGCGGGTGACGTCGCCGTCTTCTACCGGACGAACGCGCAGTCCCGCGTCTTCGAGGAGATCTTCATCCGGGTCGGCCTGCCGTACAAGGTCGTCGGCGGAGTGCGCTTCTACGAGCGCAAGGAGGTCCGTGACGTCCTGGCCTACCTGCGGGTCCTCGCCAATCCGGAGGACAACGTACCGCTGCGCCGGATCCTTAATGTGCCCAAGCGCGGCATCGGGGAGCGGGCGGAGGCCATGATCGACGCTCTCGCGCTGCGGGAGAAGATCACCTTCCCGCAGGCGCTGCGGCGCGTGGACGAGGCGTACGGCATGGCGGCGCGCTCCGCCAATGCCGTCAAGCGCTTCAACACGCTGATGGAGGAGCTGCGTACGATCGTCGAGTCGGGTGCCGGGCCGGCACTGGTCCTGGAGGCCGTGCTCGAACGGACCGGCTATCTGGCGGAGCTTCAGGCCTCGACCGACCCGCAGGACGAGACCCGGATCGAGAACTTGCAGGAACTGGCGTCGGTGGCGCTGGAGTTCGAACAGGAGCGCAGCCAGGCCGCCGCGGGCGCCGACGCCGGTGACGGCGCTGATGGCAATGACGGAACGGCCGGCGCGGAGGCCGCCGCTCCGGCCGTGGCCGCGACGCCGACCCTCGCCGAGTTCCTGGAGAAGGTCGCACTCGTCGCCGACTCCGACCAGATCCCCGACGAGGACGAGGACGGCTCCGGCGTCATCACGCTGATGACGCTGCACACCGCCAAGGGCCTGGAGTTCCCGGTGGTCTTCCTCTCCGGCATGGAGGACGGCGTCTTCCCGCACATGCGCGCCCTCGGCCAGACGAAGGAGCTGGAGGAGGAGCGCCGCCTCGCGTACGTCGGCATCACGCGCGCCCGTGAACGGCTCTATCTGACGCGGTCGTCGATGCGCAGCGCCTGGGGGCAGCCCTCGTACAACCCGGCCTCGCGCTTCCTGGAGGAGATCCCGGAACGCCACCTGGAGTGGAAGCGGACCGGCGCGCAGATCCCGGCGGGCCCGACGTCCGGGATCACGTCGTCGCTCTCCTCCACCGCAGCGCGCTCGCGGTCGGGCGGCGGGCCTTCGGGCTTCGCCACGCGGCGCACGAGCGACAAGCCGGTGATCACGCTGGCGGTGGGAGACCGGGTCACGCACGACCAGTTCGGGCTCGGCACGGTCATGGAGGTGACCGGCGCGGGCGCGGACGCACAGGCGACGGTCGACTTCGGGGACACCAAGCCCAAGCGGCTGCTGCTGCGGTACGCGCCGGTCGAGAAGCTGTAGGCCCGGGAGGGGCGGGTGCCCTGCCGGGTGGCAGGGCACGGGCACGTACGGCAGGTGCGGCACGTACGGCCTGGCGGGAGGTCGTACGCGCCGGGTTTACGTCGGGTCGAGGCCGTGGCTGCGGAGCCAGGCCAGCGGGTCGATCGCCGCGCCGCCGCCGGGCCGTACCTCGAAGTGCAGGTGCGGACCGGTCGAGTTGCCCGAGTTGCCCGAGTAGGCGATCACGTCACCGGCCTTGACGGAACCGGAGCGGAGCTTGGTGGTGCTGAGGTGGCAGTACCAGGTCTCCGTGCCGTCGGCGGCGGTCACGATCGCCATGTTGCCGTACGCGCTGTTGTACTGCGTGCGTACGGTGCCGTCGGTCGCCGCCATGACAGGCGTGCCGTACGACACGGGGAAGTCGATCCCGGTGTGCATGGACATCCAGTTGACGCCGGCCTGGCCGTACTGGGCGCTGAGTCCGTTCTGCGAGACGGGGAGGGCGAACTTGGGGCGGAGCGCCTCCTTGCGCGCCGCCTCTTCCTTGGCGCGCTGCCGCTCCGCCTCCTTCCGCTCCTGAAGGTCGATCCGCTCCTGTGTGCGGCTGGCGCGGTCGCCGAAGTCGCGGGCGTCGGCGCTGAGCGCGGCGAGCTGTGTGTCCAGCTTGTTGTTGGCGGCCGCGGTGACGGGCTTGGTGGAGGCGGTGTCCTCGGCGGAGGCCGTGGTGGTGGAGTCGTCCTTGGCGTCCTCGCCGGTGAGTCCGCCGACGGAGGCCGCGGCGATGCCGGCGACGCCCATCACGCAGGCGGAGGGAACGGCGACGGTGAGGAGGGCCGAACGCTTGGCGGGGGTGCGGCGGCGGCCCCGGCTGCCGCCGCCACTGCCGCCGGCCCGGCGCACGGGGCGGGGGACGGCTGTCACGGCGGGGGTGGCCATCGTCGGCGCCATGTGCAGCGCGTCGGGGTCGTCATCCGGAGTGCCGGGCTCCGCGGGGTTCTCGGAGTCCTTGGTGAAGTCGACGGCCGGCGTGGGACGTTCCGCCCCGGCCGCCGGTCCGGTCTCCGGTGCGGCGTGGGCCTCGGTGGCGACGGTCTCGTAGCCCTGCTCGGTCTCGTAGCCCTGCTTGGCTTCGTAGCCGTGCTCGGTCTCGTGGTCGGGCTCCGTGCCGAAGGCCCGTTCAGGCTCGGGGCCGGGGGCGCCGTACGCGTACGACGTGTCCTCGTGCGGTGCGGTGGCCCCGTTCCAGGCCGTGGCGTCGTACGAACCGGTGTCGAACGTGGACGCGGTCCACTGAGCGGTCGCCTCGTACTCGAACGGTGCGGCTTCGAACTGCGCTGCCTGTGCCGCCTCGAACTGCTCTGCCTCGAACGGTGTTGCCTCGAACTGTGCCGCCTCGAACTGCGCGGTTTCGAGTTGAGCCGCCTGCGCGGGATCGAACGCGGCGGTCGCCGTCGCCCCGGGAGTGTCGTAACCGTACGAGGCGCCGTTGAACTGCGTGCTGTCGAACTGGCCCGTTCCGTCAGGGCTGTTCGGCTGGACGACCTGGTGCCACGCGCCGGAACCCCACTCGCCTGTGGCGTCCTGCGGATAGCCGCTGCCGTCGGTGGGGGCGGGCGGGGCGACGGTGGGCCATTGGCCGCTGGTGTCGTACGCCTGTGTGCCGTACGTGTCGTACCCGGTGGCCTGGTGATGGGCGCCGGTGTCCCACTGACCACTGTCGTAGTGGTCGGCCTGCACGGTCGCGTACTGGCCGGTGGAGGCGGAAGCGCCGCCGTATCCACCCGCGCCCGCGGAACCGTCCGGCAGGGAGCCGAAGAGGGGATCTGTCTCGAAGCTGCCGTTCTGGTAACCGTCGTATGCGGTGTACCCGGCGTGGGCGTGCTGGTCGTTCACCAACTTCTCTCTCGCCTCGGCAGCAGAACCAGGGTCTGGGAAATCCGGCCGTTGATGGAAGGAATCCCAGAGGGAAAGCAGTGGCCGCGACTGTACCCGGCGGTATGCGACGGCGACAATCTTCCGCGAGTTTCGTGCTTTGCGGAAACGGGCATTCGGCCGTGTTTCGGCGAACTGTGGGCGCAGGCTTGGCCATATGTTCGAAACGTGTTCGAGTGCGAGGCTCGTGCGAGCCCCTCGGGGCGGGGCGTCGGGCGCGGGGTTCAGGCGACGGAAATGGACCCGGATCCGTCCTCCGGCGGCGCCGGTTCGGAGCCTTCGCCGGAACCGGAGCCGCCGAGCGCGTGCCGGATCCCCGCGGCGACCCCCGGGTGGACCGGCAGGGCGAGATGGCCGACACCGCTCACCAGCACGTTCTCCACGAGAAGGTCCGGGTGTTCGATCCTGGCCGTCGAGACGGGCGCCATCAGCGGGTCGGCATCGCTCCAGAAGCTCACGAACCGCGTACGGCAGCCGGGCGCGGGCAGCCGCAACTCCTCGATGACCGGCGATCCGGGGCGCATCTGCCGTACGACGGGGTGGGCGTCGGCGAGCGGCACGGCCGTGGTGCCCTCGTGCGGTGTGCCCAGCGTGATCAGCGTACGTATCCGGCTGTCACCGCCCAGGCGCTGTACGTAATACCGGGCGATCAGGCCGCCCAGACTGTGGCCGACGACATCGACCCGGCGGTGGCCGGTGCGGGCGCAGATCTCCTCGATGTGGCGGCCCAGCAACTCGGCGGCCGTACGGATGTCGCAGGTCAGCGGCGAGTAGTTGAGGGAGGCGAGATGGTGCCAGCCGTGCCGGGCGAGGGAGCGGCGCAGCAGGACGAAGACGGACCGGTTGTCCACGAAGCCGTGCAGCAGCACGACGGGCGGGTGCGTGCGGCCCTCGGTGGGCAGCGGGGAGGCCTCCGGTGGCAGGGGAGCGGCGCGGCGCTCCTGGATGATTCCGGCCGGATACAGGAGGAGATGCCCGGTGAAGATCGCCAGGTCGAGCGCGCCGGCCCGCACGGGGGCGGTGACGCGCAGGGGGAGGGCGGCCGGGCCCGCCGTGCGTACGCGGCTCACCTGGCGCAGAACGGGCGACAGGAAGGGCGACAGGAAGGCCGGGCACGAGAGGGGCGACGAAAGCGATGACAGTGACCGGAGCGACCAGAGCGACCACAGTGATGTGAGTGATGCGAGCGATGAAAGCGGTCCGAACGGCGAGAGTGGCGCGAACGGCGTGACCTTCATGGCCGACCTCCGAACGGCATACGGGAGGCGGCTCTGTCCCCCGTATGCCCTCATGGGGCGCCACGGCGACATGCCGGGAGCCGTCGGGTCGTGACGGCTCCGTCCGCGGCTCCCCTTGCGGTCGTTCCTGCCCGGCCAGGTGGGGCCGGGTGGTGACGGAACGGCGCAAAGCGAACATGTCCCATGTGTGATTTCCCCCTCGGCGGCCTCCGCGAAACGGCTGGTTGCGGGATGCTGTGGATAACGTTCGTTCACTACTCCGGGCCTTGGCGGGCGCGGGGGGCCGTGCCAATGACAGCGCAAGTCGGTAGGTGGAGGCAGTGATGGGTGTGACAGGTCCGATCCGTGTGGTGGTCGCCAAGCCGGGACTCGACGGGCACGACCGTGGGGCCAAGGTGATTGCCAGGGCCCTGCGGGACGCGGGGATGGAGGTCATCTACACGGGGCTCCATCAGACGCCCGAGCAGATCGTGGACACCGCGATCCAGGAGGACGCCGACGCGATCGGCCTGTCCATCCTCTCCGGCGCGCACAACACGCTCTTCGCCAAGGTGATCGAGCTGCTGAGGGAGCGGGACGCGGCCGACATCAAGGTCTTCGGCGGCGGCATCATCCCGGACGCGGACATCGCCCCGCTGAAGGAGCAGGGCGTCGCGGAGATCTTCACCCCGGGGGCGACGACGGCGTCGATCGTCTCCTGGGTCGAGGCCAACATCCGTCAGCCCGCGGGGGCGTGACGGGTTCCGCTGCCCGGATCAGGGCGCAGGGTCTGATGGCCCCAGGTGTTCCGGCCTCGTACCGGGCGGAGTGGTCGGCGGCTCCGGTATTCGTGCCGGTGCCGGTATTCGCTCCGGTGCTGGTGCCGGCTCCTGGGCCGGTTCGCGCACCGGGTCCAGTTCGGCGAGCATCAGGGCGCGCAGGCGCAGGGTGGACACCAGGCGCTGGAACGCCTCCGACCAGTAGCCGCCCGCGCCCGGTGACGCGCCCTCCGGTTCGTCCGGGGTCGCCGTGAGCAGTTCCAGCCTGTTCACCTCCACCGGGTCCAGGCACCGTTCGGCGAGGCCCATGACGCCGCTGAAGCTCCAGGGGTAGCTGCCCGCGTCCCTGGCGATGTCGAGTGCGTCCACGACCGCCCGGCCGAGCGCGCCCGACCAGGGCACGGCGCAGCAGCCGAGCAACTGGAACGCCTCCGGCAGGCCGTGCGCGTCGATGAACGCGGCCACCCAGTCGGCCCGTTCCGCCTCGGGCAGCGTGGCGAGCAGTTTCGCGCGCTCGGCGAGCGAGGTCGCGCCGGGACCGGTGTCGGACGGGGTCGCGGGCGGCCCCAGCAGCGCGGCCGACCAGCGCGCGTCCCCCTGCCGTACGGCCGCCCGGCACCACGCTGCGTGCAACTCGTCCGCCCAGTCGTCCAGGACGGGCAGGGCGAGGATCTCCTCGGGCGTCCGGCCGCCGAGCCTGGCCGGCCAGCCGGAGAGCGGGGCGGCCTCCACCAACTGCCCCAGCCACCACGACCGTTCGCCCCGGCCGCCGGGCGGCGCGGGGACCACTCCGTCGCGCTGCATGTCCGCGTCGCACTCGTGCGGCGCCTCGACCGCGATGACCTGTCCGCCGCCGGTGCGGTCCATGCCGACGCAGGTGGCCGCGCGGGCCGCCATCCGGCCCGCGAGGGCGGATCCTGGCAGCGCCGACAGCAGTTCGGCGGCGGTGGAGCGCACATTGCGGCTGCGGTCCGACAACGCCTGTTCGAGAAAGGGCTCATCGGCCCCGGAGAGCCCGTCGCGCAGGGAGTCGAGGAACATCAGCCGGTCCTCTGCGCGCTCGCTCGGCCAGGTCGAGGCGAGCAGCGTCCGCGCCGCCTCCGCGTCCCTGGCCCGTACGGCGGAGAGCAGGGCGACCCGCTCGGCGAACAGGCCCTCCTCCCACAGGCGTCGTGTCGCCTCCCCGTCCTCGGCCGCGGGCAGCACGGCGCCGCCGGAGGCCCCGCGCAGCGCGAACTTCCACTCCGGGTTGAGCCGGGCGAGCCAGAGCCCGCGGGGCCCGGCGAAGGCCAGGGCCTGCGGCCGCAGGTCGGTGCGCGCGCGGGCCGCGTCCAGCAGGGCGGGCAGCACCGGGGCGGGGGCCGCGTAGCCGCGCGCGTTGGCCACGGCGAGCCACTGCGGCAGCAGCTCCGTGAGGTCGGGTGCCGTACCGCGACGGCCTCCGCCGCTCGTGGGCGCCGCCCGGTCGGCCAGCAGCTGCCCGAGCCGCCGCCCCGCCGCCTCGGGCAGACGTGCGCGGCCGTCGTGGGCCGCGGGCGCCGGGGGCTCGGCGGCGGGCGCCGGGCGCAGCCCCGCCCTGCGCCGTACGGTGTGCAGCGCTGCGGCGTCCAGCAGGGCGACCGGGGCGTCCTTGCCGACGGCGAGGACCTCCGCGGGCGGAGTGCGGCGGTCGGTGCCGAGCAGCGCCGAGGTGACGAGCCCTTCCCAGGAGGACTCCCAGGGCGCCCCCGTCCCCGCGGTGTTCGTGAGGGTCCGCGCCGTCGTGTCCTGGGTGACGTGCGTGTCATTCGTGTCGTGCGCGCTGTGGGTGGCGCGCCGGTCGGGCGTGCTGAGCGAGTTGGACGTGCTGGAGGTGCTGGACGTGCTGGGCGAGTTGGACGTGTTGGGCTTGCTGGTCATCAGGATGTACTCCGTCCGTACGTCGCATCAGGTCTGCGGGTGCGTGCGCGAGTTCAGGTGAGCGGGACCGTCCCCGGGGCCTCCGCCGACCAGGCGGTGAGGGGCCGGAAGCCGCGGTGGCCGCATTCGCCGAACACCGTGACCGGGCCGCCGCCGGAGAGTGCGGCCAGCTTCCACAGCCCGGGGTGGCCGAGCGAGACCGGCGCGACCGGCAGCGCGGAACCGCCGTCGGCGTCGGCCAGTTGCCAGCCGCCGCCCGCCCCGGGCACCGGGACGACGTCGCGGAGCGTCACCGGGCACGCCTCCAGCCAGGGATCGGCGCGCAGCGCGGCGCCGTACGCCTCGATCGCCGCCGTCACGGAGCCACCCGGCGGCGGCTCCTCCATCGGGACCGGGGCGCCGAACCGCTCACCCCAGTCGGCCCGCGACTGCCCGGCGCCCGGGTGCGGAACGATCTCGGCGTCGATCATCACCCCCACCGGCAGCGCCAGTTCCGGCGCGCGGCCCGCGGCGCCGAAGGAGAGCAGCACCGCCGACCGCCCCGAGTCCCGCCCGTACAGCCGGATCCGGCGGGTGACGAGCTTGCCGTCCGACGTGTCGTACTGCGCGAGGACCAGCCAGTGGTCCCGGACCGGCGGACCCCCGGCGGGCGACGGGAGGCCGACCCTGGTGCGGACCGTCGCCGCCAGCGGTTCCGGCAGCCGGTCGAGCCCCAGCCACGCCGTGTCCAGCAGATGCAGCAGCGCGGACTCCTCCAGCAGCCGCACCGGCCAGCCGGGACCCGAGCCCGGTATCGCCCCCAACTCCCGGACCCGACCCGCCAGCCCCGGTGCCTGTGCGTCGACCATGCGCGCCGCCGTCTCCTCCCACAGTCCGTAACCCGCCTGCTCCGCCGAGGCGAGACCGCCGCGCAGCAGGTCCGTCAGCCGCTGCTCCAACTCCGAGGCGCCCGAGGTGATCCGGGCGGCCCTGCGCTCGGCCCGGCGCCGGGCGGCCTCCGGACCGGCTGTCCTCGCCGCCCCGCCCGTGGTCTTCTCCGCCCCGCCCGCCGCTCTCTCCGCCCGTCGCTTCCGGCGCCCGTCGAGCCACTCCCCGGCCCAGCCGGGCGCCTCCGCGCCCCCCGCCACGGTCCGTCCGTCCGCCGCCCAGAGCAGCAGCAGGCCCAGCGCGTGCTTGCACGGGAACTTCCGGCTCGGGCAGGAGCACGCGCAGGCCGGGCCCGTCGTGTCCACCACCGTTCGGTACGGCTTGCTGCCGCTGCCCTTGCACAGCCCCCACACGGCGCCCGTGGCGTCGCACCCCGTCTCCGACCACGGCCCCGCCGTGCCGAGCTTGTTGCCCGCCCTGCGTGACGTGTCGTCAGGAGCCAGCGCGAGCACTTGTTCCGACGTCCAGCGCACCCCCGTCTGATTCATGTCCACGACGTTAGGCGGCCCCACTGACAATCGCTCTGACCTGCGGATTCGTCGAGTTTTTGGCTATGTGACGCGGTGTCGGTTTTGCTATGCTCGAAGAGCTTCAGCACCACGACCAGGGGGGAAATCACCGATGGACCGCACCGCCCGCACCAGAAGAACCGTCCGCACCCGCCGTACCGTCCGCGCCGCCCTCACGACCCTCGCCGTCACCGGTCTCGCGCTGGGCCTCGGCGCCTGCTCCGAGACCACCGAGCGGGTCGACAAGGCGGTGACCGACGAGGTCGACAAGGCCGTCAACGAGACCTACGAGGTCACCTACGAGGTGACGGGCAAGAACATCGACACGATCGACTTCCACGGCGGCGGGGGCGACGCCATGGGACCGAAGATCGAGACGGTCGAGAAGCCCACGCTGCCGTGGAAGAAGACAGTGACGCTCCGCGGCATCATGCCGCCCGCCGTCATGCCGATGGCGCTGGGCGCCGACGCCGAGGTCACCTGCAAGATCCTTTACAAGGGCGAGGTCATCAAGGAGGAGACCGACGCGGGCAAGGCCGCCGCCGGCGGCTGCGTCGCGGTCTCCCCGATCGCCGGGTGACGCGCCCGCCCGCCGCAGGATCACCGCCCCGCGCCCGCCGGATCTCCTCCGTTGGGCGCGGGGCACCTTCCGTTCTGGCGCCGGTGCGTCGGCCGGGACGGTTCCGGAGCAGCCCGGCCCGGAGCGGTCCGGCCCGCCGCGGGACCGGCTCGGACTGGCTCTGACCTGCACGGACGGCCGATTGTCAGTGGCGTGGTGCACCGTGGGATCCACAACAGGTCGACCGATCTGGAGGGGGATCCATGACCATGCCCGAAACCACCTCGACGACGGCCGGGACCACCGGCGACCAGGCCCTGCGCCCGCACGCGGAGGACGCGTTCGCCCATGAACTGGCGGCCCTCGCCGCGGCCGACGACCGGCAGCGGCCCGCCCGCTGGCGGCTCTCGCCGTGGGCCGTGGCCACCTATCTCCTCGGCGGGTCCCTGCCGGACGGCACGGTGATCACACCGAAGTACGTGGGACCGCGCCGGATCGTCGAGGTCGCGGTCACCACGCTCGCCACCGATCGCGCCCTGCTCCTCCTCGGCGTGCCGGGCACCGCCAAGACCTGGGTCTCCGAACACCTCGCGGCGGCCGTCAGCGGTGACTCCACCCTGCTGGTGCAGGGCACGGCGGGGACACCCGAGGAGGCGATCCGCTACGGCTGGAACTACGCCCAGCTTCTCGCCAACGGCCCCAGCCGCGACGCGCTGGTGCCCAGCCCGGTCATGCGCGCCATGTCCGACGGCATGACGGCGCGGGTCGAGGAGCTGACCCGGATCCCCGCCGACGTCCAGGACTCGCTCATCACGATCCTGTCCGAGAAGACGCTCCCGATCCCGGAGCTGGGCGAGGAGGTGCAGGCCGTTCGCGGCTTCAACCTGATCGCCACGGCCAACGATCGCGACCGCGGGGTCAACGACCTCTCCAGCGCGCTGCGCCGCCGGTTCAACACGGTCGTCCTGCCGCTGCCCGCCACCCCCGAGGCCGAGGTCGACATCGTCTCCCGGCGCGTCGGGGAGATGGGCCGCTCGCTCGAACTGCCGGACGGTACCGAGGGCATCCAGGAGATCCGCCGGGTCGTCACGGTCTTCCGGGAGCTGCGGGACGGCGTCACGACCGACGGCCGTACGAAGCTCAAGTCCCCCTCGGGGACGCTCTCCACGGCCGAGGCGATCTCCGTCGTCACCAACGGCCTCGCGCTCGCCGCGCACTTCGGCGACGGGGTGCTGCGGCCGGGCGACGTGGCGGCCGGGATCCTCGGCGCGGTTGTCCGCGACCCGGCGGCGGACCGGGTGATCTGGCAGGAGTACGTGGAGACGGTCGTCCGCGAGCGCGACGGATGGAAGGACTTCTACCGCGCCTGCCGAGAGGTGAGCGCGTGACCACGGCCACCCCGCGCCCCGCGGGGCCGCTGCTGCTCGGGATCCGGCACCACGGGCCCGGGTCCGCGCGGGCGGTACGGAGCGCGCTCGACGCGGCGGAGCCGGGCGCCGTACTGATCGAAGGGCCGCCGGAGGGCGACGCGTTGCTGCCGCTCGCCGCCGACGAGGCGATGCGGCCACCCGTCGCGCTCCTCGCGCACGCCGTGGACGATCCGGGGCGCGCCGCGTTCTGGCCGCTGGCGGAGTTCTCCCCCGAGTGGGTCGCGATCCGCTGGGCGCTCGCGCACGACGTGCCGGTCAGGTTCATCGATCTGCCGGCCGCCCACTCGCTCGCGCTCACCACGGAACCGGACGCCGGGCCGGCCGGGACCGGCGCGGCGGAGGGCGGCGACACCGAAACAGCGGGGGGCGAGGCCGGGAACGAGGCGGAAGGCGTGCGGATCGACCCGCTCGCCGTGCTGGCCAGGACCGCCGGGTACGACGACCCCGAGCGCTGGTGGGAGGACGTGGTCGAGCACCGCGCCCCCGGCCGGGCGGACGACCCCTTCGCCCCCTTCGAGGCGGTCGCGGAGGCCATGGGCGCGCTGCGCGAGGAGTACGGCTCCGGCGGACACCGGCGGGATCTCGTCCGCGAGGCCCATATGCGGATCCAGCTCCGCGCGGCCCGCAAGGAGTTCGGCGACGGAGCGGTCGCCGTCGTCTGCGGCGCCTGGCACGTACCGGCGCTGCGCGCGAGGACCACCCTCGCCGCCGACCGCGCGCTGCTCAAGGGCCTGCCCAAGGTCAGAACCGACCTCACCTGGGTGCCCTGGACCCACCGCAGGCTCGCCCGCCACAGCGGCTACGGCGCGGGTATCGACTCACCCGGCTGGTACGGACACCTCTTCAGCGCACCCGACCAGCCCGTCGAGCGCTGGCTCACCAAGGTCGCCGGGCTGCTGCGGGAGGAGGACCACGCCGTCTCCTCCGCCCATGTCATCGAGGCGGTACGGCTCGCGGGGACCCTCGCCGTGCTGCGCGGCCGGCCGCTGGCCGGGCTCACGGAGACCGTCGACGCCGTACAGGCCGTCATGTGCGAGGGATCCGAGGTGCCGCTCGGACTGATCCGGGACCGGCTGATCGTCGGCGATCTGCTCGGCGAGGTTCCCGACACGGCGCCCGCCGTACCGCTCCAGCGCGACCTCACCCGGCTCCAGCGTTCCCTGCGGCTCAAGCCGGAGGCGTCGGAGCGCGAGCTGGACCTCGACCTCCGCAAGGAGACCGACACGGCGAAGAGCACCCTGCTGCACCGGCTGGGGCTGCTGGACATCGGCTGGGGCGAGGCGACCGCGGGACGGGGGAGCACCGGCACCTTCCGGGAGACCTGGCGGCTCAGCTGGGAGCCCGAGCTGTACGTACGGGTCGCGGAAGCAGGGATCTGGGGCACGACCGTGCTCGCCGCCGCCACCGCCAAGGCCGTGTCGCGGGCCCGGTCGGCGACCGCGCTCACCGAGGTCACGGCTCTCGCGGAACGCTGCCTGCTCGCCGCGCTGCCCGACGCCCTGCCGGTGGTGATGCGGGCCCTCGCCGACCGCGCCGCGCTCGACGCCGACATCGGCCGGCTCGCCGAGGCGCTGCCCGCGCTGGCCAGGTCGCTGCGGTACGGCGACGTACGGTCCACCGACACCGCCGCGCTCGGTGAGGTCGCGGCCGGCCTCGCGGAGCGGATCTGCGTCGGCCTGCCGCCCGCGTGCACCGCGCTCGACGCGGACGGCGCCGCCGAGATGCGCGGCCACCTCGACAACGTCCACACGGCGATCGGCCTCCTGCGGGCGGGCTCCGGCCGATCCGAGGGGCATTCCGGGGACGAGGGCTCCAGGGACAGGGGCCCCGGGGACGGGAACGCCGGGAAGAAGGGCTCCGCGGGCGGGGAGTCCGGGTACGGGGACCTCGGCGGGCGGTGGGCGGCCGTGCTGGCCAAGCTCGCGGGGCGGGACAGCGCGCCCGGCGAGATCCGGGGGCGGGCCGCCCGGCTGCTGCTGGACGACGGACGCCTCGCGGAGGACGAGGCCGCCCGGCTGATGGGGCTCGCCCTGTCGCCCGGCACCCCACCCGCCGACGCCGCCGCCTGGGTCGAGGGCTTCGTCGGCGGCGCGTCCGGGAGCGGCACCTCGCCGGGGGCGGGCTCCGGCGGCGGCATGCTGCTGATCCACGACGAACGCCTCCTCGGCCTGGTCGACGCCTGGCTGACCGGTGTCGCGCCGGAGGCCTTCACCGATGTGCTGCCGCTGCTGCGCCGCACCTTCTCGGCGTACGAACCAGGTGTCCGCCGCACCCTGGGCGAGCTGGTCCGGTGCGGCCCGGCCGCCTCGGGACCGACGGCGGCCGAGGTCACCGCGCCGGGCTTCGGCCCGGGGCTCGACACAGCGCGCGCCGACGCCGTACTGCCGGTGCTCCGGCTGTTGCTGGGCGCCGACCGCAACGACAACGACCTGGTGGGGGCGGACGCATGACCACGGACACGGACCCGGCCACGGACACGGCCACGGACCCGGCCACCGGCACGGACACGAGCGCGGCGACGGACGAGCCGGCCGCCGAGGAGCGGCTGCGCCGCTGGCGGCTGGTGCTCGGCGGGGACACCGCCGACGGCACGGGGCACGCGCTCGCCGGCCGGGACGCGGCGATGGACGGCGCCCTGACCGCGCTGTACGGCGGCCGGGGCGGCGGCAGGAACGGAACGGGCGGCGGGGGCCGGTCCGCCGGGCTGGGCGGCTCCGCGCCCTCCGTGGCCCGCTGGCTCGGCGACATCCGTACGTACTTCCCCACCTCCGTCGTCCAGATCATGCAGCGCGACGCCATCGACCGGCTCGGGCTCGCCACGCTGCTGCTCGAACCGGAGATGCTGGAGGCCGTCGAGGCGGACGTCCATCTCGTCGGCACCCTCCTCTCGCTCAACAAGGCGATGCCGGAGACGACCAAGGAGACCGCGCGCGCCGTCGTCCGCAAGGTGGTCCAGGACATCGAGAAGCGGCTCGCCGGCCGCACCAGGGCCACCCTCACCGGCGCGCTCGACCGCTCCGCGCGGATCAGCCGACCGCGCCACCGCGACATCGACTGGGACCGTACGATCCGGGCGAACCTGAAGAACTACCTCCCGGAGCAGGGCACGATCGTGCCCGAGCGGCTGATCGGGTACGGCAGGGCGGCGCGGTCGGTGAAGAAGGACGTCGTGCTCTGCATCGACCAGTCCGGGTCGATGGCCGCCTCCGTCGTCTACGCCTCCGTCTTCGGCGCGGTCCTGGCGTCGATGCGCTCCCTCGACACCCGTCTCGTCGTCTTCGACACGGCGGTCGTCGACCTCACCGACCAGCTCGACGACCCGGTGGACGTCCTGTTCGGCACCCAGCTCGGCGGGGGCACGGACATCAACCGCGCGCTCGCCTACTGCCAGTCGCGGATCACCCGCCCCGCCGACACCGTCGTCGTCCTGATCAGCGACCTCTACGAGGGCGGGATACGCGACGGGATGCTCAAGAGGGTCGCCGCGATGAAGGCGTCGGGCGTGCAGTTCGTGGCGCTGCTCGCGCTCTCGGACGAGGGGGCGCCGGCGTACGACCGCGAGCACGCCGCGGCGCTCGCCGCGCTGGACGCTCCGGCCTTCGCCTGCACGCCCGACCTCTTTCCCGAGGTGATGGCCGCGGCGATCGAGAAGCGCCCCCTCCCCATACCGGACGGCGAACGGCCACGGCGCTGAGACAGCCGTTCGGGGGAGCCATGCCCCGTGTGACGGGTATCACCGCTCTGTGACAGGTATCACCGCTCATCTGTGATCTGCGATTTAGGGACCCACGTCCCACGGGGATAACCTGCGAGGCGGACATGCCGCGTAGCGGACACCGCGTACGCCTTCCTCAGTGACAGCGCAGTCACGTTGCCCTTCGCGGCACGCCCACGCAGACAACGAACCCGCGATCACCAGGCTGCGGTTAAAAAGACAAAGGGACGGACACGCGTGGACCTGTTCGAGTACCAGGCGAGGGACCTCTTCGCCAAGCACGGTGTACCGGTGCTGGCCGGTGAAGTCATCGAGACGCCCGAGGCCGCCCGCGAGGTGACCGAGCGTCTCGGCGGCAAGGCCGTCGTCAAGGCGCAGGTCAAGGTCGGCGGACGCGGCAAGGCGGGCGGCGTGAAGCTGGCCTCCGACGCGGCCGACGCCGTCGAGAAGGCCGGTCAGATTCTGGGCATGGACATCAAGGGCCACACGGTCCACAAGGTGATGCTGGCCCAGACCGCGGACATCGCGGAGGAGTACTACGTCTCCTTCCTGCTGGACCGCACCAACCGCACCTTCCTCGCGATGGCCTCCGTCGAGGGCGGCGTGGAGATCGAGGTCGTCGCCGAGGAGAACCCCGACGCGCTCGCCAAGATCCCGGTCGACGCCCACGAGGGCTGCACGCCCGAGAAGGCCGCCGAGATCGTCGCCGCCGCGAAGTTCCCGGCCGAGATCGCGGACCAGGTCGCCGACGTCCTGCAGAAGCTGTGGACCGTCTTCATCAAGGAGGACGCCCTCCTTGTCGAGGTCAACCCGCTGATCAAGTCCGGCGACGGCAAGATCATCGCGCTCGACGGCAAGGTCTCGCTCGACGAGAACGCGGACTTCCGCCAGCCCGAGCACGAGGCGCTTGAGGACAAGGCCGCGGCCAACCCCCTCGAAGCCGCCGCCAAGGCCAAGAACCTCAACTACGTCAAGCTCGACGGCGAGGTCGGCATCATCGGCAACGGCGCGGGTCTGGTCATGTCGACCCTCGACGTCGTCGCGTACGCCGGTGAGCAGCACGGCGGCGTGAAGCCCGCCAACTTCCTCGACATCGGCGGCGGCGCGTCCGCCGAGGTCATGGCGAACGGCCTGGAGATCATCCTCGGCGACCCGGACGTCAAGTCCGTGTTCGTCAACGTCTTCGGTGGCATCACCGCGTGCGACGAGGTCGCCAACGGCATTGTCCAGGCCCTCGAACTGCTGAAGACCAAGGGCGAGGACGTCACGAAGCCGCTGGTCGTGCGGCTCGACGGCAACAACGCGGAGCTGGGTCGCAAGATCCTTTCCGACGCCAACCACCCGCTCGTGCAGCGCGTGGACACCATGGACGGCGCGGCCGACAAGGCCGCCGAGCTGGCCGCGGCCAAGTAAGGGACGAGGGAAACCACAACCATGGCTATTTTCCTGACCAAGGAAAGCAAGGTCATCGTCCAAGGCATGACCGGCGCCACCGGCATGAAGCACACCAAGCTCATGCTCGCCGACGGCACCAACATCGTCGGCGGTGTCAACCCGCGCAAGGCCGGTACCTCCGTCGACTTCGACGGCACCGAGGTCCCCGTCTTCGGCTCCGTGGCCGAGGCCATGGAGAAGACCGGTGCCGACGTCTCCGTCGTCTTCGTGCCGCCGGCCTTCGCCAAGGCCGCCGTCATGGAGGCGATCGACGCCGAGATCGGCCTGGCCGTCGTGATCACCGAGGGCATCGCGGTCCACGACTCCGCCGCCTTCTGGGCGTACGCGGGCAGCAAGGGCAACAAGACCCGGATCATCGGCCCGAACTGCCCGGGCCTGATCACCCCCGGCCAGTCCAACGCCGGCATCATCCCGGGCGACATCACCAAGCCCGGCCGCATCGGTCTCGTGTCCAAGTCCGGCACGCTGACCTACCAGATGATGTACGAGCTGCGCGACATCGGCTTCTCCTCCGCCGTCGGCATCGGTGGCGACCCGGTCATCGGTACGACGCACATCGACGCGCTCGCCGCGTTCGAGGCCGACCCCGAGACCGACCTCATCGTGATGATCGGCGAGATCGGCGGCGACGCCGAGGAGCGCGCGGCCGACTTCATCGCGAAGAACGTCACCAAGCCGGTCGTCGGCTACGTCGCGGGCTTCACCGCGCCCGAGGGCAAGACCATGGGCCACGCCGGCGCCATCGTCTCCGGCTCCTCCGGCACGGCCCAGGCGAAGAAGGAGGCCCTGGAGGCCGCCGGTGTGAAGGTCGGCAAGACGCCGACCGAGACGGCCGGGCTCGCCCGCGCCATCCTCGCCGGCTGATCCATCGCCTTCCGTACGGACGTACGGACCACACGCGCGTGGGCCCGCACCCCCTCCGGGTGCGGGCCCACGCGCGTGCGGTGGGGCGGCGCGCGACGCGGGCCGGCGTCAGCCTGCCAGGGGTACGAGGCGGTACGGGCCGGTCATCGGCGCCGTCCGGAGCGCGTTACGCAGCCGCAGATCCTCGGGGCTGAGCCGTTCGGGACCGCTCGGCACGGGAACGCCGCCGACCCGCTCGCCCGGCGACTGCCGTGGCTCGTACTGCCGGGGAGCGGTGGCCAGGGTGAAACTCGTCGCTCCGATGATCAGCACGGTGAAGGCGATCGCCGCCCGCGTCCAGATCGTGGCCCGCCGCTCGCTGCCGTTCCGTACGGCCTGCGCCGACGCGATCTCCGCGGACGTCACCGCGCGGACGAGCGTGCTCAGCCGCTCGTGCAGCGTCTCGGCGTCGGCCAGCTCCGGCACCCGCGCCGAGACGGCCTTGCGGGCGCGCATCAGCCGGTGCGCGGTGGCCGGGGTGCTGGCCTCCGTCTCGGCGGCGGTCTCCGGCAGGTCGAGCCCGAGCCCGTCGTAGAGCAGCAGCGCGCGGCGGTACGAGGGCGGCAGCGCGAGCAGCGCCTCGCGCAGCGCCCGGCTGTCGGCCCCCTCCTGCTCCCGCTCACCATGGACCGGGTCGGGGCGGCGGTGCGCGCGGCGCAGCCGGTGCCAGGGCGACATCGCGTACTCGTGTGCCGCGGCCCGCACCCAGCCCACCGGGTCCCGGTCGACCGCGACCCGGGGCCAGCTCTCCCACGCGCAGTGGAAGGCACGCTCGACGGACTCCTGGGAGAGGGCGCGCCGTCCGGTGAGCAGATACGTCTGCCGTACGAGGGCGGGCGCGGAGCAGGCGTACAGCGCGTCGAACGCCTGGTCGGGCGTGAGCGACGCGACGGCGGCCCCGCTGAAGGCGACGGGGACGACACCGGGCTCCGCGGCGGGCCCGGGCGCGCGGTCAGGTGTGGAGGCGGTTGCGGACCCGGATGCGGAGTCGGATGGAGAGTCAGATGAAGAAGCAGATGAAGAAGCAGACGGCGAGACGGACGGCGAGACAGACGCAGAGTCAGATGCGGACTCCGGCGGCGCCGCGGGCTCGGGCGCGGGCGCAGACGTGGACGCGGCGCTGTGATGGTGCTGCCGCGCCGCCGACCGCTCCTGTGCCGCCCGTGCCGCGGCCCGCTCCGTGCGCCGTGCCCGCTCCTCCGCCAGCCGCAGCTCGGCCGCGATGCCCGCCAGCAGCCTCGCGTAGACCTCTCCCTTGCGCCCGCGCGGCGTCTTACGGCCGGTCTCCCAGTTCCTGAGCGTCGCCCGGGTGACCCCCACCGCCGTCGCCGCCTGCTTCTCGGTCATCGTCTTCGCCTCGCGCAGCCGGCGCCGCTCCTCCGGAGAGGGGAGCGCCGCACCGGACGTGCCGGGAGCGTCGGACGTGTCGGCCGGGGTCGGCTGCGGGGTGGAGTTCTGCGTGGTGTTCCGGGTCATGAAGGGCTCCCTGCGGCGCGGTGATGGGAGAAAAAGCACATAAGCGCATATTGAGCGACATGGCGAAAATTCGCCTGTTGCACAGATAAAGAGCGTGTCGTGGGCAACATGGCGTGGTGACCCAATTGACCGATCGCGGCACACCGTTGTCCTCGGCCTCGGCCGTGGACCGCGGTCGGGCCGCCGCGCTGACCGCCTCTTTCCTTCGCGGGGCCATCGCCGCGGGCCTCGGCCTCGGCATGCTCGCCGTGCTCCTGACGGCGATGTGGATCGCCTCTCCGTACCCGGACGGCGGAGCGGGTTCTGCCCTCCATGTGGCGGCAGGGCTCTGGCTGCTGTCCCACTGCTTCGAGCTGGTACGCCCCGAGACGCTCTCCGGCGGGCCCGCGCCGCTCGGTGTCGTGCCGCTGCTGCTCGTCGCCCTGCCCGTCTGGCTGATCCACCGGGCGGCACGGGACACCCTCGAACCGGAAGAGGGACGTCCACAGCTCACCGCGCTCGGTGCCGTGGCCACGGTGAGCTGTGGATATCTGCTGGTCGGCGGTGTCGTCGTGCTCTACGTGGCGGGCGGCCCGCTGACGGTTCATCCGCTGCGCGCGCTGCTCGGACTGCCCGTCGTGACCCTCCTGGCCGCGACCGCGGGGGCGTGGACGGCGAGCGGACGCCCGCGCGGACCGCTGCCGATGTGGCTGCCCGGGGCGGTACGTACGGCGCTGGCGCGCACCAGGACCCGGGCCGCCCTGCGCTCCGGCGCGGCGGGTGCCCTGCTGCTGGCGGGCGGTGGCGCGCTGCTCGTCGGGATCTCGCTCGGCTGGCACAGCGGCCCGGCGCACGCGTCCTTCGAGCAGCTCGCCGCGGACTGGTCCGGGCGGTGCGGCCTGTTGCTGCTGGGGGTGACGCTGGTGCCCAACGCCGCGATCTGGGGAGCGGCGTACGCGCTGGGCCCCGGCTTCGTACTCGGTACGGGCGCGACGGTCACCCCGTTCGGGGTGCTGGGCAACCCCGCGCCGCCCTCCTTCCCGCTCCTCGCGGCCGTGCCGGAAGGTCCGGCCACGGCGCTGAACTGGGCCGTGGCGGCGGTGCCCGCCGTCGCGGGGGCGACGGTCGCCTGGTTCACACTCCGGGTGGCCGTGCCGCCCTTCGCCGTACGGGAGGAGGCGTGGAGCGCGCGCGACACGGCGCTGGGGACGGCCCTCGGGGGCGCGGTGTGCGCGGCGTTGATGGCGCTCCTGGCGGCGCTGGCGGGCGGGCCGCTGGGGAACGGGCGGCTGGCCTCCTTCGGCCCGGCCTGGTGGCTGACCGGCGGCGCCGCGCTGGTGTGGACGGTGGGCCTCGGCGTACCGGTCGCGCTGCTGCTCAGAGCCTGGCGGCTGCGGACGCGGCGGGTGAAGGGCGCGCCGGACGCGGAGCCGGTGAGCAGGGCCGAGCGGCGGGCCGCGCGGCGTGCGGAGAAGGCGGAGAAGAGCGCGGGACAGGAGGCGAGGAGGGCGGGGAAGAAGGCCTGGAAGAAGGCGGGGAAGAAGGCGGGAACGGCGGTGGGCGCCGCCGTCGCCGAGCCGGCGCTTCCGGCGTGGTGGCGGGCGCCGCTGTGGTGGCTGGGGCTGCGCAGCGGCCCGGGGGAGGCCATGGCGACAGGTCGCGTGGACGCCGTACCCCCCGGGCCCGGGAGCGTGCCCGGGGCGGGCGGTGACCCGGGCGTCCTGGACGCCTTGGACCTCCGGCCGGCGGGCGCGGACGAGGGGGGCGTCGATCCGGACGAGGAGCCGTACGACTTCCTGGCGGCGGACGCCTGGCACGAGCGGGGTGCGCGGGAGGCACGGTGGGCCGCGTTCAAGGAGGCGTCGGGGGACCTGCTGGCCGACTTCCCGGCCGTACCGCAGCCCCCGGAGCCGCCTTACCCGGCCACGGCGCAGCCGCCCGAACCGAACTACCCGGCCGCGCCGCAGCCGCCCGAGCGGCACTTCCCCGCCGTACCGCAGCCTCCTGAGCCGCAGGACCTGGCCGTACCGCAGCCTCCGCAGCCTCCTGAGCCGCAGGGCCCGGTGGCCGCGCCGCCCCCGGTGGAACCGCCGTCCGGGGCGCGGTAGGCGCGGCCGGGCGGTCGGCGGCCTACGGCCCGGACGGCCGGTGGCCTACTCCTTGACGCCGAAGACCGGCTCCAGGGAGCGCGGCAGCAGGTCGTTGCAGGAGAGCTGGCCCGTCTTCGTCAGCGCGTCGTTCACGCAGGTGTAGTAGTCGCGGTAGACGAGCTGGACCGTGAAGGTCGTCGCCACGATCGCCAGCGCGAGCCCGGCCGCCAGCAGGCCGCTCACCGCCGCCGTGGTCTGCGGCCTGGTCGAGGTCTGGCCGGGCCGGCCGTCCTGGCCGGGCCGGTTCAGCTGTCCCGACGGCCCCGGCTGTCCCGTCAGGGACGGCTGTCCGGCGCCGGTCGCGGCGGTGCCGTCCGTCGGCTTCCTGGACCTGGCGCGCAGGGAGCTGGCGCCCCAGTAGACCGCGAGAGCGCCGAGGAGGAGGGCGATCTCGGGGAGGTCGAACAGGGCGAAGAAGAAGGCCCACAATCCGCCGAGCAGGGCGTAGCGGGCGCGGCGCTGGGCCGGGTCCGTCGGGTCCCAGCGCGGGCCGCCGCCCGGGCCGGCCCCTGGGCCTTCCTGGCCGTTGGCCGGACCGTCCGGCCCGTTCTGACCGTACGGCCCGTTGCCGCCCTGGCCGCCGGCGCGGCTGCCGAAGCCGCCCGAGGAGCGGCCCGGCTGGCGGCTGCTCCACTGGCTGCCCCAGCCACCGCGACCGGAACCGCCGTCCTGCCCTTCGCCGTTCTCGGGGCGCCGGGGCTGCCAGGGCTGGTCGGGCCTGTCCTCGGGCGGCGGCGCGAACGGATTGTCGTCGGAGGAGCCGCCCGCCCCGGACCCGCCGGCCCCGGACGTCCCCGACGTACCGGAAGATCCCTCCGGCTCCGCGGATCCCGACGACGGTCCCGTGGTCCCGGAACCGGAACCGGAGCCGGTTCCGGAGGCGCCGGACGGGCCGGTGGAGGAGGACTGGCGTTCTCGCGGCAGCAGCACCGGCCCGGAGGGCGGCGGGATGTGGAGTGCCGTGCGGCGGCGTCGGTCCTGCATGTGGTGAACGTCTTCCCCTCAGACCCATCACGCGGGGGTCTTGTCCTGTACGGGCCCGTCCCGGAGACGAACCCTGTCCCCAGACGCTACCTCCCGGCCGAGCCCCCGTCCCGTGGGGGCCGCTCGGTGTGCCGGTATCGTTGCTGACGGTCGGCTCCTTCGTAGAGTTCCCCGTATCGGGGAACGTGACTCGTTCGTACGACCCCACAAAGCCGTACGACCACGCCAAGTCGCCGTCCGTACAACGCCGCACGACCCGCGAGGCTGTGCTCGCTCCCAGAAAGGCGCCCGTTGTGGCCTCCCCGCTCTCCGTCCCCCGGCCCTCCGTCCCCCGGCCCCCCGCCGCCCCGGCCAGGATCGTGGTCCTGGTCTCCGGGTCCGGCACGAATCTCCAGGCACTGCTCGACGCCATCGGCGACGACCCCGAGGGCTTCGGCGCCCGGATCGTCGCCGTCGGCGCGGACCGGCACTCCATCGCCGGTCTGGAGCGCGCCGAGCGCGCGGGACTGCCGACCTACGTGCACCGGGTGAAGGACTACGCGACGCGCGAGGCGTGGGACGCGGCGTTCGCCGAGGCCACCGCGGCGTACGAGCCGGACCTCGTGGTCTCGGCCGGCTTCATGAAGATCCTGGGGAAGGAGTTCCTGGCGCGCTTCGGCGGCCGGTGCGTCAACACGCATCCCGCCCTGCTCCCCAGCTTCCCCGGTGCCCACGGTGTACGGGACGCGCTCGCCTACGGGGCGAAGGTCACCGGCTGCACGGTCCACTTCGTCGACGACGGTGTCGACACCGGCCCGATCATCGCGCAGGGCGTGGTCGAGGTCCGGGAGGAGGACGACGAAGACGCTCTCCATGAGCGCATCAAGGAAGTCGAGCGGCGGCTGCTCGTCGAGGTCGTGGGGACACTGGCCCGGCACGGCTGCCGTATCGAGGGACGAAAGGTATACGTCGGTGAATAATCAGGGGTCCGTGACCGCCGCGGGGACAGCCGCCGAGGGCACGGCAGCCGAGGGTACGAAGCGGCCGATCCGGCGCGCACTGGTCAGCGTCTACGACAAGACGGGCCTGGAGGAGCTGGCGCGCGGTCTGCACGAGGCCGGCGTCACCCTGGTCTCGACCGGCTCCACCGCCGGGAGGATCGCCGCCGCCGGTGTGCCGGTCACCAAGGTCGAGGAGCTGACCGGCTTCCCCGAGTGCCTGGACGGCCGCGTCAAGACGCTGCACCCGCGCGTCCACGCCGGAATCCTCGCCGACCTGCGTCTCGACTCCCACCGCGAGCAGCTCGCCGAGCTGGAGATCGAACCGTTCGACCTGGTCGTCGTGAACCTGTACCCGTTCCGCGAGACGGTCGCCTCCGGGGCCACCCCCGACGAGTGCGTTGAGCAGATCGACATCGGCGGCCCCTCGATGGTCCGCGCCGCCGCCAAGAACCACCCCTCGGTCGCGGTCGTCACCAGCCCCGAGCGGTACGCGGACGTCCTCGGCGCCGTACGGAACGGCGGCTTCGACCTGACGACGCGCAAGCGGCTCGCGGGCGAGGCGTTCCAGCACACCGCGGCGTACGACGTGGCCGTCGCCTCCTGGTTCGCGGACGACTACGCCGCGGCCGACGACTCCGGCTTCCCCGACTTCCTGGGCTCCACGTACGCGCGTACGAACGTGCTGCGCTACGGCGAGAACCCGCACCAGCCGGCCGCGCTCTACACCGCCGCCGACGGCGGGCTCGCGGAGGCGGAGCAGCTCCACGGCAAGGAGATGTCGTACAACAACTACACGGACACGGACGCCGCGCGCCGTGCCGCGTACGACCACACCGAGCCCTGCGTCGCGATCATCAAGCACGCCAACCCGTGCGGGATCGCCATCGGTGACGACGTCGCCGAGGCGCACCGCAAGGCGCACGACTGCGACCCGCTCTCCGCGTTCGGCGGCGTGATCGCCGTCAACCGCCCGGTCTCCGTCGCGATGGCCGAGCAGGTCGCGGAGATCTTCACCGAGGTCATCGTCGCGCCGGGGTACGAGGACGGTGCCGTCGAGGTGCTGGCCCGCAAGAAGAACATCCGCGTGCTGCGCTGCCCCGAGGCCCCGGCCGCCGCGGTGGAGGTCAAGCCGATCGACGGCGGCGCGCTGCTCCAGGTCACCGACCGGCTCCAGGCCGACGGCGACGACCCGGCGAACTGGACGCTCGCGACGGGCGAGCCGCTCTCCGAGGCCGAGCTGCGCGAGCTGTCCTTCGCCTGGAAGGCGTGCCGCGCGGTCAAGTCCAACGCGATCCTGCTGGCCAAGGGCGGGGCGTCGGTGGGCGTCGGCATGGGCCAGGTCAACCGTGTCGACTCCGCGAAGCTCGCGGTGGAGCGGGCGGGGGAGGAGCGGTCGCGCGGTGCGTACGCCGCGTCCGACGCGTTCTTCCCGTTCCCGGACGGCCTGGAGATCCTGCTGGACGCGGGCGTCCGGGCCGTGGTCCAGCCGGGCGGCTCGGTCCGCGACGAGCAGACGATCGAGGCGGCGCGGAAGGCGGGCGCGACGATGTACTTCACGGGGACGCGCCACTTCTTCCACTGAACCGAGTCGCGTGAACCGAGTCGCGTGAACCGACGCGTCGCACGGCACGCCGAAGGCCGCGTCTTCCCTTCCGGGGAAACGCGGCCTTCGGCGGTTCGCTGCTTTTCGTGGTGTGCCCAAGCGGCGCACTGACAATGCTGACGGACTGAGGGGCGTCAGTAGCGCGGGCGGTTGAACCACGCGGAAGCCGAACCGTTCACCATCGAGGCGAGGATGATCCCGCTGCAGGCGAGCGAGATGATCCCGCCGAAGGTGGCGGAACCGCCTCCTCCGGTGACCAGGTTGCTGAGGCCGCCGAGGAGCGCGAGAGAGGCGTAGACGATCGTCGTCACACGGATCCCGGTGCCGCCGGTGGCGAACTTGACGCCCAGGAAGATGGAGAGGGCGCCGATGCCGAGCAGCAGGACGCCGAAAAGGATGCCGATGCCGCCGACGATGTCGGCGCCGGTGGTGTCGCCCGCGGCGTCACTGAGGAGGCCGAGGATGACGCCGATGATGAGCCCCGCGAGAATCTGGAAACCGGCGAAGATGAAGAGCAGGACCCGCGCCGTCTTCATCAGACTGGGCATCTCCATCTGGCCACCGGGGTAGCCGTAGCCCATGGGGGCCTGCGGCGGGGCCGGGTAGCCGTAGCCCGGGGGCTGCTGGGGCTGGCCCTGCGGGTAGCCGTACCCCGGCTGGCCCTGCGGCGGACCCTGGGGCTGCCCGTAACCGGGCTGCTGGCCCTGGGGGCCGTAGGGATTGTTCGGGTCGCCGAAGCTCATGACAGGGTTCCTCCGTTGGGTGATGCGGGGACGGAAAGCCCGCGTGGAGGAACTTCTCAAGACTGAGCGGTCTGAGCGGTCTGCCCCCCGACGCCGGCCGCACTGCGACGCAATCGTGTTATCAACGGATGATTTTGTCCAGTCGCCTTTCTCAGGTGTTGTGCAAGTGCAACCTCCTGTGCCGGCGCCCGTGCGGGTGCGCGTGCGCGTGTGCGGGGACGCGGCGGGGGCACGGATTGGAACCGGGGAGGGGTCTTCCGCGAGGATGGGGGCATGAGCGCCCAGATTCTCGATGGCAAGGCCACCGCAGCCGCGATCAAGTCCGATCTCACCGTCCGAGTGGCGGCCCTCAAGGAGCGGGGTGTCACACCCGGTCTCGGAACCCTGCTGGTCGGGGACGACCCCGGCAGCCGCTGGTACGTCAACGGCAAGCACCGCGACTGCGCGCAGGTCGGGATCGCCTCCATCCAGCGTGAGCTGCCCGACACCGCCACGCAGGAGGAGATCGAGGCGGTCGTCGCGGAGCTGAACGCCAACCCCGAATGCACGGGCTACATCGTGCAGCTGCCGCTGCCCAAGGGCATCGACACCAACCGGGTGCTGGAGCTGATGGACCCGGAAAAGGACGCCGACGGGCTGCACCCGATGAGCCTCGGCCGGCTCGTGCTCAACGAGACGGGGCCGCTGCCCTGCACCCCGTACGGCATCATCCAGCTGCTGCGCCACCACGGCGTCGAGATCAACGGCGCGCATGTCGTGGTCGTCGGGCGCGGTATCACCGTGGGCCGGTCGATCCCGCTGCTGCTGACCCGTAAGACCGAGAACGCGACCGTCACGCAGTGCCACACCGGTACGCGTGACCTGCCCGCGCTGCTCAAGCAGGCCGACATCATCGTGGCCGCGGCGGGTGTGCCGCACATCATCAACCCGGAGGACGTCAAGGAGGGCGCGGTCGTTCTCGACGTCGGCGTCAGCCGGGACGGCGAGGGCAAGATCGTCGGCGATGTCCACCCGGGCGTCGCGGACGTGGCCGCCTGGATCTCGCCCAACCCGGGCGGCGTCGGGCCGATGACCCGCGCACAGCTTCTCGTCAATGTCGTCGAGGCGGCGGAACGCTCGGTCAAGGACGCGGGCTGAGCGCGTACCCGAGCGGGAACCTGAGCGGAAAGGGGTGCGGGTGATGGGTGCTGGCACGAGCCGGGACGCGGGTACGGGCACGGGTACCGGTACGGGCGCGGGTACGGGAGCAGGTACCGGTGCGGGTACGAGCACGGGGACAGGCGCGGACGGCGGTACGGAGACGGAGCCGGGTACCACCGGTGGTGCCGGGACCGGTACGGCGGGAAAGGGCACGGTCGTCGCGGAACCGGCCGGTGAGACCGGCGTGGCCGGAGAAGCCGGAGGGGCGACGATCAGGGCGGCCGACTCCTCCGGTACGGGCAATCCCTTCGGTACGGACGACGCGCCCCGCGCGGACGACACCTCCGGCGTGGACGACTCCTCCCGTACGGCCGACACCTCCGGCGCGGACGAGCCGGGCAGGCGGTTCTCGCTCACCCGCGACACCGCGCGCCCCGAGGGCGGCGGCCGGGCCGCGCCCCTGGACGCCCCGGCGCCCGCCCGCCAGTGGCCGCTCCTCAGCGTGCTCGGGACGACCGGCCTCGGGCTGCTGATCGTCGGCCTGCACCCCTTCGCCGAGGCGTTCCGTATCGGCACGATCCTGATCGGCATCGCCCTCATCGGCGGCGCGGTCATGCGGCGGGTCCTGCCCTCCGTCGGCATGCTCGCCGTGCGCTCGCGCTTCACCGACATGCTCACGTACGGGCTGCTCGGCGTGACGATCGTGCTGCTCTCGCTGATGACGCAACCGAAGCCGTGGCTGGAGATCCCGTTCCTGGAGGACACCCTGCACTTCACCGTGCGATAGCCATAGCCATAGCCATAGCCATAGCCACGGCCAATGCGTGACGGCGGTCCGTCCTCTCCCCCGAGGAGGACGGGCCGCCGTGGTATGCGGTGCGATCACGCGACGAGGCGGATCACTGGGGGTTGCGCAGCCGGCTCCACGTGGTCTTGCCGACGACGCCGTCGGCCGAGATCCTCTGGTCCTTCTGGAACTTGATGAGGGCCGCCTTGGTGTTGGCGCCGAAGGTCCCGTCCACGCCCTGCGGGTTGAAGCCCCAGCCGAGGAGCATGCACTGCGCCTCGGTGACGTGGTTGCCGGTGTTGCCCACGCCGATGACGGCGGTCATGGTGCTGCTGTAGTTCGCCGTCCAGCCGCGGACGCCGTTCTGGAGTGCCTTGTGTGCGTACTCGCCCTTCGGGCAGGCCGCCAGCACGCGGGCCTCCTGGCCCACGGAGCCCTGGGCCCGGTCGCTCTGGTTGGCGGCGAAGGCGCCCGTGGCGGGTCCGACGACGGCGAGACCGCTGAAGGCTGCCACGGCGCTGGCGAGAGCGATGTTCCTGCGGATGTTCATCGGTCGAATTCTCCCCGTTTGTTGTAGAGGGGCGGCGCGGGGTGGACCGCGCCGCCCGGTGTGCACCACAGACTGTTCCGCGTCAGGTCGGTGTACGGCCAGGCCGATCCGGCGAATTGGGCCCTCGTGGGACAGGTACCGCGCCGGCCTGCGGGGATACGCCGCTCCATGGGACGCGGTGGGACGGTGTGGGACGGTCCGGCGCCTCCGGTGAGGAGTACGGAGGTGGCCGGAAGGCGGTGGGTCCGCGTCAGGAGGCGGAACCGCGCGTCGGACGGCGGCGCCCTGGGGAGGAGAGGGTGTGGGGAGGGACCCCGGACATCCGACTTACGCATGAGGTGGACATGCCGCGTTGGAAAGAACTGCCTTCGGAGTTACCGGAGAAGGATTTACAACTGCTCATTCAATTAAGGCGGCTCAAGGACCGGTCCGGCCTCGGGCTCACCGGGCTCGCGGCGAAGACCGGATACAGCCGCTCCTCCTGGGAGCGCTATCTCAACGGGAAGCAGCCGGTGCCCAGGGCGGCCGTGGAAGAACTGGCCAGGGCGTGCGGAGCGGATCCGACCCGGCTGCTCGTGCTGCACGAGGTGGCCGCGGAGGCCAACGCGCGGACGGAGGCCGCGGAGCCGGGGACCGCCCACGCGACCGCCCACGATGACGGCTCCGCCGGCCGCGCCGAGGAGACGGCGGCGGAGGCGGAAACGGCGGAGGAAGCGGCGCCCCCGGAGAACGAGGAACCGGGCGAGCCGCGCTCCCCGTCCCGGCCCCGGCGCGCGGTTCCGCTGTGGTGGGCGGTCGGCGGCGGACTCGTCGCCATGGCCGCCGCGTTCGGCGCCGGGCTGCTGCTCGCGCCGGACGACGGAGACTCCGGGAGCGTCCCTGCCGCCGTGGTGTATGCCCCCGGCCGTACGTACGAATGCGCCGACGACCGCAAGGACGGCGCCGCCTACGCCGGGCACAGCCTGACCCGCGAGGCGCTGGTCGATCTCAACGGGAACGGCCGGGACGTGGTCGAGGTGCAGTGCCTGCTGCGCAAACAGGGCTTCGAACCGGGGGAGATCGACGGGCTGTACGGCGTCCGTACCAAGGAAGAGGTACGGAAGTTCCAGGCCCGGCGCGGCCTGGTGAGCGACGGCATCGTCGGTCCCGACACCTGGGGGGAGCTGCGCAGGTGAACGTCGGACACCCGGTGGCCGCCGAATGCGCGCGGCTGGCCGCCGAGTTGAGCGCGTTACGGGAACGTACGGGGCTGAGCCTGGCGGCCCTGGCCGCGCGGACCCCGTACAGCAAGTCGTCCTGGCAGCGCTACCTCAACGGTACGAAGCCCGTGCCGAGGACGGCGGTCACGGTGCTGTGCGCGCAGGCGCACGAGCCGGCCGACCGGCTGCTCGCTCTCTGGGAACTGGCCGACGCGGCCTGGAGCGGCCGCGCGGGAACGGCGGCAGCGGACACGGTCTCCGAAGGCGGCATGGCCTCCGCGGGCATGGCCTCCGGCGGTACGTCCCCCGGCGGTACGGCACCCGTTGGCGGGCACGGCGGGCACGGCGGGCGCGTCAGGCGTGGCGGACGCCGCGCCGCGTGGCTGCTCGTGGGCGCCGCGGTGGTGGGCGCCGGCGCGATCGCGCTGGTCGTCGCCCGGCCGCCCGGCGGCGAGGGAGCCGGGGTGGCGGGCGGGCGGCCTCCCGTGGCCGCGGAGTGGCGTACGGCGAACCCGGTGGCGCCGAAGTGCGTCGGCGCCGCCTGCGTGGGGCTCAACCCGGGGGCGATGTCCTGCGCGGTCGGGGACATGGTGACGACCCTGTCCACGTTCACGGGTTCGGGCGGACAGCGGCTGCAACTCCGGTACGGCGAGACCTGCCGCGCCCTGTGGCTGCGGACGACCGGGCTGCGGGTGGGGGAGTACGCGGAGTTGAGCGTGCCCGGCGGGCGGGCCCAGCGGATCGTGGTCGAGGACGCGCGCGCCGCCGAGAGCTATCTCTCCACGGACATCGCGGGCGACGGGAACGCGGCCTCGGCACGCATCTGCCTGGGCACCGACGCAACCGCCGCCGAGGCGACCGCCCCGGAGGAGTGCTTCGACTGGAAGCGGCCATAGGCCCCGGAAGGACGAGGAACGCCGAGGAACGCCGAGGAAACGCCGAGGAACGCCGAGAAAATGGGACGGCGACCGTCCTCACCCCCGAGGAAGGACGGGCGCCGTCTGTCCGTGGCGGTGCACTCAGCGTCACGGACCGGCCGAACCCCTTCAAGATCTCCTTGATGCCTGTGGCACGGAAGTGACGATTCCGCCATGGTGTGAAGAGTCCGCAACGGATGGGAGACTGAAGTGGTGTTCGGGCCGGGGGCGCGCGCCGACGCGTCTGTACGGCTCCGAATGCTCCCGTGCGCGCCTCACCCGGATCCTGGCATCCTGGCTGGGCGCGCCCGTCGCGGCGGCGGGAGGACGGCGCGGGGGGAACGGCGCCGGGGAGCAAGGGCGGCGCGGGGGAGCAGGGACAGCGCGGGGTTCATCAGGCACGTGCGGGGGGACAAGGGGGAGGCGGAATGCCTCGTTGGAAGGCGCTACCGGAAGGGCTCGATCCGGAGGTCAGTGAGTTCACGAGCCAATTGCGCAGGCTCGTCGACCGCAGTGGTCTGAGCATCGCCGCCGTGTCCGACAGAACCGGCTACAGCAAGACGTCGTGGGAGCGTTATCTGAGCGGGCGGCTGCTCCCGCCCAAGGGCGCGGTCGTCGCACTGGCCCAGGTCACCGGCACCCATCAGGGCCATCTGACCACGATGTGGGAGCTGGCGGAGCGGGCCTGGAGCCGTTCCGAGATGCGTCACGACATGACCATGGAAGCGATCCGTATCTCCCAGGCGCGGACAGCGCTCGCCGAGTCCGGAAAGAATCCGGTCATCGGGGCGGGCGGCGCTGCCTCCCCCGGCGCCGGCGCGACGGTCGATCTCGGCCCCGGGCGTGGCTCCGTACCCGGGCAAGGGGGCCACGGAGCCCCTGGAGCACATGGAGCCCATGGGGCGCACCGGGCGGACGGGGCGGCGCAGGCCTCCGCCACGACCCGGCGGGCACCCGGCGGTCCGTCAGGTCCCGGCTCGGGCACCGGCCCTCGCCCGGGTTCGGGTTCCGGTTCGGGGCGCAAGGGCGGCGGCCGGCGCAAGGTGACGATCTTCGTGTCCGGTGTCGTCGGCGCCCTCGTGGTGATCGCCGCCGCGTTCACGCTGACCAGCCTCGGCGGTGACGGCGACGGCAAGGCGGTCGCGCAGTCCCCGTCGCCCAAGGCGTCCACCAGCGCACCGGTGCTCCCCGAAGGGGTGAAGTGCGCCGGTGACGCGTGCGCCGGCAAGGACCCGGAAGCCATGGGGTGCGGTGGCGAGCTCGCCCGGACGATCGCGAGCGCCACGGTCGGCACGGCGCTGGTCGAGGTCCGCTACAGCAAGACCTGCGGCGCCGCCTGGGCGCGAATAACGCAGGCGGCCCTCGGCGACGAGATACGGATCACTCCCGTGAAGGGGGAGAGCCAGAGCGGCGCGGTGGAGACCGCCACCAACGCGTACACCGCGATGTCCGCGGCGCCGGACGAGGCGAGCGTCAAGGCCTGCGCGACGCTCAAGACCGGCGAGACGGGCTGCACCACACCCCCGCAGTGAGGCGACCACCCGCACCGGTTTCGGCGCGCTCCTCGGGCAGGTACCCGCACCGGCACCCGCCCGCGCCGTGAGGTGCCCCACAAAGGGGGCGCGGGCGCGGGCTGTCCCGGGTCGGATAGCCTGACCGCTGGATATCTCTTCACGTCAAGATTCGGATGACGGACGGTCGAACACCGGTCCCCATGCGGAAGGGTGCTGGGGAGATGTCCCGCATCAGGGGCAGGGACCCCCACCGCCAGACTGTCTTACGGAGACCGCCATGACCCGCACTCCCGTGAATGTCACCGTCACCGGCGCGGCCGGCCAGATCGGTTACGCGCTGCTCTTCCGCATCGCCTCCGGCCAGCTCCTCGGCGCGGACGTGCCGGTCAAGCTGCGTCTCCTCGAAATCCCCCAAGGCCTCAAGGCCGCCGAGGGCACCGCGATGGAGCTGGACGACTGCGCCTTCCCGCTGCTCCGCGGCATCGAGATCACCGACGACCCGAACGTCGCCTTCGACGGCGCGAACGTCGCCCTGCTGGTCGGCGCCCGCCCCCGTACGAAGGGCATGGAGCGCGGCGACCTGCTCGCGGCCAACGGCGGCATCTTCAAGCCGCAGGGCAAGGCGATCAACGACCACGCCGCCGACGACATCAAGGTCCTCGTCGTGGGCAACCCGGCCAACACCAACGCCCTGATCGCCCAGGCCGCGGCCCCGGACGTACCCCGCGAGCGCTTCACCGCCATGACGCGCCTCGACCACAACCGCGCCATCTCGCAGCTCGCGGCGAAGACCGGCGCCACGGTCTCCGACATCAAGCGGCTGACGATCTGGGGCAACCACTCCGCCACGCAGTACCCGGACATCTTCCACGCGGAGATCGCGGGCAAGAACGCCGCGGAGACCGTCAACGACGAGGCGTGGCTGGCCGACACCTTCATCCCGACCGTCGCCAAGCGCGGCGCGGCGATCATCGAGGCCCGTGGCGCGTCCTCGGCCGCCTCCGCCGCCAACGCGGCCATCGACCACGTGCACACGTGGGTCAACGGCACCGCCGAGGGCGACTGGACCTCGATGGGTATCCCGTCGGACGGTTCCTACGGTGTGGCGGAGGGCCTGATCTCCTCCTTCCCGGTCACCACCAAGAACGGTGCCTACGAGATCGTCCAGGGCCTGGAGATCAACGACTTCTCGCGCGCCCGGATCGACGCCTCGGTCAAGGAGCTGGCGGAGGAGCGCGACGCGGTGCGCGAGCTCGGCCTGATCTGACCCGCCTGATCTGACCCGCCTGACCTCACCGGCCTGATCCGACCCGCCTGATCCGACCGGACCCCGCTGAACGAAGGCCCCGTACCGCCGGACCGCCACCGGCCGTACGGGGCCTTTTCGCGCCACCGGTGTTGTCAACCTCCTCGTGAATGTAGTACTTCTTATACATGAGCGAGCAGGTGCACAACAGGCTGGCCGTGGTGAGGGCCGAACGGAACGTGTCACGCCAGCAGTTGGCCGAGGCGGTGGGAGCCCACTACCAGACCGTCGGCTACATCGAGCGGGGGCAGTACAACCCCAGCCTCGACCTGGCCCTGAGGATCGCGGAGTACTTCGGCCTCCCGGTGGAGGCGCTGTTCTCCCTCGAACCCTTCAGCCCGCTCACGGACAAGGTCTACGGGAGGAAGCAGTGATGACCGCACGAGAGACGGCAGGGCGGGAGGCGCCGACGCCGGCGCCCACGGCGTACGACCGGCGCATGAGCGCGCTGATGAACCGGGGCGAGGCCCGGGCGTTCCACGCGACGGCCGCCCGCCGGAGACTGGTCGTCGCCGCCCACATCGCGCTGACCGTGTCCATCGCGGTGACCTGGGGCGTGGCGCAGGCCACGGGGCGGATGTGGCTCCTCTTCGTGATGATCGGGCTGCTGCTGCCCTGGTTCCTCGCGACCGGCGTCATCAACAGCGCCACGCGCGGGCTGCTGGAGCTGCGCGGCCGGGTGCTGGACGAGCGGCAGCGCGCGGAGCGCGACCGGGTCGGCGCGCGGGCCCACCGGGCCATGCTCGTCCTGCTGCTGGGCGGCACGCTCGGCTTCGTCGGGGCCCGGGTGCTCGGGGACACGGATGTGACGGTGTCGCTGCCGTACGCGCTGGCCGTGGCGCTGATCACGCACTGGCTGATGCCGCTGTGGGTGGCGGGACTCCGGGTCCAGGACGAGCCCGCGGAGGACTGAGCACCGTAAGCGCCGGGTACGGCGTGACGGAAGTGACACCCGCCGGGGCGGCATCCGGCGGGGCGGCACCCGCCGAGTGACACGAGGCACTTTCCGTCACACCGTACGCATGCTTTCCACCCCCCTGGGCAGATGCCTGAATCGCCAGTTCTCGCTGGTGAGGAATGTTCCGGGAATGGAAGGCAATACGCGACGTGTCGGCACAACAGACGATTCATGTGGACGGAAAGTGGCGTGCTGCCGCCTCCGGTGCCACGCGGGACATCCTCGACCCCGCCGACGCGACGGTGCTCGCCGTCGTCTCCGAGGGCGGCACCCAGGACGCCGACGCCGCGGTCGCCGCCGCGCGGGCCGCCTTCGACCACGGCCCCTGGCCGCGTACCCCGGTCGCCGAGCGGGCCGCGCTGCTGCGCAGGACCGCCGGCCTGCTGACCCGCAACCGCGAGAAGATAGCGCTGCTGGAGAGCAAGGACTCCGGCAAGACCCTCGAAGAGGGGCGCGTCGACGTCGACTGCGTCGCGGACGCCTTCCGCTACTTCGCGGACCTCGTGATGAACGAGAGCGGCGGCCGGGTCGTCGACGCCGGTTCGGACACCGTCCACAGCGTGGTCGTCCACGAGCCGGTCGGGGTCTGCGCGCTGATCACCCCCTGGAACTATCCCCTCCTCCAGGCGAGCTGGAAGATCGCCCCGGCGCTCGCCGCGGGCAACACGTTCGTCATCAAGCCGAGCGAGATCACCCCGCTCTCCACGGTCGACCTCATCGACCTGCTCGCCGAGGCGGGACTGCCGCCCGGCGTCGCCAACCTCGTGACCGGCGCCGGTGACCCGGTCGGCGCCCGGCTCTCCGCCCACCCCGACGTGGACCTCGTCTCGTTCACCGGCGGACTCAGCAGCGGTACGAAGGTGATGGAGGCGGCGGCCCCGGGCGTGAAGAAGGTCGCCCTCGAACTCGGCGGCAAGAACCCGAACGTCGTCTTCGCGGACGCCTGCGCCACCGACGAGGGCTTCGACACCGCCGTCGACCAGGCGCTGAACGCCGCCTTCATGCACAGCGGCCAGGTCTGCTCCGCGGGCTCCCGGCTCATCGTCGAGGAGTCCCTGCGCGAGCGCTTCGTCGCGGAACTCGCCCGCCGCGCCGGCCGGATCCGGCTCGGCCGGGGCACCGAGGACGCCGTGGAGTGCGGCCCGCTCGTCTCCGCGCGGCAGCTCGCCAGGACCGAGGAGTACGTCGCCTCCGCGCTCGCCGAGGGCGCCGTGCTGCGCTCCGGCGGCAAGCGGCCCGCGCCGTCCGCCGCCCGGCCCGAAGGCGGCTACTTCTACGAGCCGACCGTCCTCGACCAGTGCCACCGCGAGATGCGCGTCGTACGGGAGGAGGTCTTCGGCCCCGTCCTGACGGTCGAGACGTTCCGTACGGAGGACGAGGCCGTCGCCCTGGCCAACGACACCGAGTACGGGCTCGCGGGCGGCGTGTGGAGCGCGGACCCGGGGCGCGCGCGGCGCGTGGCCGGCCGGCTGCGGCACGGCACCGTCTGGATCAACGACTTCCACCCCTACCTCCCGCAGGCCGAGTGGGGCGGATTCGGCAAGTCCGGCATCGGACGCGAGCTCGGGCCCGCGGGGCTCGCGGAGTACCGCGAGGCCAAGCACGTCTACCAGAACCTCGAACCGCGCCCGGTCCGCTGGTTCGCGGGCTGACGTACGTACCGACGTACCCGCGTACCACCGGACGACCGCGACCGGAACAAGCCCGGAACCGCACCGGAACCGCGCTGGAACAGCGCCGCAAGAACCTCGTACGACCCTCCAGCAGAGGAGCAGACCACTCGTGGACATGGCGGACCTGACGGGCGCGGCGGATGCGACGGCGGCGGAGACGGCGGAGACGTACGACTACGTCGTCGTCGGCGGCGGCACCGCCGGCTCGGTGATCGCCTCCCGGCTCACCGAGCACCCCGGCGTCACCGTCGCCGTCATCGAGGGCGGCCCCTCCGACGTCGACCGCGAGGACGTACTGACCCTGCGGCGCTGGATGGGGCTGCTGGGCGGCGAGCTGGACTACGACTACCCGACGACCGAGCAGCCGCGCGGCAACTCGCACATCCGCCACAGCCGCGCCCGGGTGCTGGGCGGCTGCTCCTCGCACAACACGCTCATCGCCTTCAAGCCGCTGCCGTCCGACTGGGACGAGTGGGCCGCGGCCGGCGCCGAGGGCTGGGACGCGGGCTCCATGGACCCGTACTTCGCCCGGCTGCGCAACAACGTCGTGCCCGTCGACGAGCGCGACCGCAACGCCATCGCCCGGGACTTCGTCGACGCCGCGCAGGCCGCGCTCGGCGTCCCCCGCGTCGAAGGCTTCAACCGGAAGCCCTTCCACGAGGGCGTCGGCTTCTTCGACCTCGCGTACCACCCGGAGAACAACAAGCGCTCCTCCGCCTCCGTCGCCTACCTCCACCCCTTCCTCGACCGCCCCAATCTCCATCTGCTGCTGGAGACCTGGGCGTACCGGCTGGAGTTCGAGGGCACCCGCGCCACGGGCGTACGGGTGCGGACGGCGGACGGTACGGAGAAGCTGGTCGAGGCCCGCACCGAGGTCCTCGTCTGCGCGGGCGCCGTCGACACGCCCCGGCTGCTGCTGCACTCGGGCATCGGTCCGCGCGCGGACCTGGAGAAGCTCGGCATCCCCGTCGTCCACGACCTGCCGGGCGTCGGCGAGAACCTGCTCGACCACCCCGAGTCGGTGATCGTCTGGGAGACCGACGGGCCGATCCCGGAGAACTCGGCGATGGACTCCGACGCGGGGCTGTTCGTCCGGCGCGACCCGGAGACCGAGGGCCCCGACCTGATGTTCCACTTCTACCAGATCCCCTTCACCGACAACCCGGAGCGGATCGGGTACCAACGCCCCGAGCACGGCGTGTCGATGACTCCGAACATCCCCAAGCCGCGCAGCCGGGGCCGGTTGTACCTCACGAGCGCGGACCCGGAGGTCAAACCCGCCCTGGACTTCCGCTACTTCACCGACGAGGACGACTACGACGGGCGCACGCTCGTCGACGGCATCCGGATCGCGCGCCGGGTCGCCGCCGCCGATCCGCTGTCGGCCTGGCTGAAGCGCGAGGTCGCGCCGGGGCCGGAGGTCACCTCCGACGAGGAACTGAGCGAGTACGCCCGTAAGTGCGCCCACACCGTGTACCACCCCGCCGGTACCTGCCGGATGGGTGCCGCCACCGATGAACAGGCCGTCGTCGCACCCGATCTGCGGATCCGGGGACTCGAATCCATCCGTGTCGCCGATGCGTCGGTCTTCCCGACGATGCCGGCGGTGAACCCGATGATCGGGGTCCTGATGGTCGGGGAGAAGTGCGCGGAACTGCTCATCGAGGCAGCCACCGAGGCAGCGACCGAGGAGAAAGGGCTGATCCGATGAGCGAACTCGACCGACGATCCGAAGCCGCCACCGGGGAGAGCGGGAGCGGGAGCGGAGGAGGCGGCGGGGGCGGTACGGACGGACAGCCGCCCGTCTTCGCCGTACGCGACCTGTGGAAGGTCTTCGGCCCGGGGGCCGCCCGCGTACCCGCCGACCCGGAACTCGCCGCGCTCCCCGCGCCCGAGCTGCGGGAGCGCACCGGGTGCACCGCCGCCGTACGCGATGTCTCCTTCGACGTCCGCAAGGGCGAGGTCTTCGTCGTCATGGGCCTGTCGGGCTCCGGGAAGTCCACGCTCGTACGCTGTCTGACCCGGCTCATCGAGCCGACGTCCGGCGCGATAGCCATCGACGGCGAGGACGTCCTGTCGATGGACCGGACCCGGTTGCGCGCCCTGCGCCGGCACCGGGCCGCCATGGTCTTCCAGCACTTCGGCCTGCTGCCGCACCGCTCCGTGCTCGACAACGTCGCCTACGGCCTGGAGATCCAGGGCGTGGCCCGCGCCGAACGCCGCGCGAAGGCCGCCGAGGTCGTCGGCAAGGTCGGCCTCGACGGCCTGGAGGACCGCAGGCCCGGACAGCTCTCCGGCGGCCAGCAGCAGCGCGTCGGGCTGGCCCGCGCGCTCGCCGTCGACCCCGAGGTGCTCCTCTTCGACGAGCCGTTCAGCGCGCTCGACCCGCTGATCCGCCGCGAGATGCAGGAGGAGGTCATCCGGCTGCACCGCGAGGAGGGCCGCACGATGGTCTTCATCACCCACGACCTCAACGAGGCGCTGCGCCTCGGCGACCGCATCGCGCTGATGCGCGACGGCCGGATCGTCCAGCTCGGCACGCCCGAGGAGATCGTCGGGCAGCCTGCCGACGCGTACGTACGGGACTTCGTCCGCGACGTACCCCGCGAGCAGGTCATCACCGTACGCGCGGCCATGCGGCCCGGTGCCCCCGGGGACACCGCCACGGGCCCGGCCCTCGCGCCGACCGCCACCGTCTCCGAGGCGATCGAGGCCGTGGCCCGCTCCGGCGACACCGCGGCGCGGGTCGTCGACGCGGGCCGGCTCGTCGGCGTCGTCGACCACGCGTGCCTGCTCGGCGTGGTCGCCGGTACGGACGCGACGAGCAGCCCGGGGAGCGGTACGGAGACGGGGGCGGACCCGGCGGCGCGGCCCGGCGACGGAGAGGCGGCGGCCCTCCGATGACCACCGCCACGGGCGCCCCCGGAGCCTCCCGGACCCTGGGGGCGGCCGCAGCCCTCGCCGCCACGCCGGGCCGCCGGCGCGGGCTCGGCAAGCTGCTGCTGCTCGCGGTCTTCGCCGCCGTCCTCGTCCCGCTGGCCCTCACCCGCTGGCCCGGCACCGTCTGGCCCGAGGCGCTGACCGTCGACCTCTCCGGCCCGCTCGGCGGCGCCAGCGACTGGATCATCGACAACCGCGACAGCCACCCGCTCTTCCTCTACTTCCTCGGCCATGTCAGCAACGCCGTCGTCCTCTCCGTGCGCGCCGTCTACCTGCTGCTTCTCGCCATGGGCTGGGCCGGGGTCACCGCGGCGGCCGGCCTGATCGCCTGGCGCGTCGCGGGCGGGCGCCTCGCCCTCACCACTGCCGGCTCCGTCGCCCTGTGCGGGGTGCTCGGCATGTGGGTGCCGACCATGCAGACGCTCGCGCTGATGGTCGTCGCCGTCGCCGCGTCCGTGGTGGCCGGCGCGCTCCTCGGCCTCGCCGCCGGACTCTCCGACCGGCTCCACCGCGCGCTGCGCCCGGTGCTCGACACCATGCAGGTGCTGCCCGCCTTCGCCTATCTGCTGCCGGTCGTGCTGATCTTCGGCATCGGCGTCCCCGCGGCGGTCCTGGCGACCGTCGTGTACGCGGCCCCGCCGATGGCCCGGCTCACCGCGCTCGGCCTGCGGGGCGCCGACCCCGGCGTGATGGAAGCCGTCACCTCCCTCGGCGCGACGCCGTGGCAGCGGCTGCTGACCGCGCGCCTGCCGCTCGCCCGCAAACAGCTCCTCCTCGGCCTCAACCAGACGATCATGATGGCCCTTTCGATGGCCGTCATCGCCTCCGTGATCGGCGCCGGAGGCCTCGGCGACCGCGTCTACCAGGCGCTGGCCTCGGTCGACGTCGGCGCGGCGCTCGCCGCCGGGCTGCCGATCGTGCTGCTCGCCGTGGTCCTCGACCGGACGACCGCCGCGGCCGGCTCCGGCCTGGACCGCCCCTCCGGTACGCCGTCGGCGGTGGCAGGGGTGGCGGCGGTGGCGGCCCGGTTCCGTACGGGATGGCGCGGCTGGGCCGTGGCCGCCGGGGCCGCCGCTCTCGTCGCGCTCGCCGGACGCCTCCTGGACCGGCTCGACTGGCCCACGGGGTGGACGCTCGCCATCGCCGGACCCGTCAACACGGCCGTCGACTGGATGACCGCCCACCTCTACTCGGGCGTCCCCGTCGTCGGCGGCACCGCCGACTGGGCCGGCCGCTTCACCACCTGGGTGCTCGACCCGCTGCGCGGCGGACTCCAGGGGCTGCCCTGGTGGGCGCTGCTGCTGATCGTCGCCGCGCTCGCCCTGCTCATCGGCACCTGGCGGACCGCGCTCACCGCCGTCCTCGCGCTGGCCGCCATCGGTGTGCTCGGCGTCTGGAAGCCGTCGCTGGACACGCTCTCCCAGGTGCTGGCCGCCGTCGCCGTCACCCTGGTCATCGGCTTCGCCACCGGGATCGCGGCGGCCCGCAGCGCCCGCTTCGAGGCGCTGCTCCGCCCGGTCCTCGACGTCTTCCAGACCCTGCCGCAGTTCGTCTACCTGATCCCCGTCGTGGCGCTCTTCGGCGTGGGCCGGGCCCCCGCGGTGGCCGCGGCCGTCGTCTACGCGCTGCCCGCCGTCGTCCGCATCACCACCCAGGGGCTGCGCCAGGTCGACCCGGCGGCGCTGGAGTCCGCGCGTTCGCTCGGCGCCACCGGCGGCCAGCAACTGCGCCAGGTCCAACTGCCCCTCGCCGGGCCCGCGCTGCGCCTCGCGCTCAACCAGGGCGTGGTCCTCGTCCTCGCCGTCGTCATCATCGGCGGACTGGTCGGCGGCGGGGCGCTCGGTTACGACGTGGTGTTCGGCCTGGCCCAGGGCGACCTGGCGACAGGCCTGGTCGCGGGCGCCGCGATCGTCTGCCTCGGTCTGATGCTGGACCGGGTGACCCAGCCCACGGAACGCCGTGGCGGAGAGAGGAAGGGGGCCTGACATGGCACGCACCGGAACGCGCCCGCGCGGGCAGGTCCGTCCGCGTACGGCGGGGGCCCTCGCGTCGGTGGCCGTACTGCTGGCCGTCACCGGCTGCGGCGCGGCCGACATGACCAAGCAGGCGTCCCCGTACGCCAACGCACAGGGCTCGAAGACCGTCACCCTCTCCGTGCAGTCGTGGGTGGGCGCCCAGGCCAACGTGGCCGTGGCGACGTATCTCCTCGAACACGAGCTGGGCTACCGCGTGGACACCGTCCAGATCGACGAGGTCCCCGCGTGGGACGCCCTCAGCCAGGGCCGGGTCGACGCGATCCTGGAGGACTGGGGCCACCCGGAACAGGAACAGCGCTACATCGAGGACAAGAAGACCATCACACCGGGCGGCGGGCTCGGAGTCACCGGCCACATCGGCTGGTTCGTCCCCACGTACTTCGCGAAGCAGCACCCGGACGTGACGGACTGGCGGAACCTCAACAAGTACGCGGACCAGTTCCGTACCCCGGAGAGCGGCGGCAAGGGCCAGTTGCTGGACGGCTCGCCGTCGTACGTCACCAATGACAAGGCGTTGGTGGCCAATCTGAAACTGGACTATCAAGTGGTCTTCTCGGGCTCCGAGGCGGCCCAGATCACCCAGATCAAGCAGTTCGCCAAGGAGAAGAAGCCCTTCCTGACCTACTGGTACACGCCGCAGTGGCTGTTCCAGAAGGTCCCCATGACGGAGGTGAAGCTCCCGGAGTACAAGGAAGGGTGCGACGCCGACGCGAAGAAGGTCGCCTGCGCCTATCCGCACACCCCGCTCCAGAAGTACCTGAACGCGGACTTCGCGGAGAAGGGCGGCGGAGCGGCGGCCCTGCTGAAGAACTTCCGCTGGACGACCGAGGCGCAGAACGAGGTCGCCCTGATGATCGCCGAGCAGAAGCTCACGCCGGAGGAGGCGGCGAAGAAGTGGGTCGGGGCGAACGAGCCGACGTGGCGGAAGTGGCTGCCGAAGTCGTAAGGGTCCGGTGCACCGGTTCGAGGCCGGTGCGGACGACGGCGCCCGGGGCGGTTACTTGTGGCTGCCCGGGGTGTAGTGGCCCGGGACGCCACGGGTGGTCACGGCGAAGCGGTTCCAGGCGTTGATCACCGTGATCGCCGAGATGAGATGGGCCAGCTCGGTCTCGTCGAAGTGCGCGGCGGCCCTCTCGTACACCTCGTCCGGCACGAAGCCGACGGTCAGTACGGTGATCGCCTCGGCCAGCTCGATCGCGGCGATCTCCTTCGCCGTGTAGAAGTGCCGGGACTCCTCCCACGCGCTGAGCTGCACGATCCGCTCCACCGACTCGCCGGCCGCCAGCGCGTCCTTCGAGTGCATGTCGAGGCAGAAGGCGCAGTGGTTGAGCTGCGAGGCACGGATCTTGACCAGTTCGAGCAGGGTCGGGTCCACCCCCTGCCGGGCCGCCGCGTCCAGCCGGACCATGGCCTTGTAGACGTCGGGGACGAGCTGGGCGAGATTGAGGCGGGGGGTGTGCTCGGGCAGGGTGCCGGTCGTGCTCGTGGTGGCCGTCATGTTCGTCGCGTTCGCTGTGTCTGTCGTGTCTGTCGTCATGAGTACGACGCTACGCCGCCAGTGGCACAGGGCTATGGTCCATTTCCATGACAGATTCCTGGGCCAATCGGCGCCCCGAGCCATCGTCCGCAAACGGGCCATCGGATACGGACCGGCCATCGGACACGGACCGGCCGCCCGGTCCGCGCGGGCCGACGGTCTCCTTCGGCGGCGACCTCCACCTGGAGCTGCGCGGCCCCCGGCTGCGCGCCGGCCTGATGGACGCCCTGCGGGACGCCGTCCGTACGGGCCGGCTCGCGCCCGGCACCCGGCTGCCGTCCTCCCGCTCCCTCGCCGCCGATCTGGGCGTGGCCCGTAACACCGTGGCCGACGCCTACGCCGAGCTCGTCGCCGAGGGCTGGCTCACCGCCCGGCAGGGCTCGGGCACCCGGGTCGCCAGGCGCTCCGCGCCGCGCCGGACCGCGCCGGTGGCGGTCGGGGGCCGGCGCGACCCGGGCCGCGCCGCGCACAGCCTGCTCGCGGGCTCCCCCGACCTCGCCGCGTTCCCCCGCGCCCAGTGGCTGACGGCGGCCCGCCGCGCGCTGACCGCCGCGCCGTACGACGCCTTCGGCTACGGCGACCCGCGCGGCCGGATCGAGCTGCGGACCGTCCTCGCCGACTATCTGGCACGGGCGCGCGGGGTGGACGTCACCCCGGAGCGGATCGTGGTCTGCGCGGGTTTCGTCCACGGGCTGAGCCTGCTCGCGCAGGTGCTCAGGGCGCGCCGGGTGCGGGCTGTGGCCGTCGAGGCGTACGGGCTGCGGCACCACCGCGCCAAGCTGACCGGCGCCGGGATCCGCACGCCCGCGCTCGGTCTCGACGCGCGCGGCACCCGCACCGAGGAACTGCCGGAGCTGGCCCGTACCCAGGGCGTCGGCGCGGTGCTGATGACCCCGGCGCACCAGTTCCCGACGGGCGGCGCCCTCCACCCCGACCGGCGCGCGGCTGCGGTCGACTGGGCGCGCGCCACGGGCGGGCTGCTCCTGGAGGACGACTACGACGGGGAGTTCCGCTACGACCGCCAGCGCGTCGGGGCGCTCCAGGGGCTCGACGCGGAGCGGGTGGTCTACCTCGGTACGGCAAGCAAGTCCCTGGCCCCCGGGCTGCGGCTGGGCTGGCTGGTGGTGCCGGACGGGCTGGTGGAGGAGGTGACGGCGGTGAAGGAGACCACCGGCTGGGCGTCGAGCGCGCTGGACCAGCTCACGCTCGCGGAGTTCATCGCCTCGGGCGCGTACGACCGCCATGTTCGCGCCATGCGGCTGCGCTACCGGCGCCGTCGCGACCAGCTCACCGAGGCCCTCGCGGACCGGGCCCCCGACGTCCGGGTGACCGGGGTCGCGGCCGGGCTGCACGCCGTCATCGAGCTGCCGCCGGGCATGGAACGCGCGGTGGTCGAGGGTGCGGCCTGGCAGGGCCTGGCCCTGGAAGGCCTGGCCGGCTTCCGCCACCCGTCGACACCACCGGGCCCGGACGCCCTGGTCGTCGGCTACGGCACCCCGCCCGACAGCGCGTGGGCGGGCGCCCTGGACGCCCTGTGCCGCGCCCTGCCGTGACACCGGGCACGTCGCCGAGCGGCCGCGCGGGACACGGCACCGACGCGGGCCATGGCACCGAACGGCCGGCTACCCGGGCGCCCAGCGGGGGCCCGTCTCCCGGTCGCCGCTCCAGATGTACTGCTCGTCGGGCGTCCGCGTCATGCCGAAGTCGTGGAGCGACGGCGCGCCCGCGCGTTCCCACCTCCGCCACGCCCGCGCCACCTCGTCGGCCAGCCGCCGTGCCCCGCCCTGACGGGCCACGGCCGGGCGGCCCGCCGTCCCGGCGAGGGTCGCCCAGGAGGAACGGCCGTCGTGCAGCAGGGCGCGCACACCGTCCCTGCCCGACTCCGTGATGATCCGTACGTCGGGGAGCAGCACCCGCAGGGCGAAGAGCGCGTTCCCGTCCGTGAGCGCCGAAGGGTCCCTGGAGAACGGGGACTCCGTCTCCGGTGGGACGGCGGCGCGGATCTCGTGGAACCCCGGGCCCGGTCCGGCGGCGTACCGGCTGGGCATGAACATCCCCAGGCCCTGCACCCAGCCGGAGGCCGACCGGCCGTCGCCGGCCACCGTGAGCGCGACATGCCCGAGCCGCCCCCACGGGGTGACGATCCGGCCGCCGGGGCGGGTCTGCGCCACCCAGGCCCAGGGCACCTCCTCCACCGCGTAGGTCGCGATCACCCGGTCGTACGGTGCCCCGTCCCGCAGCCCGAGCGACCCGTCACCCACCCGTACCGATACCTCCGCGCCCGCGCTCCTGATCCGCTCCCGCGCGGCGTCCGCGAGACCCGCGTCGAACTCCACACTGGCGACCCGCCCGGCGCCCGCGCGCAGCCCGAGCAGCGCGGCGTTCCACCCCGCTCCCGTGCCGAGTTCGAGCACCCGGTGGCCGGGCTCGGGCATCAGCGAGTCGAGCATGTCGGCCACGACGGAGACGCAGGACAGGCTGGAGGTGGGCAGGCCGTCGGTGACCTGGATGACCGTGGAGTCGTACGACCCGGCGTACACGGCGCCCGCCCATCCCCGGGGGTCGGTGGCGCGGTCCACCGGCAGGTACTCCTCGCCGTCCCACACCCAGACCCGCTCGGGGGCGAACCGGTGCCGGGGCAGGGCCTCGACGGCCGAGCGGACCCAGGGCGAATCCTCCGGCCAGCAGCCCCGGACCGCCATGTCGTCCGCAAGCCGCCGCCGGTACGCATCGACGGGGGTCAGCACCCCTCCTTCCTGCGCTTGCCGGTGGGCGGTGGCGGATCGGGCACCTTGCTGTCGGAGTTCCCCGGCGGGGGCTTGCCCTGGGAGGGGGCGGGATCGGGCTTGCTGTGACCACCCATGGTCACCTCCCCTTCATCGGATACGGCTTCATCGGATATCGGATACGGGACATCGTCGCTCACCGTGATCGCCGTGGGCAATGGCTCGATCACTCTCTGGCGTCTACTCGCCAGCCCTTCCCCCAGCCCTTCCCCCAGCCCTTTTCCCAGCCGTTCCCCCCGGCCCGGCGGGCGCCGGCGGTTCCCCGAAGCGGGCCAGGGTCAGCGCGCCCGCCACCGCCACCGCGAAGCCCGTCACCGCCAGCCACGCCAGCCCGTCCCGGGTGCGGTCACCGAGCCAGGCCACGCCCACCAGGGCCGGGCCGACCGTCTCGCCGAGGACCAGGCCCGCCGTCGCCGTGGTCACGGAGCCGCGCTGGAACGCCGAGGTGAGCAGCAGGAACGCGGCCCCGCCGGCCAGCGGCAGCGCCCAGAGCGCCGGGTTCCCGGGGGCGAGGGGATCGGCCGGGTCGATCAGCCGGACCGCGACCTCCACCACCCCGAAGCCGAACCCCGCGCCCAGCCCCAGCACCAGCGCCCGCGCCCGGCCGGGGAGGCGCCCCGCGACCGCGCCCGCCAGGAGGATCGCCGCCACGACGGCCGGCAGGGCCCAGCGCAGGGCGGCTGGGCCCGTACCGTGCCCCTCCGCGCCCGAGGCGAGTCCCAGCATCGCCAGGCCACCGCAGACCACCGCCACCGCGGCCCACTCCGTGGAGCTGAGGCGTACCCGCAGCACCCGCGCGGCGACCACCGCCGTCACCGCCAGACTCGCGGCGAGCGCCGCGCCCACCGCGTAGATCGGCAGCGCGCGCAGCGCGACGATCTGGAGGGCGAACCCCAGCCCGTCCAGGCCGAGTCCGGCCGCGTACCGCCACTGCCGCAGCGCCCGCAGCAGCAGTGCCGGATCGACCCCCGACCCGGTCCCGGGTTCCGCGGCGCGCGCCGCGACGGCCTGGAGCACGGACGCGGTGCCGTAACAGACCGCCGAACCCAGTGCGCAGATCATCCCGAGAAGCACAAAGCGACCTTAGGTCCTCTCCAACGGGCACATCCGGGCAACAGACGGCGCACCGTCCTTACAAGAGGCCGAACCGGCCATCTAAGGTGTTCGGGCGGCCTCTTGGCCAGAATCGAACACCACGGGGGAGGTGCGGCACATGACCGCACGGGAACGGAAACTGAGGTCGAGCACGGTCGTGCTGGGGTCCATGGGGGTGCTGGCACTCGCCCTCACGTCCTGCGGCTCGGAGCCCGACAAGCGGTGCGCCGACCGTACGACCAAGGAGTCCCTGCCCAGCTCCCAGTGCAAGAGCGGTGGCAGCGGCTCGTACTACTACGGGGGTTCCAGCAGCAAGGGCAAGGTCGAGGGCGGCAGTTTCGACAAGGCGGCGGTCGACCGCGGCGGCTTCGGCTGCTCCGGCTCCGGCTCCGGCGGCGGCTGATGAAACGTCACACCATCGCCCCGCGCCCCGACTGGCAGCGCACCGTCGAGGAACAGGGCGTCGTCTACCCGCTCACCCGCCACCCGGACGGCTCCCTGCGCCCGTACTGGGACGAGAGCGCCTACTACACCTTCACCCTGCCCGAGGTGGAGGCCCTCGAAGAGGTCGTGGAGGAACTGCACGCCCTCTGCCTGGACGCCGCCGCGCACATCGTCGCGCACGACCGGTTCGCCGACCTCGGCGTCACCGACCCCCGGCTGGCCGGGCTGATCTCCGAGTCCTGGCGGCGCCGCGCCGAACTGCCGTCCCTGTACGGCCGGTTCGACCTGCACTACGACGGCTCGGGGCCGGCGAAGATGCTGGAGTACAACGCCGACACCCCCACCTCGCTGGTCGAGGCCGCGAGCGCCCAGTGGTTCTGGATGGAGGACCGTTTCCCCGGCGCCGACCAGTGGAACTCCCTCCACGAACGCCTCGTCGACGCCTGGCGGCGGCAGGCCGCCCTGCTGCCGCCGGGCCCCGTCCACTTCGCGCACTCCGACGGCGACGAACTGGGCGAGGACCTGATGACCGTCGCGTATCTGCGCGAGACCGCGGCCCAGGCCGGGCTGGCGACCGAGGCGCTCTCCGTCGAGGAGATCGGCTGGGACCGGCTCTCCGGCCGTTTCGTCGACGAACGGCTCCGCTACATCCGCACCTGCTTCAAGCTCTACCCCTGGGAGTGGCTGGCCACCGACCGGTTCGGCCCGCACGTCCTGGACACCCTCGACAACGGCGGCGGTACGGGCACCACCTGCTGGATCGAACCCGCCTGGAAGATGCTCCTCTCCAACAAGGCGCTCCTCGCGATCCTCTGGGAGCTGAACCCGGGCCACCCCCACCTCCTCCCCGCCCACCTCGACGGCCCCCGCGAACTCGCCGCCGCCCGCGGCTATGTCGCCAAGCCGCTGCTGGGCCGGGAGGGCGCCGGGGTCACGATCCACGAGCCGGACGGCCGCCCGGTGGTACGGGACGAGGCGTGCTGCTACCAGGAACTGGCCCCGCTGCCCGCCTTCGACGGCAACCACGTGGTGCTCGGCGCGTGGGTGGTCGGCGACGAGGCGGCGGGGCTCGGCATCCGGGAGTCGTCGGGCCTGATCACGGACGAGTACGCGCGCTTCCTGCCCCACGTCATCCTCTGAGCTCTGAGCCCCCATCGCGACGGAGCCCGGCTACTGCTCCACTACTTCCCTACTTCACTACTCCGCGAGCACCGCCCGCAGCTGGTCGAGCCCCCAGTCCAGGTCCTCCTTGCTGATCACCAGCGGCGGAGCGATCCGGATCGTCGAGCCGTGCGTGTCCTTCACCAGGACACCCCGCTCCATCAGCCGCTCCGAGATCTCCCGCCCCGTGCCGTGCGACGGCACGATGTCCACCCCGGCCCACAGCCCCCGGCCGCGCACCGCCGCCACCGCCCCGCCGCCCGTCAGCAGCCCCAGCTCCCGGTGGAGATGGTCGCCCAGCTCCGCCGCCCGCTGCTGGAACTCGCCGGTCCGCAGCATCGCGATGACCTCCAGCGCCACCGCGCACGCCAGCGGGTTCCCGCCGAACGTCGACCCGTGCTCGCCGGGCCGGTGCACGCCCAGCACCGCCGCCGAGGAGACGACCGCCGAGACCGGCACCACCCCGCCGCCGAGCGCCTTGCCGAGCACGTACATGTCCGGCACCACGCCTTCGTGCTCACAGGCGAAGGTCGCGCCCGTCCTGCCGAGCCCCGACTGGATCTCGTCCGCGACGAAGAGCACGTTCCGCGCCCGGGTCAGCTCGCGCACCCCGGCGAGATAGCCCGGCGGCGGCACCAGCACCCCGGCCTCGCCCTGGATGGGCTCCAGCAGCACGGCCACGGTGTTCTCGGTCAGCGCCGCCTCCATGGCGGTGAGGTCCCCGTACGGCACGATCTCGAACCCCGGGGTGTACGGGCCGAAGTCCGCGCGGGCCTCCGCGTCCGTGGAGAAGCTGATGATCGTCGTCGTACGGCCGTGGAAGTTGTTGCCCGCCACGACGATCTTCGCCATGCCGTCCGGCACGCCCTTGACCCGGTACCCCCACTTCCGGGCGGTCTTCACCGCCGTCTCCACCGCCTCCGCGCCGGTGTTCATCGGCAGGACCATCTCCATGCCGCAGAGCGCGGCCAGCTCCGTGCAGAATTCCGCGAACCGGTCGTGGTGGAAGGCCCGGGAGGTCAGCGTCACCCTCTCCAACTGGGCCTTGGCGGCGTCGATGAGCCGCCGGTTGCCATGGCCGAAGTTGAGGGCCGAGTACCCGGCGAGCATGTCGAGGAAGCGCCGTCCCTCGACGTCCGTCATCCACGCGCCCTCCGCCGAGGCGACGACGACGGGCAGCGGATGGTAATTGTGCGCACTGTGGGCTTCCGCCGAGGCGATGGCGCTCTCCGTTGTCGACACGGGTCTCTCCGATCCGTTCAGGGCAGACTGGCGAAGCTCTACCGCGTCCGCGGGGCACGGCCCCACTTTCTTTCGTCGCGCGCAGTCCGGACGGTGAAAGCTTGCCCGCCGTGTCGCCCGGCTGAACAGTTTCGAGCTGTCGGTCCCACCTGAGACAATGCTGAACATGGCCTCAGAAAGTCCTCGCGCCCTCTCCGGCATCCAGCCCACCGCAGGCTCGTTCCACCTCGGGAACTACCTCGGTGCGGTGCGCCAGTACGTGGCGCTGCAAGAGACCCACGACGCGTTCTACATGGTCGTGGACCTGCACGCGATCACGATGCCGCAGGACCCCGCCGCGCTGCGCGCCAACACACGGCTGGCCGTCGCCCAACTGCTGGCCGCCGGGCTCGATCCGCAGCGGTGCACGCTCTTCGTCCAGAGCCATGTCCCCGAGCACGCCCAGCTCGCCTGGGTCATGAACTGCATCACGGGGTTCGGCGAGGCGTCCCGGATGACGCAGTTCAAGGACAAGTCCGCCAAGGAGGGCACGGACCGCGCCACGGTCGGCCTCTTCACGTACCCGATCCTCCAGGTCGCGGACATCCTGCTCTACCAGGCCGACGCCGTCCCGGTCGGCGAGGACCAGCGCCAGCACATCGAGCTGACCCGCGACCTCGCCGAGCGCTTCAACTCCCGCTTCGGAGAGACGTTCACGGTCCCGGCGCCGCACATCGTCAGGGAGGTCGCCAAGATCTACGACCTCCAGGACCCCGCGGTCAAGATGAGCAAGTCGGCGTCCACGCCGAAGGGCCTGATCAATCTGCTCGACGAGCCGAAGGCCACCGCGAAGAAGATCAAGAGCGCGGTCACCGACACCGGCACGGAGATCCGCTTCGACGCGGTGGCCAAGCCCGGCGTGAGCAATCTGCTGACGATCTACTCCACCCTCACGGAGACGTCCGTCGCGGATCTGGAGCAGCGGTACGAGGGCAAGGGGTACGGCGCCCTGAAGACGGATCTGGCGGAGGTGATGGTCGAATTCGTCACACCCTTCCGGGCCCGCACCCAGGAATATCTGGACGATCCCGAGACGTTGGACGCCGTCCTGGCCTCGGGCGCGGAGAAGGCCCGCACGGTCGCCGCGGAGACGCTGGCCCAGACGTACGAGAGAGTGGGGTTCCTGCCCGCCAAGCACTGAGCCAGGTGGCTGGACCGGGTGTCCGGAGGGGCCACGGAGGGGCGACCGTATGGACGAATCCGTGTGACGCGGGTACGTCAGACGGTTACGCCATGTACTGACGCCGGCCCCCGGTCCGGCGAGCGCTGGCCAGCACGGCGGTGCGACCGTCACACTGGCGGGCGGCGCATGCCCGGCAGAACTTGGACCCAGAGACTGACTCAGAGACCGACCCAGAGACCGACAGAGAGACTGAGGAGAACGACGTGGGGACCGTAACGCTCGGCGTTTCGATCGCGGTCCCGGAGCCCTACGGCACTCTGATCCAGGAGCGGCGTGCGGGCTTCGGTGACCCGGCCGCACACGGCATCCCCACGCATGTCACGCTGCTGCCGCCCACCGAGGTGGACGCGGCCACCCTGCCCGCGATCGAGGCGCACCTCGCCGCCGTCGCGGCGGCCGGCCGGCCCTTCCCCATGCGGCTCTCCGGCACCGGTACGTTCCGCCCGCTCTCCCCGGTCGTCTACATCCAGGTCGTCGAGGGCGCCTCGGCCTGCGCCTGGCTCCAGAAGCGGGTCAGGGACTCCTCCGGGCCGCTCGTCCGGGAGCTCCAGTTCCCGTACCACCCGCATGTGACCGTCGCGCACGGCATCGCGGAAGAGGCGATGGACCGGGCCTACGAGGAGCTGTCGGAGTACGCGGCGGAGTGGAGCTGCGCCTCCTTCGCCCTCTACGAACAGGGCACGGACGGCGTCTGGCGCAAGGTGCAGGAGTACGCGTTCGGCGGCGGTACGGAGACCCCGGAGGTGCCCTCCCAGTCCACCCCCGCCGACCGCCCCGCCTCCCTGAGCCCCTGACCCTCTGAACCCGGGCTCCTGAGCGGCCGAGGGCCCTTCAGATGGGGAGTCTGCGGAAGAGCGGGCGCGGCAGCAGCCGGAGCGCCGCCGCCAGCACCCGCAGCGCCCCCGGCACCCACACCGTCTCCGCGCCCCGCCGCAGCCCCGCCTCGACCGCCACGGCCACCTCCCCGGGCGTCGCCGCCATCGTCAGGGCCGTCGGCGCCTGCGCCCGGTCCCGCGCGGACTCCCCGGGCCGCACGGGCGACCACGGCCGTACGAAGCCGGGCCGTACGACCATGACCCGCACGCCGGTGCCCTGCATCGCGTCGCCCAGCCCCTGCGTGAACGCGTCGAGGCCCGCCTTGCCCGACCCGTAGAGGAAGTCCGCGCGCCGGGCCCGCTCCGCCGCCACCGACGAGAACACCACGAGCGCGCCGTGCCCCTGGGCCTGCAGCGCCGCCGCGCAGACCAGCCCGGCCGAGACCCCGCCGGTGTAGTTCGTCTGCGCCACCCGGGCCGCGGCCGGCGGGTCCGCCTCGTCCCGCGCCTGGTCGCCCGGCACCCCGAAGGCGAGCAGCACCAGGCCGACCGGGCCCTCCGCGAAGACCTTCCCCAGCGCCTCCGCGTGCGCGCCGGGATCCAGGGCGTCGAACGCGACTGTACGCACCTCCGCGCCCAGCGTCCGCAGCCCGGCCGCGGCGGCCTCCAGCGCGGGGGAGGGGCGGCCCGCCAGCCAGACCGTACGGGCGCCGCGGACGATCAGCCGGCGCGCGGTGGCCAGACCGATCTCCGACGTTCCGCCGAGCAGGAGCAGGGAGTGCGGGATGCCCGGGGAGTGCGGGAGACGCGAGCTGTCTGGGATCCCGGAGCCGTGCGGGAGGCCGGAGCCGTGCGGGATACCGGAGGCGTGTGAGGTGCCGGAGGCGTCCTTCATCGGTGAGCGCATGGACGCGACCGTATCGCCAGGATCACCCTATATCTCACTCTTGAGCGCCTTTGTCGTGATGGCCGCAGGGATACTCGTATGAATGGGGGTAGAGACCTCCGCATGGACTGGCTGAAAAACCTCCCCGTCATCGGTCCGGTCGTGGCGCGCCTGATGCGGACCCACGCCTGGCGCTCGTACGAGAGGCTCGACCGGGTCCACTGGACACGCCTCGCCGCCGCCATCACGTTCATCAGCTTCATCGCGCTCTTCCCGCTGATCACCGTGGGCGCGGCGATCGGCGCCGCGCTGCTGAGCCAGGGGCAGCTCGACCGGCTCCAGGAGAGCATCGCGAAGCAGGTGCCCGGCATCTCGCAGCAGCTCGACATCAACGCCCTCGTCGCCAACGCGGGCACCGTCGGGGTGGTGGCCGGCGCGCTGCTGCTCCTCACCGGCATCGGCTGGATCGGCTCGATGCGGGAGTGCCTGCGGGCCGTCTGGGAGCTGGAGGACCCGCGGGACGGCAACCCGATCCTGCTCAAGGGCAAGGACGCCGTGGTCCTGCTGGGCCTCGGCGCGGCCGGGCTCGCCTCGTTCGGCGCCTCGTGGCTCGGCTCGACGGCCGTCGGATGGAGCGCCGACCAGCTCTCCATCCCCCGGGGCGGGGCGGGCGGCGTACTCCTCCAGGCCGCCGCCCTCGCGGTCGCGGTCGTCGCCGACTTCCTGCTCCTCCTCTACGTCCTGACGCTGCTGCCCCGCGTCCACCCGCCGCGCCGCCGCCTCGTCGTCGCCGCGCTGCTCGGCGCCGTCGGCTTCGAGCTGCTGAAGCTGCTGCTCGGCGGCTACATGAGCGGCGTGGCGACGAAGAGCATGTACGGGGCGTTCGGGGTGCCGGTGGCGCTGCTGCTGTGGATCAACTTCACGGCGAAGCTGCTGCTGTTCTGCGCCGCCTGGACGGCGACGGGCAGCAAACCGGAAGCGGAGACGGAGCGGACGGAGCCGGGCGGCGACGGCGGCGACGGGGGCGAGGACGACGGCCGGGAGGAGTACGGGGGTGCTACGCGCGCGGGCGGCGCCGGACCAGGTCGGGCAGCGGCCAGCGCCGGTTGACCAGGTACGCCGTACCCGCCAGCAGGACCAGCGCCCCGCCCGTGATGCCGAGCGCGACCCCGGCCCCGCCCGTACCGCCACTGCTCGCCGCCGCCACGGGCCCGCCGTCGTGGCCGGCGCCGTCGCCGGATCCCACCTGTGTGGGGTTCGGCGATGCGTTCGTACGGGCCGACTTCGGCGGCACCAGCACCCCCACCGGCTTCACCTTGCCGCTCGCCGTGAACCCCCAGTCCAGCAGCCGGGCCGTCTCCTGGTAGACCGCGTGGGACTCCGTGGACGACGGGTTCATGACCGTGACCAGCAGCTTCTTGCCATCGCGCTCGGCGACCCCGGTGAAGGTGTTCCCCGCGTGGGTGGTGCTGCCGTTCTTGACGCCCGCGATGCCCCGGTACTGGGCGACACCGCCCGCGCCGGTCAGCAGCCGGTTGGTGTTCTGGATCTCGAAGTTCTCCCGTACCGGCTTGAAGCCCTCCTTCTTCTCGCCCTCCTTCGGCTTCGAGAACTCGCCGGGGAACTTGGCCCTCTGCGTCGAGCTGTACTCCCGGAACTCCTTCTTCTGGAGGCCGGAACGGGCGATCAGCGTCAGGTCGTACGCGCTGGAGACCTGGCCCTTCTCGTCGTAACCGTCGGGCGTGACCACATGCGTGTCCAGCGCCTGCAACTCCTCGGCCTGCGCCTGCATCTCGCCCACCGTCTTCTCCACCCCGCCGTTCATGGCGGAGAGCACATGGACGGCGTCGTTGCCGGAGCGCAGGAACACCCCCAGCCACAGGTCGTGGACGGTGTACGTGAGGTTCTCCTTCACCCCGACCAGGCTGCTGCCCGCGCCCACGTCCGCGAGGTCGGTGTTGGTCACCTTGTACTCCTCCGTCGCGGACAGCTTGGGCAGCAGCGTGTCCGCGAAGAGCATCTTGAGCGTGGAGGCCGGCGGCAGCCGCCAGTGCGCGTTGTGCGACGCCAGTACGTCGCCGGTCTCGGCGTCCGCGACGATCCAGGACCGGCCGCTCAGCTTCTTGGGCAGCACCGGCACGCCCGCGCCGAGATTCACCTGCGTCCCCGCCTTGCCGAGCAGCGCCCCGCCCACGGTGGACATCGAGGCGGGCGGCTGGGGCTGCTTCAAGCCGGACCCGCCGGCGGCGTCGGACCCGCTGTCCGCGGAGGCCGCGGGGGTCGCGGGAGCCTCCGGCGTCTCGGGGACCGCGGCGGCCGCCGAGGCGGGCAGCACGGTCAGAACAGGCAGCAGGGCGGCGGTGAGGACCGTCACAGCGGTCTTTTTCAGAGCGGGCACGACCGAGAACGTACATGCCCTGGTTATGGACGCAGACACCGGCGGAACTCCCGGACCCCGCCGCCGCCGCCCGGAGGGCGACGGCGATACTGAATCCATGAAGCTCAGCCGCCCCGTGTCCTGGTTCCTGCTCGCGTTCGGGGTCTGGAGCTGGTTCATCTGGATCACTTTCGTGAAAAATCTCTGGCAGGACGGCAGCGGGCTCGCCTTCGACGACGCCGGCGACCCGACGGGGTATTTCTGGGTGCACCTGACGCTCGCCGTCGTGTCCTTTCTTCTGGGGACGGCGATCGGCGTGCTCGGGTTCCGTGGCGTCCGCGCACTCCGGCGCGAACAGCCTGAACAACAGGTATAGGGGCGGGGTCTCTTCGTGGTTGTCGTAGTCGTTCTGGCGGTGCTTGCGGTGGTCGCGGTGCTGGTCGCGGCCCACTGGTACGTGTGGCGGCGCCTGGTGCGCGACACGACGGCGGCGCCCGGGCCCGCCCGCAGACTGGGAACGGTTGCGATTATTCTGCTGCCAGTTCTCTCGGTCGGCGCTATGGCTTCGAGTCGTTCCGAGGCACCGTTCCTGCTCCAGCAGGCCCTGGCCTGGCCGGGGTTCCTGTGGCTGGCGACGCTGCTGTACCTGGTGCTGGCACTGGGTGTGGCGGAGGTCGGGCGCCCGTTGCTGCGCCGCTACCTGGCCCGGCGGGACGCCATGGAAAACACACCGGAGCCCACTACTCCGACAGAGCCACGGGAACCGGCCGCCGCCGGTACGACGCAGAGCAGCGCGGCCGAGACCACGCCGGGTGCCGCTGAGAAGGCGCCGGGCACGGCCGAGAAGGCGCCGGCCGCCGCTGAGACGACGCCGGGCGCGGCCACCGCCACCGTCACCGCCTCCACCCCGGTCCCGGCACCCCCTTCCGTCACTGCCACCTCCACTTCCACCTCCACCTCCCCCTCCGCCGCGCCCACCGGCCCCTCCCGCCGGCTCTTCGTCTCCCGCGTCGTCGGCGGCGCCGCCGCCACCGCCGGGCTGGCCACCGTCGGGTACGGCACGTACGGCGTCCTGCGCGGCCCCCGCGTCAAGCGCGTCACCGTCCCGCTCGCCAAGCTGCCGCGCTCCGCGCACGGCTTCCGTATCGCCGTCGTCAGCGACATCCACCTCGGCCCGATCCTGGGCAGCGGCCACTCCCGGCGCATCGTCCACGCGATCAACTCCACCCGGCCCGACCTGATCGCCGTCGTCGGCGACATGGTCGACGGCAGCGTCCAGGACCTCGGCCCGGCCGCCGCACCCCTCGCCGGTCTGGAGGCGCGGCACGGCTCCTTCTTCGTGACCGGGAACCACGAGTACTTCTCCGGCGCCGCCGCCTGGGTCGACCACGTACGCGAGCTGGGCATGCGGCCCCTGGAGAACGAGCGCGTCGAGATCGCCGGATTCGATCTCGCCGGGGTCAACGACATCGCGGGCGAGAGCGAGGGCGACGGCCCCGACTTCGTGAAGGCGCTCGGGGACCGCGACCCGGCCAGGGCCTCCGTGCTCCTCGCGCACCAGCCCGTCGTCATCCACGACGCCGTACGCCACGGCGTCGACCTCCAGCTCTCCGGCCACACCCACGGCGGCCAGGTCTGGCCCGGCAGCCTCCTCGCGGGCTTCGCCAACCCCACCGTCGCCGGTCTGGAGCGGTACGAGGACACCCAGCTCTACGTGTCGCGCGGCGCGGGCGCCTGGGGCCCGCCGGTACGGGTCGGCGCGCCCTCCGACATCACCGTCGTCGAACTGGCCTCGCGCCAGGCGTGACCCCCGGGGTGGGGAGGGGGGGGGGGGCCGGGGGCCGCGCCCCCCCCCCTACATACCCGTGCACTCGCCCCGGCGGGGCGGGCGGCTCCCCGGGGGGGGGGGGGGGGGGGGCCCCCCGGCCCCCCCCCCCCTCCCCACCCCTTTTTCACGGCTCCGCACCGGCCATTTCCCCAGTTGCCAACAGCTACTCACCGGTTGTCTCGACTTAACGCGACTGTTTCCCGCAAGAGCCCCCATTTCTCTTCCACAGGTGGAGACCTGTGTGGTTGGGTATGCGCCATCGCGGTCAGGGGTGGGCGCGACAGAGGGGCACAACGATGCGTTCGGTCCGGGTGCGGATACTCATCACATGTCTTGTTCTCGCGGTCGCGGGGGTGGGCGGCTGGCAACTGCTTCCGGCCAACCGGGCGGAGCCCAAGGCGATCACCGTCGGCACGACGGACGTCGTCTCGTCGCTCGACCCGGCGGGGGCGTACGACGCGGGCTCCTGGGCGCTGTTCAGCAACATCTACCAGTCGCTGCTCACGTTCAAGCCCGCCTCGGTCACCCCCGTACCGGACGCGGCCCGCTCCTGCGCCTTCACCGGTTCGGAACTCACCACCTACCGCTGCGAGCTGCGGGACGACATCACCTTCCCCAGCGGCGCGCGGATGACCGCTGAGGACGTCAAGTACTCCTTCGACCGGGTCCTGGCCATCAAGGCCGACGCCGGCCCCGCGCCCCTCTTCGCCACGCTCAAGTCGGTGACCGCGAAGGGCCGGACCGTCACCTTCCAGCTCCGCTCCCGCGACGCGACGTTCCCGCTCAAGGTGGCCACCGGGGCGGGCTCGATCGTCGACCGCACCCAGTACCCGGCGGACGCGCTGCTCGACGGTGACGTGACCGGCGGTACGGGACCGTACCTCCTCGACCGCTACCTGCCGGGCTCCTCCGCCCACCTGGAGCCCAACACCCGCTACCGGGGCGCGATCGAGGAGACCGGCGGCCCGGTGGACATCGAGTACTTCAAGACCTCCGACGCCCTCGCCGCCGCCTGGCAGGCCGGCACGGTCGACGTCACCCACCGGCAGCTCCCGCCGTCCGAGATCGCCGGACTGGAGGGCGGGTCCGACGGCGGGCAGGTCAACGAGTCCGGCAGCGCCGCCATCCGCAACCTCGTCCTCAACACCCGGTCCGGATCGCCGTTGGCCGACAAGGCGGTGCGCCAGGCGGTCGCCGCCGTGATCGACCGGCCCCGGATCGTCTCCGACGTGTACGAGTCCACGGTCGAACCCCTCTACTCACTGATCCCGCAGGGCATCACCTCCCACAGCACCCCCTTCTTCGACACCTACCCGGAACCGGACACGGAGCGCGCCCGCACTCTCATGGAGGGCGACGCGGACGTGCAGACACCGGTCAACCTCACCCTCGGATACGCGCAGGGCGGCGCGGCGGCACCGGAGGCCGCCGAACTGCGCCGGCAGCTCGAAGCGACCGGGCTGTTCAAGGTGAAGGTGGTCGAGAAGGAGTGGACGCAGTTCCAGAAGAGCTACTCCGGCGGCGAGTTCGACGCGTACACCATCGGCTGGGTCCCGGACTTCCCCGACCCCGACAACTTCATCCAGCCCCTGATCGGACGCGACTCGATCCTGCACAACGGCTACGCGAGCGAGAAGGCCGACGAGCTGATCCGCTCGACGCAGCAGTACGGCGAACGGGGGCGCGCCGCCGAGGACTTCAAGTCCCTCCAGCGCGTGGTGGCCGAGGACGTCCCGATCGTGCCGCTCTGGCAGAAGAAGGACTACGTCCTCAGCGGCGAGGACGTGACCGGCGCGCAGTACCTCTCGGACGGCACCGGCGCCTGGCGGCTGTGGCGGCTCGGCCGGCTCTGACCGGGCCGGTTCAGCCCTCCTGCCGCGCGGCGCCGCCGTCCTTGCGGGCGGCGGCCGCCCGGGCCATGCCCGGCAGGAACTCCGTGACCAGCCCGTGGATTTCGCGTACGAGCGGCCTCAGCACCCGGAAGCGGGAGAGCGCGGTGCCGCGCCCGATCAGCCGGGCGCCGCGCAGGGCGAGCCGGTGGGACCGCTCGCACCCCTCCGAGCGGTCGTAGACCCAGTACAGCACCAGGCCCATCTGGGCCAGCCACATCAACTCCGGCAGCGACTCGGCGAGTTCCGGGTCCATCTTGGTGCCGGACCCGGCCAGCACCGCGCGGTGCACGGAGATGGCCGCCTCCCGCGTGGGCTCCGACTCGGGGGAGAAGGGGCTCAGCGGGCTGTCCGGGTCGGCGGCGTTCCTGAAGAACTGCGCCGAGAACTCGTGGTACGGCTCCGCGATCTCCAGCCACGCCGTCAGCACCCCGCCGAGGCGCGCCTCCAGACCGGTCTCCCGGTCGAGCACGGGCCTGATCGCCGCCCGGTGCTCCGTGGCGATCCGGTCGTAGAAGCCCTGGACGAGATGTTCCTTGGAGGAGAAGTAGTAGTACGCGTTCCCGACGGAGACCCCGGCCTCCTGGGCGACGGCCCGCATCGTCGTCCGGTCGTAACCGCGCTCCTGGAAGAGCCGCAGCGCCGTTTCGAGGATGAGCGTGCGGGTCTGCTCGCTCTTGGACGCGCTCTTGGACGTGGCGGGGGCCCTCACGTCCTTCCGGCCCCCGCCCGGCTTCCGGTCCTCGCCCGGCTTCAGGCCCCCGCTCACATGGCGCTCAGCGACCGGGCATAGCTGATCTGGCTCATGACCATCTGGAACGTCCCGGCGTCGTGGGCCGGGATCATCGCGGCGTGGTGCTTGCCGCCGCTGGTCACCGTCACCTGGATGAAGCCGGTCGTCGTCTTCTCCTTCATCAGGAGGAAGAGCAGACCCAGCAGACAGAAGATGAAGAAGATGATCGCCAGGATGATGGCGTGCGTCGGGATCTTCTCCTCCGTACGGGACATGTCCGTCGCGTTCCAGACCGCGCCCCGCAGCGGCAGTGTGCCCGACGGCGTGATGATCGAGTCGCCCACGACCGTGATGTCACCGAGCGTCACCAGAGGCGCACCGGCCTGACCGCCCATCGGCACGGGGTGCTGGGCGCCTGCCTGCGGCGGGTAGCCGTATCCCGGAGGGGTGAACGACTGGCCGTCGGCGAGGGTCGGGGGCGGGAAGTCGTACTGCGGGGCACCCGCCGCGGGCGTGCCCGGACCGGGCGTGCCCGGTGCCGGCGTGCCGGACTGCTGGGCCGGACCCCACTTGTACTCTCCGTCGGCGTACGGATTCGGCTCACTCATGATCATTCCCCGCTTCCCCGGGCCCGGCGGGCCTACTCGACTTTCCGGAACCGATCCTGACACATCAAAGGCCCGTTCCCGTACGGGGTGCGTAACGGAAACGGGCCTTCGGACGGCGGTGGTCAGAAACGGCGCGTGATCAGGGCGCGCTTGACTTCCTGGATCGCCTTCGTGACCTCGATACCGCGCGGGCAGGCGTCCGTGCAGTTGAACGTGGTGCGGCAACGCCACACGCCGTCCTTGTCGTTGAGGATCTCCAGGCGCTGCTCGCCCGCCTCGTCACGCGAGTCGAAGATGAAGCGGTGCGCGTTGACGATCGCGGCCGGGCCGAAGTACTGGCCGTCGTTCCAGAACACCGGGCAGGACGACGTGCACGCGGCGCACAGGATGCACTTGGTGGTGTCGTCGAAGCGCTCGCGGTCCTCGGCGGACTGGAGGCGCTCCCGCGTCGGCTCGTTGCCGGTGGTGACCAGGAAGGGCATCACGTCGCGGTACGCCTGGAAGAACGGGTCCATGTCGACGATGAGGTCCTTGAGGACCGTCAGCCCCTTTATGGCCTCGATGGTGACCGGCTTGGTGACCGCGCCGTTCTTGTCCGTCGAGATGATGTCCTTGATCAGCGTCTTGCACGCCAGCCGGTTGCGGCCGTTGATCCGCATCGCGTCGGAGCCGCAGATGCCGTGCGCGCAGGAGCGCCGGAACGTGAGCGTTCCGTCGACGTCCCACTTGATCTTGTGGAGGGCGTCGAGCACGCGCTCCTTCGGGTCGATCTCGATCTGGAAGTCCTGCCACTCGGCCTCCGCGGAGACCTCGGGGTTGAACCGGCGGATCCGGAACGTGACCGCGATGAGGTGCGAGGCGGTGGCGTCCGCCGCCGGCTCGTCGATCTTGTCCAGGGTCGGGGTAGCCATCAGTACTTACGCTCCATCGGCTGGTAGCGGGTCTGGACGACCGGCTTGTAGTCGAGACGGATGGACTCGTTGCCGTCGTCGCCGACCTCGCGGTACGCCATGGTGTGGCGCATGAAGTTCACGTCGTCACGGTTGGGGAAGTCCTCGCGGTAGTGACCGCCGCGCGACTCCTTGCGGGCGAGCGCGGAGACGGCCATCACCTCGGCCAGGTCGAGCAGGTTGCCCAGCTCGATGGCCTCCAGCAGGTCCGTGTTGAACCGCTTGCCCTTGTCCTGGACGGACACGTTCAGGTAGCGCTCGCGCAGCTCGCCGATCTTCTCGACGGCCGTCTTGATGGTCTGCTCCGTACGGAACACCATCACATTGGCGTCCATGCACTCCTGGAGCTCCAGGCGCAGCGCGGCGACCCGCTCCTTGCCCGTGGACGCGCGCAGCCGCTCGACCTGGGCCACGACCAGCGACGCCGGGTCCTCGGGCAGCTCGACGTAGTCGTTCTTCGCGGCGTACTCGGCCGCGGCGATGCCCGACCTGCGGCCGAAGACGTTGATGTCGAGCAGCGAGTTGGTGCCGAGGCGGTTGGCGCCGTGCACCGACACACAGGCCACCTCGCCGGCCGCGTACAGCCCGGGGACGACCGTCGTGTTGTCGAGGAGGACCTCGCCCTGGACGTTGGTGGGGATGCCGCCCATGGCGTAGTGCGCGGTCGGCTGGATCGGGATCGGGTCCGTGTACGGCTCGATGCCCAGGTAGGTCCGCGCGAACTCGGTGATGTCGGGCAGCTTCGCGTCGAGCTGCTCCGGCGGCAGGTGCGTCAGGTCCAGGTAGACGTGGTCGCCCTCGGGACCGCAGCCGCGGCCCTCGCGGATCTCCGTGTAGATGGAGCGCGAGACGACGTCACGCGAGGCGAGGTCCTTCATGACGGGCGCGTACTTCTCCATGAAGCGCTCGCCGTCCTTGTTGCGGAGGATGCCGCCCTCACCGCGGGCGCCCTCCGTCAGCAGGATGCCCATGCGCCAGATGCCCGTCGGGTGGAACTGGAAGAACTCCATGTCCTCCAGCGGCAGTCCGCGGCGGTAGCACGCGGCCTGGCCGTCACCGGTCAGGGTGTGCGCGTTGGAGGTCACCTTGAAGAACTTGCCGGTGCCGCCGGACGCGTAGATGACCGACTTCGCCTGGAAGACGTGGATCTCGCCGGTGGCCAGCTCGTACGCGACGACGCCGGCGGACTTCTTGACCCCGTCGACCTCGGTGAGGAGCTGGTCCAGGACGTAGAACTCGTTGAAGAACTCCACGCCCTCCTTGACGCAGTTCTGGTACAGCGTCTGGAGGATCATGTGGCCCGTACGGTCCGCGGCGTAGCAGGACCGGCGGACCGGCGCCTCGCCGTGGTTACGGGAGTGGCCGCCGAAGCGGCGCTGGTCGATGGTGCCGTCCGGGGTGCGGTTGAACGGCAGGCCCATCTTCTCCAGGTCGAGGACCGCGTCGATGGCCTCCTTCGCCAGGATCTCGGCGGCGTCCTGGTCGACCAGGTAGTCGCCGCCCTTGATCGTGTCGAAGGTGTGCCACTCCCAGTTGTCCTCTTCCACGTTGGCGAGCGCGGCGGCCATGCCGCCCTGCGCGGCGCCCGTGTGGGAGCGGGTCGGGTAGAGCTTCGTCAGCACCGCCGTACGGCTGCGCTTGGTCGACTCGATGGCCGCGCGCATACCGGCGCCGCCGGCGCCGACGATGACGGTGTCATACTTGTGGATCTTCATTGGTCTCGTCTGCCCCGGCTCTAGCGGATGTTCGGGTCGAAGGTGAAGATCACCAGCGAGCCCAGAAGGATGGTGAACACCGTGGCGGTGTACAGCAGGCCCTTGAGCCACAGGCGCGTGTTGGGGCGCTCCGCGTAGTCGTTGATGATCGTGCGGAGGCCGTTGGCGCCGTGCAGCATCGCCAGCCAGAGCATCAGCAGATCCCAGACCTGCCAGAACGGGGAGGCCCAGCGGCCGGCCACGAAGGCGAAGCCGATCTTGGACACGCCGCCGTCCAGCACGAGCTGGATGAGCAGGTGGCCGATGACCAGCACGACGAGGACGACCCCGGAGAGGCGCATGAAGAGCCACGCGGCCATCTCGAAGTTGCCGCGGGTCGACTTCGGGGTCTTGCCGGTGCGCTTGCGGGGCGGCTCGATCACGGGAGCCGGGTGGTCCACGCTGTACGGGCTCTCGCCCTCGGCCTCGACGGGGCTGATCGCGGAAGTGGTGTCGGTCGACATCGGTCTCTCAGCTCCCGAAGACTTCGCGTACGGCGTGGCCGAGCACGGGGTAGAGGGCACCGACCATCAGGACGACCCAGATGCCCACGACGGACCAGAGCATCTGCTTCTGGTAGCGGGGGCCCTTGGACCAGAAGTCCACGGCGATGACACGCAGGCCGTTGAGCGCGTGGAAGAGAATCGCGGCCACCAGGCCGTATTCGAGCAGCGCCACGAGCGGTGTCTTGTAGGTCGCCACCACGTCGTCGTACGCCTCTGGTGAGACGCGGACGAGAGCGGTGTCCAGCACGTGTACGAACAGGAAGAAGAAGATGAGCACGCCGGTGACTCGATGAGCCACCCACGACCACATTCCTTCCCGGCCGCGGTACAGCGTTCCAGCCGGCACGGAAAAGCCCTCCGGGAGCGGGGATCGGGGCCGGCCGCCATCTTCTACTCAATCAAGCACAGTGGTGTCGGTCGCGCCCGGCCGGGTACGGTCCACCGGCCCCGGCAATGGTAGCGACGACTTGTCGGTTCCTCCGCGCGGGGTCCATAGATGTGATCAAACAGGCAATCAAACAGCCACGGACGGGCTATCGCTCCACCCTGAACAGCCTGGTCGTCCCGGGCGGCCCGCCGACCGGGACGCGGCCCGGCCTCCTGGCCGGCCGCCTCCTCCCTGACCCGTCGACTGGCCCGGCAGCGCCCCGGGCTCCGGGGCCGAGAGCAGCCGGACGATCCGGCCCCGGGCGCACCGCCGCAGCTCGTCGGCGGAGACGGAGCGCTCCAGGTCGGGATCGTGCGAGAGCCGGGCGCGGATACCGGCCAGGACATGGTCGAGCTGCTCCTCGGGCCGGTGGCCGTCGAGGCTGATCACGAAGGCGTGGCCGAAGCTGCTCTCGTACGCGGCGTGCGCGGCGTGCAGCGCGGTCCTGGCGGCGGGCGGTGCGGGGTGCGGCGGCACGGCGGAGGACTCGGCGGCGAGCGCCTCGGTGAGGTCGGGCACGGGGAGGTCGTACCCGGCCTCGTCGGAGGCGGCGAGCAGGGAGTCGAGATCGGGGTACGGGCGGTGCGCGGCGACGCGCTGGGCCCAGCGGCGGCTGCCGCAGCAGGTGAGCAGCGCGGCCACGGCGTCGGCCCCCGGGGCGGCGTTGAAGCGGTCGAGGCCGGCTGGACGGTCGGTGCCGGTCGGGCGGTCGGTGCTGTTGGGGTGGCCGGTGCCGTTCGGGTGGCCGGCGTCTGGTGCGCGGGACAGCGGAGGCTCCTCGAACGCGGTGGGTTGGCAGCGGTCGGGCCCGTACCCCTGGGGCGGGTGCCCGGGGGATGTGGCGTGATGTGACGATCGGACGGGCGGCGGGTGGTACGACAGGGGCGTCTGGCGTGCACGCCTGTCACACGTGCTCACGCGTGCTCACACATGCGACCTGCACATACGACCCGCACAAAGTCAGACGTGATCGCACACGAAATGGTTGAGCTCGAAGGGGCAGATGCGTCGTAAACGTTATCGATGCCTTGAGCGAGACGTCCGACAACTGCACGAAATTCACCCGGATGGGAGAGTTTCGGCGCGCGGAATGGACGCCGCCGTGGGACCTTCACCGTAATCGTGTCGCGCTTATGCCGTACATCCGCACATGGGAGGTTTGAGTGATGTGGTCATCCCCGGGTATCCGGGCCGCCGGCGCGGCGGCCGTAGCCCTGGCCACCGCCGTCACCGTCGCGGGGTGCTCCGGGAGCGGGAACACCGGCTCCTCGGACAACAGCACGGGCCGCTCCGCCGCGAGCGCCGCGGCCACGCCGTCACCCACACGGTCCTACCCGCTCTCCACCGCACCGGAGGTCATACCCTCCGTGCGCAAGCACGAGGCGGCCCGAGGGCCCGGCTGGAAACCGGGACCCGACAGCGGCGTCGTCATAGCCAAGGGCAGTGAGGGGCTGGCCGACGAGGGGAAGCTGCTCTCCCAGGAGCTGAAGATCTCCTACCGGGGCGCGGCCGCCGCCCGGGCCGGCGACGTGGAGCTGGCGCTCGCGAGCGGTAGCGGCGCCGCCGAGTCGTACACCCTCACCGCCCGTGACAACACGGTGCGGATCACCGGCCCGGACCAGGCCGGGGTCTTCTACGGCACCCGCACGCTCAAGCAGTCCGTACGCGCCGCCGGAGTGATGCCGGAAGGCGTCGTACGGGACGCGCCGGCCTTCCCGCAGCGCGGGCTCAACCTCGACATCGCCCGCAAGTACTACACGCCGGGCTGGATCGAGGACCGGCTGCGCGAGATGGCCGACCTCAAGCTCAACCAGCTCGGCCTGCACTTCTCCGACGACCAGGGCTTCCGGATCGAGTCCACGACCCACCCCGAGGTCGTCTCCCAGCAGCACCTCACCAAGGCCCAGGTCCGCCAGATCCTGGCGCTCGCCGACCAGCTGCACATCACCGTCGTCCCGGAGATCGACTCTCCCGGACACCTCGGCGCCGTGATGCGCCCGCACCCCTCCCTCCAGCTCCGCAACGTCAACGGGAAGCCGACCCAGGGCGCGATCGACATCTCGCAGCCCGCGGCCGCGAAGATCGTGGACGACCTCCAGAGCGAGTTCGCCCAGCTCTTCCCCGGCCGGTGGTGGAACCTCGGCGCCGACGAGTACCAGGCGCTGGTGGTGTCCAACCCCGAGGCGTCGTACCCGAAGCTGGCCAAGCTGGCGGTCCAGAAGTACGGCCCCAACGCGCGCATCCAGGACCTGACGACGGCCTGGACGAACGACCGGGGCGCGGCGCTCGGCCCGTACGGCAAGAAGCTCAAGGTCTGGAACGACGGCCTGTTCAAGGGCGGCGTCGTGAAGGCGAACCCGGACATGGAGGTCCAGTACTGGACGGGCAGGGAGTTCGGGGCGCGCGAGCCGGTCGCGTACCTGAGCGAGGGGCGCAAGGTCGTGAACTTCAACGACGAGTACCTCTACTACGTGCTCGGCCAGCCCAACAACTTCGTCTATCCGACGGGCAAGCGGATATACGAGCAGTGGACGCCGCTGGTCCTGCGCGGCACGAAGCCGGTGCCCGCGAAGTACCTGCCGCAGATCCAGGGCGGGGTGTTCGCGATCTGGGGCGACTTCCCGAACGCCCAGACACAGGACCAGGTCGCCCAGGGCATCCGGCTGCCCCTGGCGGCGGTGGCGCAGAAGACGTGGAACCCGGACAAGCCGCCGCTGAGCTGGAGCGCGTTCACGGCGCTCGCGGACAAGCTCGGCGTCTGAACCGCCCGGACCACCGGAGCGGCCGGAACCCTGTGGACAGGGCGCCCGTGGGGCACATATGTTCCGCGGGCGCCCGGGGTGGGCGCAGGGCAGGCCCGCAGGGCCTTGGGCGGGCCCGTTCCGGGCCCCGGGGGGTTGACGTCACATGCTGTGTTCCCAGTGCCGCGCGAGAGCCGCGACCACCACGGAAGGGCACTGCGCCGAGTGCGCCGCGGCGCGGTGGAGCGCCGGGCCGCGGCTCGCCTCGCCGGTCGGCCTGTGCACGGCGCTGGTCGCCCTGTTCTGCGCCGTCATCGCCGCCGACCTCTTCGCGCTGCTGGCCGGGGCCCGGGTGCACGGGCTCATGACCGATGTCGTCAACGAGGACTTCGACGCCTTCACCGACGAGGACCTGGACCGCGCCGACCTGCTCTACGCCGCCTCCGGGATGGTGCAGCTCGCCACGGTGGTCGCGACGGCCGTCGTCTTCCTCGTCTGGTTCCACCGGGTACGGAAGAACGCGCAGGTCTTCGACCCGGGCGCCCAGCGGATGGCGCCGGGCTGGGCCATCGGCGGCTGGTTCGTCCCGTTCGCCAACTTCGTGCTGCCGCGCCGGGTCGCGGGCGACATCTGGGCGGCGAGCACGCTCCGCGGACCGGACGGCGCGGCGCCCCGGGTGTCGTACGCGCTCGTCAATGCCTGGTGGACGGTGTGGGTCTGCACGCTGGTGCTCGGACGGTACGCCTCCCGTATGTACGACAAGGCGGAGGAGGCCGACGAGGTCAGGGAGGCCGCCGCCGCGCTCTTCGCCGTGGACCTGCTGGACATCGTGGCCGCCGTGCTCGCCCTGCTCTTCGTGCGGAAGCTGACCCGTATGCAGCACGCGAAGGCGACCGGCGCCCCTGTTCCCTTCCCCGCCGCGGAGGCGGGTCCCCGACAAGGTGGCGCGCACCGCTAGTACGTTCCCCGGCGCGCACCGCATGCTGGGGGGATGGCCATGGGTTTCTGGGGATATTTCCTGGTGGGCAGGGACGACGCGCCGCTCGCGGAGCTGCCGGCGCTGGCCGCCGTACGGGCCGGGCTGACGCTCCATGAGCGGCGCGCGGGCGGCTGGCAGGTGTGGCGCCACCCCAGCGAGCCGGACGTGGGCGGCATGGGGGCGCTGGCCCGTGCGCTCTCCTCGCCGGTGCTCTTCGGCTTCGTCATGAACAGCGAGTGCGTGGCGGTGGAGGCGGCGGCGCCCGAGAGCGGGGCCTGGTACGCCTGCCTGGCGCGCGAGCCGATGGCCCGCCATCTCGCCGCGAGCGGCCGGTCGCTGGACGAGCTCTTCCTGCCGGGGGAGGACGCGGCGCGGCGCGCGGTGGAGTGGGCGGTCGAGGCGGGCGCGGCGGTGGAGCCGGGGCCGCTGCTCGACGTCCTGCACGCGCGGCGTCCCGAGTCACCGGAGGCGGGCGCCGAAGGGCTCTTCTTCCGGCTGCTCGACGGACTCGGCATCCCCGGACGCGGGCCGTTGAAAGATGGTTGATGCACGCATGGGCGTTCCACGGCCTATGGGCGGTCTACGCGCGATCTCGGAGTGACGTTTTCCGGATCATTGACGCAGTACTGGTCAGTACTGCGTCCGTGACGGGAGACGTCCATGAGTCTGGTGAAACTGATCGCGCAAGCGGACGAGCGCGGCCTGGCCGCGAGCGGTCTCGCCTGCCTCGACCGGTGCCTGCCGCCGGGGGCCGGGGAGGCCGATGTGCTGCGACCGCTGTGGGCGGGCGCCGCCGCGGGAGCCGACGAGTGGCCGGCCCGGCTGACGGAGGCGCGGGAGGGCCTGGACGCGGTCATCGCGGCGGAGCCGGGACCGGAGCCGGATCCGGGGGGAGCGGCGGGCGACGGGTCCGGGGCGGGTACGGGCGTCACGCTCGCGCTCGTACGGACGCTGCTCGGCTCCGCGCCGTCCCGGTGGGAGGCCGAGCCGCTGCGGGCGTGGGCGGACACCTGCTCCGTGGTGGCGCTGGAGATCCATCAGAAGCTCGACGCGGTCGGCGAGAGCGGCAGCGCCGCCGCGGCCGAGTGGCTGGCACGGTGCCGCGAGGACCCGGCGGCCGTGGCCGACGCGGTGGACGGCACGGAGGGCGGCGACGGCGTCGGCCCGCTGGTCGCCGGGGAACTGCGGCGCCAGATCCGGATCCTGGAGATCCTCTCCGACCCGGCGGGCGACGCGGGCGCGATGCGCCGGGCGATGGATCTGTCGACGGAGGGCCGGCGCGTGCTGCACGCGGTGGTCTCGCGCAGGGCGCGGGCACGGAACTGACAGAGACGCGTCACGGCTGGTCGCCGGAGGGCGCTGGACGCGGTCCTCCGGCGAGAAGGATGACGGCTTCCAGATTTCACCATCTACCGGAAGCAGTACGGTCGGCCAGGTCTCCTGGGCTGCTCAGGCACCCTGGGAAGGGCTCTGGAGGGCACGGAAGGCGTCGAAGAACGCGGGGTTGTGCGCGGTGTCGCCGTTCGCCGAGGGGCGGGCGACGAGATGGGTGTACAGGCTGTTCAGCAGCCACGGCGCCTTCGTCGGCCCGATGTCGCGGACCATGGCGGGCTGCTGGAGCGTGCCGTAGGTCGCGACCGCCAGTCGGCCGGTCGCGCGCAACTGCCGTACCTGGCGGGTCAGGTAGTTCTGGCGCGAGGCGAACCAGGAGCTGTTCATCAGGAGCACCCGTTCTACAAGGCGGTCGCCGCGCATGTGATCGCCGAGCGCGGCAAACGCTGCGGAAGCGGCTGCCGTACGCGCTTGTACATGGGCGCCCTGAACCGCCTGGAGGACCCCGCCCGGCGCACCCCCGCCGCCGGCGCGTGGCTGGCCCATGTGAAGGCCACACCCCAGATCGGGGGCGTGGACATCCACCCGCACGTCGCCGCCGTCGAGCACACCGAGGCGTACACGGACTTCGTGCTGACGCGCATGCGTTGCGGGCACGCTGCTGATGACGGCCTGCCAGAACGACGACACCACCCAGGGCGCCGGCGCGGACAGCACGGCGACCGAGCAGAAAACCGCGGACAGGAGCGGGGCAGCCGACGGCATGGATCAGCAGTTCTGGGTGTCCCGGGCCACGGAGATCCGGGGCGCGGGCGGGATCTGCGGGGATGCCGGGGGCCGGACCGCACTCGCGGTGGCCTCGCGGACCGGACCAGCTCGTTCAGGTCGCGACGCCCGGCGCGGTCGGCTCGTCGGGCGAGGCCCGCATCGCCCACGCGCATGGCCACGGTTCCGTGGACTCTCCCCGGGCCGTGAGATCCGGGCTTCTGGTGTGAACCGCCGGAGGCGCAGGCCCGTTGTAGCCTTCCAGAAGGGTGAATCGAACATTCGGACGGATCGGGCCCGTCCCGCACCAGCAGTGTGCTCGGCCGTCCGAGGGTAGGGCCCGGGCGGATCGAGGCGGCCATGTCAGGACCCGTTGTCCCGGTCGGCACGCCATGGGGACCCTTGTGCAACGTTATAGGAGTTCTGATGTCGAAAGACGTGTGCAACCCCCGGGTGGCCGTCGACGGCGGCACCCTGGAAGGCCGAATACGCGACGGTGTCGCCTCCTTCCTGGGAGTTCCGTACGCCGCGCCACCTTTCGGGCCGAACCGGCTGCGGGAGCCACGGCCGGTGATTCCGTGGCGGGGTGTACGCGACGCCGGCCGCATGGGGCCGACCGTGCCGAAAGAGGACTATCCGCCTGTCTTCCGGCGGCTCTTCCCCGAGGTGGAGATCGAGGGGGAGGAGTGCCTCAACCTCAATGTCTGGACGCCCGCCCCCGGGGCGAGCGGTCTTCCGGTGCTGGTATGGATCCACGGCGGCGCGTTCGCCAACGGCTCCAATTCCGTGGCGGCGTACGACGGGTCGGCCTTCGCGCGCAGCGGCGTGGTCTGCGTGGCGATCAACTACCGGCTCCTCGCCGAGGGTTTTCTCTTTCTCGGTGACGGCGTGCCCAATCCAGGCCTGCAGGACCAGGTGGCCGCGCTGGAATGGGTGCGGGACAACATCGCCGCCTTCGGCGGTGACCCCGGGAATGTGACGGTCGCGGGGGAGTCGGCCGGCGCGATGAGCATCGCCGCCCTGCTGGTGATGCCATCCGCGGCCGGGCTGTTCGCCCGCGCCGTCACGCAGTCCGGAGCCGCCACCGCCACGCTCACTTCCGAGCAGGGGCTGGCGGTCGGCAGCCTGCTGGCCGAAACCCTCGAAGTGCCGTTCACCAGGGATGCCATCGCCGCCGTTCCGCCCGGCCGGCTCGTGCGCGCCGCTTCCGAGGTGGTTGCCGCGATCCAGAGCGATCTCGATCCCGTCAGGTGGGGAAGCCTCGCAGCGAGCAAACTGCCGTTCGCGCCGGTGGTCGACGGTACCGTCCTGCCGCTCCATCCGCTGGACGCCGCTCGCGCCGGTACGAGCGCGCCGGTTCCGCTGCTCACGGGCTGGAACCGCGACGAAGGCCGCCTGTTGCCCGTGGCCACGCACACGCTCGACGCGATCGACGAGGCCGCCCTGCTCGGCGCGGCGGGGGCACTCGGGCTCGGGCCGGAAGCGGTGGAGGTCTACCGCGCCGCGCGACCCGGCGCCACCCCCGGCGATCTGCTCGCGGCGGTCAGCACCGACTGGACCTTCGCCGTTCCGGTCCTCCGGTACGCCGAAGCCCGCATCGCCGGGGGTGCCGGGCCCACCTGGGTGTACCGCTTCGACCTTCTGGAGCCGACCGACAACCACGGCTTCGGCACGTGCCACGCGACGGAGGTGCCGTTCGTCTTCCGGACCGAGGGCCACGACAGCGTACGGGCGCTCATAGGGGACCAGCCCTCGCCGACAGCGGCCGCCACGGCACACGAGACATGGGTGTCCTTCGCGAGGGAGGGCACGCCGGGCTGGGAGCCCTATGACACGACCAGCCGGCCCACAGCACTGATCGCGGAGAAGGTTCGCGTGGTCGACGATCCCGCCCCCGACGAGCGTCGCGCCTGGGACGGCATCCGCTGACCCGCCAGATGCCCCCCAAGCCATGGACGTCAACCTGGCTGCCGAGCTCCGGGAGCGCACCGATGGGTCGGTCCTCGTCGAGCCCGGAAATCTTTTCGGCCGGCTCGTCGGGTTCGGGGGATGGAAGCTGTGGCGCCGGGTGTCCAGACCGGCTTCGACGCTGAGGGCCTTGGCCTCGTCGAGCACCTGCTGCTCCCGCATCGGGGCCTCGATCGGTGTACCGGTGCCGAACTTGGCCGCGGCGACCTTGTCCGCGAGCAGAATCCGCTCGGCGGCAAGGCCGACCAGTGCGGTCGGAGGTGGGGAGTCGCGGTCCGGGCTGTGAGCCGGTGGCTGATGTCACTGCGGGCGCGCGAGCCCGGCATGATCCGAACGAGAGGCTCTGGTGGCCTGGGAGGGTTCGGATGACGTGCCTGCCCGGTTGGCCGTGTGGCTGCTCACTGCGGCGGGCGATGTCCCGATTCGTTCGGACGGACGTGCAGGTCGGAACTGGTGTTCCAGAGAGGACGACCGGGGCCGCCACCCCCCACAGGAGAGGCCCCGGTCGTCGTCCGCCGGAGCCGCAGCACGGCCCCGTACTCCTCTCAGCGTCACGGAGGCGTTTTGTGTCACACCTCATAACGCCGGCACGTTGTGGCAGGCGGCACAAGGCGTGGACGCGGACCGGGTAAGGCCGTAGCGTGCAGGAGCGCGTGGGGCGGCGCGGCAAGGACCGGCCGCGATTTCAGGACAGGTTGTGGGAGTGCTGGGGGACGACGCGGAGCTGACCACCGCGGTGCTCGCGGCACAGGACGGGGACGAGAACGCCTTCCGTACTGTGTACCGCGCCGTGCACCCGCGGTTGTTGGGCTATCTACGGACACTCGTCGGCGAGCCGGACGCCGAGGACGTGGCCTCGGAGGCATGGCTCCAGATCGCCCGCGACCTCGGCCGCTTCACCGGCGACGCCGACCGGTTCCGCGGCTGGGCGGCGCGGATCGCCCGTAACCGCGCCCTCGACCATCTCCGGATGCGCGGCAGGCGCCCCGCCATCGGCGCGGACGAGACGGAACTGACCGGCAAGGCGGCCGACTCGGACACGGCCGACGAGGCCATGGAAGCCCTGGCGACCGGCCGGACCATGGCACTGATCGCCCAGCTTCCGCAGGACCAGGCCGAGGCCGTCGTGCTCCGGGTGGTGGTCGGGCTCGACGCGAAGAGCGCCGCCAGGACGCTGGGCAAGCGCCCGGGCGCGGTACGGACGGCCGCGCACCGCGGACTCAAGCGGCTGGCCGAACTCCTCGACGCGGACGCCGAGGCCGAGGCGGACGCGGACGCGGCCGGCACGTCCGGCGGGGCTCCCGGCGGCGCGGACCGTCGCACGGGGCTGTCCGCCGTACCCCCGCAGCGCGGCCCACGACCGGAGGCCACGGCTTCCGCAGGTGTGACGTATTCGCGCCTGCGGACGCAGAAGGACATGTGATGGCCGACGAACGGGACGCGTGGCTCGACAAGGACGCGGCGGAGAGACTGCTGCGCGGTGACCCCGTGGAGGCCCTGGACGAGCAGGCGAGGGCCCGGCGGGAACTCCTCTCCGACGCCCTTCGGGACATGTCCGCCGTCACGTACGCAAACGGTGCGGAACTGCCCGGTGAGGCGGCCGCCCTGGCGGCCTTCCGGCAGGCCGGCGCGGCCGGCCGCGCCGACGGTGCCACCTCCACGGACCTGCCCGGTACGGTACGGCTCGCCCTGGCGCCCATGACCGTACGGACCCGGCGGCGCGGCCGGCCGCTGCGCCGGGGGCTGGTCGTCGCGGTGGCCGGCTGCGCGCTGGGCGGGATCACGGTCGCGGCGGGCGCCGCCGTGGTGCCCTCCCTCTTCGGCGGAACGGGCCCCGGGCCCGCCAGTTCCGTCTCGGCCGGTGCCTCCCCGAGGCCGCTGTCGTCCGGCTCCGCGGAACGCGGCCAGGACCGGTCCGCGGAGCCCTCGGACCTCCCGAGCGGTGACGGCAGGGTCGGGCGCTCGCCCGTACCGTCCTCCGGTACGGGCGGCTCGGCGGCCGGTGCCGAGCCCGGCGGTGCGGCGGGCGGCGCGCGGGGCGAGGCCGGCGCGGACGACGACGCCTCCGCCGGGACGGCCGACGGCCACCACACCCCGTTCGTACCGAACACGGACCCGGCGTCCGGTGACTGGTTCCGCAGGACCGTCGACGCCTGCCGCGACTACCGCAGCGGCGCGATCGACCCCGAGCGGCGCAAGGCCCTGGACGCGGCGGCCGACGGGCCCGGAGGCACGGAGCGCTACTGCGACCGGCTGCTCGACGGCGATCTGCGGGGCGGCGGGGGCAGGAACGGCGGCAAGGACCGCGACGGGCACGGCGACAAGGGCGGGAACGGCGGAAACGGCGGGAAGGGCGAGCAAGGCGGCAACGCCGAGGAGGGCGACGGGGGCGAGAACGGCGAGCCGCAGAAGACGCCCGCGGCGCCGGCCCTGACACCGTCCCCGTCGCCGACGTATTCGTCCCCGGCGTACGCGGCGCCGGACCCGGAGGCGTCACCGGACCCGGCCGGTCCGACCGACCCGGAGACGGTGACCGGGACCCCGGAGCCCCCGGCCGCGGCGCCCTCATCGGACCAGGACCCGTCCTGACCTGGCGTTATGCGAAAACGCAGGGCCGGGTGTGACACTTTTCCGGGCCCTGACGCAGTACAGAGTGAGCCGACTGGTCATCGGCAGCGCATCGAGCCGGGGTTCCCCCCGTACCTTCGGCTCAGCGCATCGGCGCGGGGGGGGGCCCGTACCCCCGGGCCCCCCCCCCCCCCCCCCCCAGGCCCCAAAACCGCCCCCCGCACGCGGCGGTGGG
>NZ_JBHURV010000008.1:234025-255611 GCF_042673865.1 Streptomyces sp. NPDC056987
TGCGGCCGCCCTTGCCGGGGGGCTCCCCCCCAAACTTGCGTCACCGCGCTGGGGGGGGGGGGGCGCCCCCCCCCCCCCCCCCCCCCCCGCCACCCCCCCTTGCGCCTAAGCCGGCGCCGCTCTCGCGGATGTGGTTGCTGTGGGTGGGGGGTTGCTCCATTGATGGTGCGGTTCAAGCTTGTTCTTCACCAGTAGATGACCACTTTGTCGCCGGTCTTGACCTCTGCGTACAGGGCGGCGATCTTCTTCTCGTCGCGGACGTTGACACAGCCGTGCGAGGCGCCCGAGTAGCCGCGGGCCGCGAAGTCCTCGGAGTAGTGCACCGCCTGGCCGCCGCTGAAGAACATCGCGTACGGCATCGGGGAGTCGTACAGCGTCGAGACGTGGTGCCGGGACTTCCAGCCGACCTTGAACGTCCCCTCGCGCGTGGGCGTGTACTCCGAGCCGAAGCGCACGTCCATCGAGGATTTTATCTTTCCGTCGATCATCCAGGAGAGCGTGCTGCTCGTCTTGCTGATGCACATCACCCGCCCCTTCATGCAGCGCGGGTCGGGCTTGGCGACCGGCCTGGTGGTGGGCGGGTCCAGTTCGTCGGCGGTCGGCGTGCGGGTCATGGCGAGGAGCCGCTGCCAGGTGACGGTGTCCGTCGCGCCGGTCCGGGGCAGCCCCCGCTTGGCCTGGAACGCCGAGACCGCGCCGGTGGTGACGGAGCCGTAGTAGCCGGTGGGCGCGCGGTCGAAGTAACCGATCTGGCCCAACCGGGCCTGGAGTTCCCGCACCTGGTCGCTCCGGCTGCCGGGCGCCATCAGCGTCCTCGGCGCCGGCCGCTCCGGGCTCGCGCTCGGCGCCGGGCTCCCGGGCGGGGTGGGCGTGGGCGCCGGGGCCGCCGAACGGTCGGCGGCGGCGCGGGCCGACGCGGGCGGCGGGGCGTCCGACGGGGTGGACGGCGGGGCGGGCGTCGCCGTGGTCCGCCCGGGCAGGGGGCCGATGCTCACCCCCAGGTCCCCGCCCTTGGCGTCGCCCGCCGGCTCGCCCGTGCCCGGCTGCACCGTACAACCCACGCTCACGGCCAGCACGGCGGCCGTGGCGAACCCTCTGCACAGGGCGGATGTCGTGAGCATCTTCGCGGCTCCCCGAAGAGAAGAAGACGGTTCCCGGCGCGCGGCCGGACCGGAGTGACCGGAGTGACATGATCCCGCGCCCACGCCGCCCGCGTGCCCGTAACTCCCGAATTCCCGGCGGGCGGGGACGACCGGCCGCCGCTACAGTCCGTGGTGACCGGCGGTCAGCGACGGGAGGCGGCATTCGATGACGGACCCGGGACGGCGAACCGGCGGTACCGGCGGTGCCGGTGCCGGTGACGGACGGGGCGTCAGGGTCACCGAGAGCGGCGTGCCCGTCGAACCGGTCTACGGGCCCGGCGCGCTGGCCGGCTGGGACCCCGCCGAGAAGCTGGGCGAGCCCGGCGCGTACCCCTTCACCCGGGGCGTCCACCCGACGATGTACACCGGCCGGCCCTGGACGATGCGTCAGTACGCCGGGTTCGGCACCGCCGCCGAGTCCAACGCCCGCTACCGGCGGCTCATCGCGCACGGCACGACCGGCCTATCCGTCGCCTTCGACCTGCCGACGCAGATGGGGTACGACAGCGACGCGCCCCTGGCCCACGGCGAGGTCGGCCGGGTCGGCGTCGCGATCGACTCGATCGACGACATGCGGGAACTGTTCGACGGGATCCCGCTCGGCGAGGTCTCCACCTCGATGACGATCAACGCGCCCGCCGCCGTACTGCTGCTCCTCTACCAACTGGTCGCGGCGGAACAGGGCGTTCCGGCGGGGGAGCTGACGGGGACCGTCCAGAACGACGTGCTGAAGGAGTACATCGCGCGCGGCACGTACATCTTCCCGCCGGAACCGTCCCTGCGGCTGGTCGCGGACCTCTTCCGGTACTGCCGTACGGAGATCCCGCGGTGGAACACCATCTCGATCTCCGGCTACCACATGGCGGAGGCCGGGGCCACGCCCGCGCAGGAGATCGCGTTCACGCTGGCCGACGGCATCGCCTACGTACGGACGGCGCTGGCCGCGGGCATGGAGGTGGACGACTTCGCGCCCCGGCTCTCCTTCTTCTTCGTCGCGCGCACGACGCTCCTCGAAGAGGTGGCCAAGTTCCGTGCCGCGCGCCGGATCTGGGCCCGCGTCATGCGCGAGGAGTTCGGCGCGCGGAACCCCCGGTCGCTGATGCTGCGCTTCCACACCCAGACGGCCGGCGTGCAGCTCACGGCGCAGCAGCCGGAGACCAACCTCGTGCGGGTCGCGGTCCAGGGGCTCGCGGCGGTGCTCGGCGGGACGCAGTCGCTGCACACCAACTCCTACGACGAGGCCCTCGCGCTCCCCTCCGACAAGGCGGCCCGCCTCGCGCTCCGTACCCAGCAGGTGCTGGCGTACGAGACGGACGTCACCGCGACCGTCGACCCGTTCGCCGGGTCGTACGCCGTCGAGCGGCTGACGGACGGCGTGGAGGCGGCGGCGCTCGCGCTGATGGCCCGGGTCGAGGAGCTGGGCGGCGCGGTCGGCGCCGTCGAACAGGGCTTCCAGAAGGGCGAGATCGAGCGGTCCGCGTATGCCGTGGCCCGGCAGACGGAGAGCGGGGAGCGGGTGGTCGTCGGCGTGAACCGGTACGCGCTGGACGAGGAGGAGCCGTACACCCCGCTGCGGCTCGACCCGGGGATCGAGGCCCGGCAGGCGGCGCGGCTGGCGCGGCTGAGGGCGGAGCGGGACGGGGCGGCGGTGGCGGGCGCGCTCGCGGAGCTGCGGGAGGCCGCCGCGGGCACGGCCAATGTGCTCCACCCGATGCGGACGGCGCTGCGGGCGCGGGCGACGGTGGGGGAGGTCTGCGACGCGCTGCGGGAGGTGTGGGGGACGTACGTGCCGGCGGAGGTCTTCTGACCTCCAGGGCCGGGCAGGGGATCCGGTGGGCGTCCCGGGCGGGAGCCCGGTGGGGTGTCCGGTGGGGTGTCCGGCCGCCGGAACGGACCGGCCGGATGTCCGACCCGTGTGCCACACTCCGGAACATGCTGGGTGTCACTGATCTGCCGACCTACCTCGTCGGCCTCGTCCTGATCGTTCTGCTGCCGGGTCCGAACTCGCTCTACGTGCTCTCGGTCGCGGCCCGCCGCGGTGTGCGCGCGGGCTATGCGGCCGCCGCGGGCGTCTGGTGCGGTGACACGGTCCTGATGGTGCTCTCGGCGGCGGGTGTCGCCTCGCTCCTCCAGGCCAACGCCCTGCTGTTCGACATCGTGAAGTTCGCCGGCGCCGGCTATCTGACCTGGCTCGCCGTCGGGATGCTGCGCGCCGCGTGGTCGCTCTGGCGCGACCGGCACCTACGGGACGGGGCGGGCGCCGCGGACGGAGGGGAGCGGGCACCGGCGGCGGCCGAGCGGCCCTACCGCAAGGCGCTGGTGATCAGCCTGTTCAACCCGAAGGCGATCCTGTTCTTCGTCTCCTTCTTCGTGCAGTTCGTCGACCCCGGATACGCGCACCCCGCGCTCTCCTTCGTCCTGCTGGGTCTGCTCGCCAATGCGGCCAGCGCGCTCTACCTCTCGGCGCTGATATTCGGCGGTACGCGGCTCGCGGCGGCCTTCCGCCGCCGCAAGCGCCTCTCGGCGGGGATGACGACGGCGGCGGGGGCGCTCTTCCTGGGGTTCGCGGCGAAGCTCTCGCTGAGCAGCGTCTGACGGCGCCCGGGTCCGGTGGGGCTCCCGGGGAGGTCTATCGTTAATGGCATGTCCGCTCCAGAGCTGATCCGTATCGTCTCCCGTGACTCACCCATGGCCCTGGCCCAGGTGGAGCGGGTCCGTGCCGAGCTGACGGCGCTCCATCCCGGTACGGCCACCGAGGTCGTGCCCGTCAAGACCACCGGCGACAAGTGGCTGGGCGACCTCTCCCTGGTCGAGGGCAAGGGCGCCTTCACCAAGGAGGTCGACGCCGCGCTCCTCGCGGGCGAGGCGGATCTCGCGGTGCACTGCGTCAAGGACGTACCGGCGGACCGGCCGCTGCCCGCGGGCACGACGTTCGCGGCGTTCCTCAAGCGCGACGACATCCGCGACGCGCTGATCCACCCCGGCGGTCTGACCCTCGACCGGCTTCCCGAGGGGACGCGGATCGGTACGTCGTCGGTGCGGCGGATCGCCCAACTCGCCGCCTCCCACCCGCATCTGGAGTGCGTCCCGTTCCGCGGCAACGCCAACCGCCGGCTGGAGAAGCTCGCCGCGGGCGAGGCGGACGCCCTGCTGCTCGCCGCCGCCGGGCTGGAGCGGATCGGCCGTACCGACGTGATCACGGAGATCCTGTCGCCCGAGACGATGTGCCCGCCCATCGGCGCGGGGGTCCTCGCCCTCCAGTGCCGTGAGGACGACACGGCGCTCATCGACGCGGTCAGCGGCCTCGGCGACCCGGACACCTACCGCGAGACGACGGCCGAGCGGATGTTCCTGCATGTCCTCCAGGGGCACTGCAACAGCCCCATCGCCGGGTACGCCACCGCCCGCCCCAACGGCGATCTCTCGCTGCGCGCCTGTGTCTTCACCCCGGACGGCAAGACCGTGCTCAACGCCCACGAGTGGGCCGGACTGCTCAGCCCCGCCGACCTCGGCGCGTCCGTCGCCCTCGCGCTGCTGCGCCAGGGCGCGCGGGACCTGATCGACTCCATCGCCCACTGACCGGGCGCCCCCGCCCCGCGCCGGGGCGCGGGGGCGTCAGTCCTTGCCCTTGCGGTGCTCGACCATCGTGTCGGGCCCCGGCGACATGATGGTCTCGTGGCCGTTCTCGGCGCGCACCCGGAAGGGCGGCGAGCCCTCCGGGCCCAGCACCTCCACGATCTCCACGACGTGGTCCTGCTTGCCGACCACCCTGCCGTGCACGATCAGCCGGTCGCCCTTGCTCGCCTTCATGCGCACTCCCTGTCGCTCACCCGTCACGTGACGTTACGTGGAGTGTAGGGGCGGCCGAGCGTCACCAGCCACTCCGTCACGCCGATCGGGTCCGCGCCCGCCCGCGCGCGGCGCCGTTACGACCGCAGCGTGCTGCGCAGCTTCCGGGCCCTGCGCACCATCCGGCGTGCCGTCGCGTTCCGCGGGATGCGGGCGAGCTGGGCCGGGACCGCGCCCGGCAGGGCCAGTGCCGTCAGCCGGCGCCGCTTGAAGTAGCGCCAGGTGTGCTGGTCGAGATGGCGCGAGAGATAGCCCTCCGCCACCGGGCGCAGCTCCGGATAGATCTGGTGCTGCATCGCGTAGCCGACGGTCGCGACCAGCTCGCCGACCTGGGGATCGGGCCGGTGCGTCCCGTCGTCGTCCAGCGGCGGCAGCAGCGCGTCCACGATCGTCACCGGCACGCGGTTGCTGTTCTGGTACGGGGTGAGCCGCTCCAGCAGCAGTTCCGTGCCGGTCCGCGCGACGGGGATGCCGTAGAACGCGGACGCCGTGAACAGCGCCGTGGAGAAGCAGCCCACGACCAGGGCCGGCTTGAGCCGCCGGTAGAGCACCTCGGCGAGCACCGGGCTGTCCAGGATGGTCAGTTCGGCGCCGAGCTGTGCCGCCTCCTCGCGCAGCAGCCGCGACCAGACGGCCGGTGCGTTCGGGTGCGGCTTGAACACCACCTGGGTGTGGCCCCGCGCGACCGCGCCCCGCACCATCCGGATGTGCAGCTCCTCCTCCTCGCTCTCGGTGAGGATGGAGAGCGCCGAGAGGTACTGGCCGAGGAGCAGCGCCGGGGAGTGCGCGGAAGGGTCACCGGTGGCCGCGGTGTCGGCGGCGGTGTCGGCGTCGTACGCGTCCGTCAGCTCGTCCAGCACCCGCAGGAAGCCGTCCGTCGGCACCAGCTCGGCCCCGACGCCGAACTCCGTGAGCAGCAGCGGCTTCAGCCCCGGAACGAGGTCGAGGTGGAGCAGCCTGCGCACCCGTTCACCGACCAGCGGGTCGATCTTGGAGCGCGTCGGTCCGTAGCTCATCAGCCCGTCCGCGTACACGTCGATCGGCGCGCCCGTGAAGATCTGCGCGATCGCCAGCGCCGGATTGACCTGGATCGACTCGACGACCAGGTGCACACGGTCGTCGCCGAGTCCCCAGGTGAGCCGCAGATGGCGTTCCCAGATCGGTACGTCGCCGGGGCGCGGCGCCCAGCCGCCCGGATGGAACGGCCGGATGGTCTCGTTCCACGAGACCAGGTCGTCGAAGCGGCCGCGCAGCCGCTCGAACCCGGGCATCTCGTCGACGGACGGCGTCAGTTCGGGTGAACCGGCGTTGTTGCAGACGACGAGCAGCCGGCGGTCGGCGGGCGGGAAGAGCCCGGCGTCGATCGCGGCGGCCAGGGTCGCGGCGCCGTACAGCGTCGACGCGCAGAACACCTGGGTGGTGCGCGGCGGCCCGGCGGGGGACAGGGCGGACGATCCCATCACGCCACCGCCTTTCCGGTGGTCAGCGTCCGCCGCCGAAGCCGGCGCAGCCGGGCCGAACGGTCCAGGTCCATCGAATCCAGCGCTTCCTTCAGGACGTCCTGCGGCAGCCGTTTCAGCGCGGCCGCGCTCATGGCGCGCAATTGGCGTGCCACCGCGGGTTCGAACCGTTCTTTCGATCCGAGATGGTGGGAAATGATCGCGCAGTAGGTGCGCACCGCTTTCGGCATGAAACGGTCGGCTTCCGGATCCTCGGAGGTTTCCTTGATGACCTGGTCGAAGGCCCGGATGAAATCGAGCTGCCGTACGTCCCCGATCTGGGTGAGCGACGAGGCCACCCCGCGCCGGTAGAAAAGCCCCAGCAGGCCGACCGCGGCGAAGGAGTCCGCCTCGCGGTGCAGCCGCCAGATCCACGGCCGGTCCTCGGCGGTCCGCAGCCCGTCCGTGAAGTGCACCAGGCCCCGGTCGACGAGCCGCCGGTGGTAGACCCCGGCCCAGGCGTACGGGTAGTCGACGGTGGTGGACCGGTCGGAGGGCAGGATCGCGTCCCGCGGGTTCAGCACCTCGTCGCGCCGGCCGACCGGGACCCGGTGGACCGTACGGGACCTGGCCGTGAACTGGACGTGGTCGGTGCGGATGAAGTCGCAGCCCAGCCCCTCGATCGCGGCGACGACCTGCGCGTAGTAGCCCGGCGCCACCCAGTCGTCCCCGTCCAGGAACGTCACGTACGTGCCGCGCGCGGCGTCCAGCCCCGTGTTGCGCGCGGTGGCCAGCCCTCCGTTGCGTTCATGTCTGAGCAGTACGGCACCCGGGAGGTCGCGCTCCGCCTGTTCGAGTATCTCCAAGGTCCCGTCCGTCGAACAGTCGTCGACCAACAGGAACTCGAAGTCCTCACGGCTGTTCGCGCGGAGACTTCTTAGGGTTTCGAGAGCGTATGTCCGCACGTTGTAGAACGGCACGACGACAGAGAGCTTGACCACCCCGCCGACGCTAGGCCGCGCCACGTCATTCGTTCTGACATCCGGAGACACGGAAGGTGAACGAAGAATGGCGGAACAGTGAACCGGTCAGAGCTGCCGCACTTTCCGGGGATTTTCCGGGCCTTCCCGGGGCGGTTCCGGGGCCTTCCCGGGGTGCGACTCCATTCGTAGATGTGTTGTTAACCCTCCATTGCCATTGAGTTGGGCCGGGAAACGAAATGGCTTCCTAACGTCCTCGGCGTGCCATCACCTAGCAACCAAGCGGTCCGGGTCGCCGTGCTCGCCGACTCCGACACCCGGTGGAAGTGGGGCGCGCTCACCGCGCGCCGCATCGCCCCGGACGGCCGCCCCACAGAGCTCAGCGGCTTCCTGCTGCGCGGCCGAGCCACCCCCACCGCCCGCCAGCTCGCGGAGGTCGGCGCGGAGGCGGACGCCCTGCGCGAGGTGACCGGCACCGCCTTCCTGCGGACGCTGCGCGAGGAGTCGTACGACATCGTCGTGCTGGCCCTCGTCGGCGGCGCCGTCCAGGCGATGCTGCACGGCATCGCGGCGCTGAAGCTCGCCGACCGGCCCGTCGTCGTCACCGGCTATGTCGGCGTCGTCTACGAGAAGCTCTCCGACGGGCTGCTGCTGCGGCACGGCGCGGACGTCGTCCTCGCCAACTCCCGCTACGACGCCGACCGGTTCACCGCCGTGTACGAGGGCGTGGGCGCCGACGCCTCCGCCGTCACCGAGGCGGCGCTGCCGTTCCTCGGCGGCGCGCGCTACCAGCCGGAGGAGGGCCGCGACACCCTCGTCTTCGCCGCCCAGCCGTCCGTACCGGCGACCCGCGCCGACCGTACGTACCTGCTGCGCCGACTGGTCGAGCACGCCAGGCTCCACCCGCGCCGCGAGGTACTCCTCAAGCTGCGCAGCAAGCCCGGCGAACACACCACGCACATCGAGGAGTTCCCGTACCAGCGCCTCGCCGAGAAGATGCCCGGCGGGCTGCCGGACAACTTCCGCCTGGTGTACGGGAACATGGGCGAGGTCCTGGACCGTACGGACCTGCTGGTCACCGTCTCCTCGACGGCCGCCCTGGAGTCCCTGCACCGCTCCGTTCCCACCGCGATCCTCACCGACTTCGGGGTCCGCGAGCCGCTCGGCAACCACCACTTCATCGGGTCGGGATGCCTCGCCTCCTGGGACCAGCTCGACGGCGGCGGCCGCCCGGTCCCCGACGCGCGCTGGGCGGACCGGCAGGGCGTCGCCGCCGACGGCTCGTACGCGAACGCCTTCGACACGGCCCGCCGGCGCGTCACCGCGCTGACCGAGCGGGCCGCCGCCGGTGAACTCCCCGAGATCAGCCCGTACTACACGGCGACCACCGCACCCGGATACCTGCCGGGCCTGCTCGCCCGCTACCACCTCGCGGCGGACGGGACTCCGCTGCCCGCCGCCGCCAGAACCGCCGAGGACAGCGCGGGCGGCGTACGGCGCGTGCTGCGCGAGGCGGTACGGGGAGCGGCCCGCGGCGCGTACCGCCACGGCGTGCAGCGCGTCGCCCCGGTCATCCGCCGGATGGGCGAGCTGTGACCGCGCGTACGGAGCACCTCCCAGCTCAGCCCGAAGCTCCGGCCTTTGCTCCCACGCCACTTGGCCGAGCAGGACTTGCCCTCGCACGAGCCGCACACCCCCAACCCCCTACGGAGTACCGATGACCGTCCTCGCGGTGATCCCCGCACGCGGTGGATCCAAGGGCGTTCCCGCCAAGAATCTCGCCCCCGTCGGCGGCGTCCCGCTCGTCGTCCGGGCCGTCCGCGCCTGCCTGGCGGCCCGGCGCGTCACCGATGTCGTCGTCTCGACCGACGACGCCCTGATCGCCGACGCGGCCCGCGCCGCCGGCGCCGAGGTCGTCCTGCGCCCCGCCGCGATCGCGGGGGACACCGCGACCAGCGAGGCCGCCGTCCTGCACGCGATGGACGCGTACGGCGCGCTGCGCGGCGACGGCACGGAAGGCGCCGCGGGCGTCGGCAGCCCCGGCAGCCCCGATGTCGTGCTGCTCGTCCAGTGCACCAGCCCGTTCCTCACCGCCGAGGACCTCGACGGCGTCACCGGCGCGGTCACCGAGGACGGCGCCGACACCGCCCTGACCGTCGCGCCCACCCACGGCTTCGTCTGGCGCCAGGACGGCGCGGGCCGCGCCCGCCCCGACGGCTACGGCGTCAACCACGACAAGGCGAACCGGCCGCGCCGCCAGGACCGCCCCCAGGAGTACCTGGAGACCGGCGCCGCCTACGCGATGCGCGCCGACGGCTTCCGCGAGGCACGCCACCGCTTCTTCGGCCGCACCGCGCTCGTCCCCACCGACCCCGCGCGGGTGCTGGAGATCGACGACCCGCACGACCTGGCCCGCGCCCGGCTCCTCGCGCCGCTCCTCGACCCGCAGGTCCTCCCCTCGTACGACGACGTCGACGCGGTCGTCCTCGACTTCGACGGGACCCAGACCGACGACAAGGTCCACATCGACTCCGACGGCCGCGAAACGGTCGCCGTGCACCGCGGCGACGGCCTCGGCATCGCCGCGCTGCGCCGCTCCGGCCTCGAACTGCTCATCCTCTCCACCGAGCAGAACCCGGTCGTCGCGGCCCGCGCCCGCAAGCTCCAGGTGCCGGTGCTGCACGGCATCGAACGCAAGGACCTGGCGCTCAAGCAGTGGTGCGACGAGCACGGCATCGCGCCCGAGCGGGTCCTCTACGTCGGCAACGACGTCAACGACCTGGGCTGCTTCGGCCTCGCCGGCTGGCCGGTGGCCGTCGCGAGCGCCCACGACGAGGTACGCGCCGCCGCGCGCGCCGTCACCACCAAGCCCGGCGGTGAGGGAGCCATCAGGGAGATCGCCACCTGGCTGCTGGGCCCGGCCCTCAAGGTCACCCCCTCGGATCCCACGGACCACTCGGTTCCTTCGGCTCCCTCGATTCCTGCGGTTCCCGCGGAGACCCCCGCCCCCCGTACCCCCCACACCCTCCACACAGTCAACAAGTAAGGACGCACCGCCATGAGCACCAACTCCCCTTCCCGTCTGCGGAACTTCGGCACCCGGACCGCGGGCCCCGGCCGCCCCGTCTACATCACGGGCGAGATCGGCATCAACCACAACGGTGAGCTGGACAACGCCCTGGCCCTGATCGACGTGGCCGCCGAGGCGGGCTGTGACGCGGTCAAGTTCCAGAAGCGCACCCCGGAGATCTGCACCCCGCGCGACCAGTGGGACATCGAGCGCGACACTCCCTGGGGCCGGATGACGTACATCGACTACCGCCACCGCGTCGAGTTCGGCGAGGACGAGTACCGCACCATCGCCGAGCACTGCGCCAAGCGCGGCATCGACTGGTTCGCCTCCCCGTGGGACACCGAGGCCGTCGCCTTCCTGGAGAAGTTCGACGTGCCCGCCCACAAGGTGGCCTCCGCCTCCCTCACCGACGACGAGCTGCTGCGCGCCCTGCGCGCCACCGGCCGCACCGTCATCCTCTCCACCGGCATGTCGACGCCGAAGCAGATCCGCCACGCGGTCGAGGTCCTGGGCAGCGACAACATCCTGCTCTGCCACGCCACGTCGACGTACCCGGCCAAGGCCGAGGAGCTCAACCTGCGCGTGATCAACACCCTCCAGGCCGAGTACCCGAACGTCCCGATCGGCTACAGCGGCCACGAGACCGGTCTGCAGACCACCCTCGCCGCCGTCGCCCTCGGCGCCACGTTCGTCGAGCGTCACATCACCCTCGACCGCGCCATGTGGGGTTCGGACCAGGCCGCCTCCGTCGAGCCGCAGGGCCTGACGCGCCTCGTCCGCGACATCCGCACCATCGAGGCGTCCCTCGGCGACGGCGTCAAGAAGGTGTACGAGTCGGAGCTGGGCCCGATGAAGAAGCTCCGCCGGGTCGCGGGCGTCGTCGCCGAGGCCGCCGAGCCGGTGGCGGTCTGACGCGATGACCGGTGCCGGCGGGGGCAGCTCCCCGTACCAGAGTGAGACCGCTGTGACGCCCGTGACCGTGGGCGCCTCCCTCTCCGATGCCCCCGCCACCCCCACGATCGCCTTCGTGGAGAGCCCGGTCCAGCTGCTCAACGTGCTGGAGTGGGCGCACCTCAGCAGCACGGCCGACGCGCTCACCGTCGTCGTCCTGTCGCCCACCGACCCGATGTCGCGCGGCCAGCTCCGCCGGATGGCCGAGCTGGCCCGCGACGCGGGGTTCACGGTGCGCTGGCAGGAGGCGCGCGGCGGGGCGGGGGCGCCGCTGCGGACGGTACGGGAGCTGGCACCACTGCTGCGCAAGGCGGACCGGGTCGTCATCGGTGACCCGTTCTCCCGCTACGTACAGCTCCTGCTGGCCCTGGTGCAGACCAAGGAGCTGACGGTCGTCGACGACGGCACCGCGACGATGGAGTTCATCGGGCAGCTCGCCCGGGGCGAGCGGCTGGTGCGCTGGCACCGGCGCGGCGGCTCGCGCGGGCCGCGGGAACTGGTCCTGGCACCGGTCACCGCGGCCGCGCGCCGGCGGCTCATGCCGTCGGCCGCCCGCACGGTCGAGGTCTTCACCTCGATGCCGGTCGAGGAGGTGCCGGACGGCATCGCCGTGACGCCCAACACCTTCGCCTGGACGCGCGCGACCTTCGGGCCGCCGCGGATCACGACCGGCGCCGACATGGTCGGCACCTCGCTGGTCGAGACGGGCGTGGTCGACGCGGACCAGTACACCGAGGCGGTCACCGCGCTCGTCCGCACACACGGCGCGACGCGCTACTTCGCCCACCGCCGGGAGCACGTCGACAAACTCCACCGGCTGCACCTGGCGACGGGCCTGGAGATCGTCCGCCCCGACCTGCCCCTGGAACTGATCGCCCGCCGCGGCCCCATCGGCCGCATGGTCCTCAGCTTCCCCTCCACGGTGGTCCACACCCTGCCGCTGGCCCTCGCGGGTACGGGCGTACGGGTCGCGGTCCTCGACATAGCCCCGGAATGGCTCAAGGAGACGGCATCCCCCCGCGCCCAGGGCTTCCTCTCCGGGGTGACGGGCACGGCCCGCGACGTCCACCGGCTGCCGAGGCTGCCGTCGCCGGCCTGACCTTCCCGCCCTGCCCGCCCTCGCGGCTCCGTTCGGCCCGTCACCCTTCCAGGTGGCGGGCCGAACGCGGTCGGGCAGAACCGAACGGTGCGCCTCTGCGCCCTTGGACGGCCGGCGGGGCCGCGCGCCCTCCTACCGGTTGAGGATCCGCTCGACCGTGTCGGCGACCTGTGCGGCCTGGATGTCGCGGCCCTTGTCGTTGGGGTGCGCGTACCAGGGGAGCTTGGCGCCGAGGTCGAGCTGAGAGTCCTCCAGCAGGCCGCCGATGCCCCGGTCGGCGCCGTCACATGCCGTGCTGCCGCCGGTGTGGGCGTAGAGGTCGACGAAGTCGGCGCCGCCTTCGGCGTCGGCGGCGGCCTTCTTCATGGTGTCGTTCAGCCGCTTCTGGATCTGGTCCAGGACCGGCAGGGCGTTCTGGGGGATGTCGGCGAACGGCAGCTTCGTCTGGCCGGGCGCCGCGGTCAGGCACTTGGCGGTGTCCTCGGGCACGAGCCGGGGATAGCCGACCAGGACGCGCTTCGCGTCGGGGGAGAAGTAGCCGATGCGTTCGAGCAGCTCCTCCAAGTCCCCGCTGACCAGCTCGAACTGATTGTCCAGCCACTGCTTTCCGTCCCCGGACTCGAAGAACTCACCGCACGTGGCGGCCGGCTCGTCCTTGTCCACCGGCTCTCCCGGCAGCAGGGGGTGGTTCCGGAGCTCGTCGGAACACTGCTTCAGGATGCGGTTGAAGCCCAGCGTGTTGCCGCCCAGGCTTCCCACCGTCAGCTGGGTGTCCTGCTTGAGCGCATCCTGCTGCGGCGGGACCGTCATGCCGGGGAACAGCAGCTCCTGTTCCTGCCAGAAGTGCTGGACGAGGGCGCCTCCGCAGGAGACGTCCGACTGGACGTCGAGCGTGATGCCCTTGTCCGCGAGGCGGCGGGTGGCGACGGTGGGGTAGTTCTCCTTCGCCTGGAAGCAGAAGTCCCTCTTGCCGTCCTGGTTGAAGGGAGCGATGCCGAAGTTGGCGGTGTAGGAGTCGCCGAAGAAGACGGTCGGTACGGGGTCGGCGGGCGCCGCGCCCGCGCTTCCCGCCGGCCCGGCGAGCGCCAGGCAGCTGCCCAGCGCGACGGCCGCGGCGGCCAGCCGGCGTGCCACCGGAGATTTCGTCATCTTGCGCATGGCCGAAGACATGGATGTGCCCTGTCGTCAAGGCCCACGAGAAGGGGCCGGTCAGCTGGAACAATCAGTGATCATTCATGCGCGGAGGGTGACCAGTCAAGTGAGTGCGTGCGGCGCTCCGGCCGGGATGCCGCCGTGGGCGGAACCGGTCGTACCGGCGGGGTCTGCGGTGCCTTCGGAGACCGGGGCCGTCAAGGACCGGGGCGGGTCGGGCTCACTGGATGAGTTCGATGTGCGGGTGGTCCGGGGACGCCGGGCAGGTGTGGAGTTGGAGGTCGTAGCCCCGGGCGAGGTCGACCGCGGTGTAGTTGGCCGGGGGAGTGCCGGGGGGAAGCGGGGCGCGGTCCTGGTCTCCGACGGGGGCCCAGTTCGCCGTGCCGTCGTTCCATTCGCTCGCGGCGATGGTGAGCAGCGGGTCCATCGCGGTGCCGCAGGCGGGGCAGGTCCGGGGCATGGGGTCGGTGAGGCCCCAGCGGGTCCAGCCGCCGGTCTTCCAGCCGGGAGAGATGGACAGCCACTTCTTGTACAGCTCCTCCGGGGCGTCGGCGTAGGAGCTGTCCACCGCGGCGCCGGCCGCCTGCCAGCTGCTCCAGTCCCGCAGCCGGTGCTGCAACTCCTTGGTCAGCTCCATGAAGTGGGGGTACTCGGTGACCTGCTCCGGCGCGAGCAGGCACGGCTCCGGCAGATAGCCGGGGAACTGGATGGCGGGCGGCTCGGGAGGGGTGGCGAGGACATCGGTGACCGTGGCCGCGGAGCGCCAGAACAGTGCGGTCCTGGGGTGGGCCGGGTGGTCGAAGGGGCACCAGAGGATCTGGAGCAGATCGGCTTCGGCCTGGCCGGGCGGGCGCAGCAGGGGGACGTCGCGTACGTACAACTGGGCCACCGGCAGCATGGCGACGGGGCCCTCGGGCCACGGGCGGCCGTCGTTGATCCGGTTGTCGGTCGCCCGCTCCTCGGGCGTGTACCGGGACAGCTCGGGGAGGCCGGCCGGCCGGCTCGCCACCATCGCCCGGATGTGCCGCTGCACCCGCACGTCCTCCGGCGAGAGGGGGACGTTGAACCCGTCCCACTCGTGCGGGCCTTCGCAGTACGGCCACGGCTCGCCGGCGGGCCACAGCAGCGGCCCGCCGACGGAACTGTCGTGCGGTGACGGGGACCCGGGGCGGGGATGCAACCGGGTCGCCGTGCGTGCCATCGGGGCCAGTTGAGGAAAGACGGCGGCGACGTCGAACGGCCGCGGCGGTGTCGTACGACTCATTCCGGCTCCCGGTGGCACGTATCTGCGGGGATCAGTTCCCTAGATTGAACTGCCCCGTGTTTCGCTGGGTGTTGGTGATGTAGACGGTGGGGAACAGCGGCTGTGAGGTGCCGTCCGCCCGCTCGACTGTAGCGCTCATCGTGACCCCCTCGGGGATGGTGCTGGTGGCGTCCCGGTAATGGGGCGTGACCTCGTAGAGGATCGCGTCGTTGGCCCCGAAGCCGTTGTCCCCGACCAGCCTCTGGGCCGCGAACTCGTAGGTCCGCATGCTGGGCGTGCCGGTGTTCATGCCCACCTGCCAGCAGGGGGCGAGATTGCGCGGTCCGCCGTCCCGTTCCCCGCCCTTTCCGCCGAGGATGTTGGCTATCAGATGGCACCGGGCGAGCCCGGTTCCGGGCGAGTGGGCGGCGGCGTACGCCTGGGCGTCCTGCCAGCCGGTGATGTCACCCTCGGCCGGGCTGCCCTCCTTCACGTCCTTGGCGATGCAGGTCACGGCCGTGGCCGCCCGGTCGCCCGCCGGGCCGTGCGGGACGGTCTTGTTGGCGAGCGGGACCGGTTCGGTGGTGTTCTTCACCCATCCGCTGCTGGAAGGGAGCGCCCCGGTCGGCGGGTTCCGCAGGCAGGCCGCCTGAGGCTCGGCGGTCGAGCCGGTGATCTCGACCTTGAACTGCTCGGCCTCCACCACTCGCTGGTTCACGAAGCCCTCGAAGAGCTGTGCCTCGGCGGCCTGGTTGTCCGCGAGCGGGGCGTGGACGCGTGCGCAGGGGCTGCCCCGGTCCGCGCCGCCGTCCGGTTCGAAGATGTCCCATCCTCCGCTGCTGTAGTTGGGGATGACCTCGGCGCAGCGAGCGCCGTCGGTCCCTCCTTCATGGGTCGCCGCGAAGGGGAATTCGCCGCAACTGTCGTTCGCGATGTAGTCCGGCTTGGCCTCGAAGGGCTTCGATCCCCCGCAGGTGCGATTCGTGCGGTCGGCGATGCCGCTCTTCGCCCGGGTCAGCGGCTTGTCGCGGCCCCACCCGTCCGCGAGGTTCTCCTGGGCCCACAGGTAGCCGGCCGCCGCGGCCGAGCCCGGCGCGTTCGCGTTCATCCTGACGACCGGCATGACGCTGGGCACGACGCAGCCGGGGCCGGGGGTACTGGTGGAACTGGTCGTGTCCCGGACGTCGTCGTCGCAGCGGATCCGCTCCGGGTTGCTCCAGGAGGCGTTCGGGTCCGTGATCTGGGCACCGGGGGAGGTCACGTACAGCTGGTACGACGTCGTGAACTCGACCTTCGCGCCGGCGGCCGGCGTGGAGGAGTAGGACACGAAGCCGTTGACGGACTCGCCCTTGACCAGGTCGCCCCCGTACCACGGGGCGGTCTTGGTGGCCTTGCAGCCGGCCGAGCACGCGGACCGGAACTTCGCGGTCAGGGCCGTGACGGCCCCGGTCGCACCGGTCATCGTCACCGTGACGTACTCGTTCCACGTCTTACGGTCGGCGGGCAGGAGGGCACTGGTCGCGACATCCAGTGTGCCGGTGCCTATCTCCTTTCCGTTGCTGTCCTTGAGCAGGTACAGGACGGTCAGGCCGTTCACGCAGTAGCCGAAGCGGCCGTAGTTCCACATCCCGGGGGTGGTGATCGCGCAGGTGGCCGAGTCGTCGTCGGCGGCGGCCGAGGCGGCCGGCTGTGCGGGGGCGGGAGCCCCCCGCCCGCTCGGTTTCACCGGTGTGGCGCTCGTGGTGACGCAGGCTTCCACGGCGCCCGCCCTGCCCTCGCGGGTGCCGGGGCGTACGGGCTCGCAGTGCTCCCCGGTGGCCAGGGTGACGGGCCGGGTCTTGGTGGTCTCGTTGGTCCCGGTGGTCTCGGCGGGGGTGGAGACGCCGGCCGGCTCGGCCGGGTCGAGTCCGGCCACCTGGCGGGGGGATCCCCCCGGCTCCTGGGGCGCCGGTGCTGTCCCGGTGGTGGTCGCGCCCACGGCGAGGACGATCAGCAACGGGACGGCCATGCGTCGGTACCGCGCAAGGAAGGACGATGGTCGCATTGTCGTACTTGCCTTTCGGGTGTGAGGTGCTGCTGCTGGTGAGAGGGGGCTGGGGTCGGCCACGACAGGTGGATCTCGGTCGTGGCCGACCCCTCGCCGTGGGGCGTCGTGGGGTCGTACGGTCCGGCTACCGCGCCGCGAGGCCGAAGCGGGAGTCGTACGGTCCGGCTACCGCGCCGCGAATCCGAAGCGGGAACCGGCCGACGGGAGGCCGCCCTGGCCGGGCTGGTACGTGGTGACCGGGGCGGCGGTGCCGCCGGCGGTCACGTTGGAGAGGGGCAGGGAGTGGAGGGCTCCGTAGGTGCCCGGGCCGTACGGCATGCCGACGTACAGGCGGGTGCCGGTGAAGTGGATGCTCCGGCCCACGTACTGGTTGGTCCCGGGGGTGCCGGGGATGCCGGCGCTGTTGCCCGCCTCCAGCCAGCGGTCGTTGGCGCCGGGGGCGCCGACCAGCGAGAGGGTGAGGATCGCGCCCGCCTTCGCCACCGTGCCGACGGCCTCGTCCGGGATGCCGATGGCCAGCCTCATCGTCGCCGTGGTGGACACGGCGCGGGGCGCGGTGTTCACGGCGGACAGGGCCGCGCCGAAGCGGTCGCCGGCCTCGGAGGTGCCGATCACGTCGTCGTCGCCGGTGCCCGACGAGAACGCGGCGAGCTCGCTGTAGGTGCCCGCGGCCGTGACGCGGAAGGTGTGGACCATGCCGGTGTCGGCCTTGTCCGCGTCGTTGATGGTCAGGTCCTCACCGGGCGAACCGACCGCGAGGATCGACTCGGTGGCGCTCGCGGCGCCGGAGGGGCGGTACGGGGCCATCGCCAGGGCCGCGCCGAACTGGTCGCCGGGCTCGGCGCCGCCGGCCACGGTGTCCAGATCCTGGTCGAGTCCGAACCGGGGGGTGGGGCGGCCCTCGGAGTTCAGCGTGTGGGAGAAGACGGCCAGGTTGCCGGCGTCCGCGTCGGCGCCGATGGCCTCGCCCGGGGCGCTGATGGCGATGTGGTTGGCGTCGGCCGCGACGGCCCCGCCGAAACCGTCGTTCGCCTCCACCTCACCCGGCACACCGGTGGTGTCCTGGTGGATGGAGACGTTGGCGGCGGCGCGCACGTAGAAGGCCATGCCGGCCTTGGCGACGCTGCCGATGGCCTCGCCGGGCACGCCGATCACCACGAACGGTTCACCGGCGGCCGTGACGCCGGCGGCCAGGGAGCCGCCCATCCGGTCGCCGGCCTCGGAGGCGGAGGACCCGATGCTGCCCGAACCCTGGCCCTGCTGGAGGTGGGTGGCCTTCAGCGTCCCGGTGCCGAGGCCGCCGGGGGCGCCGTACAGGATCTGGACGAAGCCGGCCTCGGCCTCGCCGTCGAGGTCCTCGGCGGGGGTGCCGACGACCAGGTCGGCGCAGCCGTCCTCGTTGTAGTCGACGGTGGCGAGGGACTCGCCGAACCAGTCGCCGGGCTCGGAGCCGCCGGGCACCCAGTCGAGGTCCTGGGTGATCTCGGCGACGCCCTTCCCGCCGCCGTACAGGACCCGGACGAGACCCGCGTCGGCGTCGCCGCCGACGGTGGCCTTGGGGTCGGCGATCGCGATGTCCTCGACGCCGTCGCAGTTGTAGTCGGTGATACGGGTCGCGCCGGCCGTCGAGCTCACCCAGCCGGCCAGGTCGTCGACGCGGGCCGCGATGCCGCCGGTACGGGTCTCCTCGGCGTCGATGCCGAAGCAGCCGCCCTGGTACGACCGGCTGCTCAGGGCGGCCAGTTGAGGCGTGCCACCGGTCGTACGGACCAGGGGGCCGCCGGTGTCGCCCATGCACGCGGCAACGTTGTCCTTGCCGGTGACCGTGGCGGTGGTGGCGTCGGTGCCGTCCACCGAGAACGCGCCGGTGTGCAGGTTGAGCGGCGCCCACTCGGTCTTGGTGCGGCCGTACCCGGCGAGCTTCAGTTCCTCGCCCGCGGCGGGCGCGGTGGTGGCCAGCGCGAGCGGGGTGACATCGGTGACCGGGCGGTTCAGCCGGGCGAGGACCACGTCCCGGTCGGTACGGGGCACCAGCTCCACGACCTCGCGGACCGCGCCCGCGGTGCCGGTGAGGCTGGTGCGGCCGATGGTGGCGGTGGTCTTCTTCTGCGGCTTGCCCGCGGGGACCGCGAGGCTCGCGACCGGGTCGGCGGCGAAGCAACTGGCCGCGGTGAGCAGCCATTCCCGGTCGACGAGGACACCGGAGCAGCCCCGGTCGTGGCCGCCGACGATGATCTGGGCGGTGTAGGCGTAGGTGGTGTCACCGGAGGCGACGGCGGGGCCGGTCACGGCGGCGGCGGGCGCGGCGCTCAGGGCGACGGGGCCGGCGGCCAGGGCCGCGGTGAGGGCCCAGGAGAGCAGGGGTCTGGTCGGTCGCATGGGTGAGTTCCTCGGTGGCAGATCGGACGACGGGTCGGGGCCGGGGCCGGAACGCAGGCTCCCGGGCACTACTTGGAGGTCCTGATCTCCACGAGCATGTGCTCGCGGTTCTGCTCCTCGGCGCTCTCGCCCACCGCGGTCCAGGTGTTCTTGACGATGTCGAAGGACTTCTCCTCGGAGCCGACGGTCATGTCGACCTCGGTCTCGTAGTCGTTGCCCTTGACGGCGTAGACGGCGGGGATCTCCATGGTCAGCCAGCCCGAATTGCCGACGACCCGGAAGCAGATGTTCGCCGCCTCCCTGCGGGCCATGATCTCCAGGAGGCCGCTGCCGCTCCCGCAGTCGGCCAGCGTGATGTGGCCGTCGCCGCGCTTGAGGACGATGCCCCGCTCCTCCAGGATCTCGTCGGCCCCCGGGTAGGCGAAGTCCTCGACCGCGTAGCCGGGGGCGTCGTCGGCCACGGTCGCGGCGGCTCCGGTCCCGGAGGCGGCGCCGCCGGCGCCGGACGCCAGGGTGACCCAGGCGAGGGCGCCGACGACGGCCGCGCCCAGTGTCCGGGCAAGGAATCTCTTCCGCTGCGGCTTCGCCGCAATTGTGGTGCGTGCCTTCATCGCATTCCTAAATCCGTTGGTTCCGAATCCGTGTCCGTAACGTGGTTCAAGACTGGCGAGAAGGCATCCGTATTGCGGATGGAAACCCCGGCCCTTCGGCGGGGCGCACGTGGTCCACAAGTGGTCCACAAGGAATTTCTCTTCGGTGCCCCCGTGAAGAAACAGGCCCTCCCCGAACCCGAGGAGCCGCTTCGTCGCGCCCATGGCATCTCGCCTCACCGGCGCTGTCCACTCCTCCAACGGCCATAAAACGGACGGCAGTTGACGGTGGGGTGTGACCCTCGTCACGTTTATCGAGGGTTGTACGGCGCTGATAAAGAACGCATAACGAAGGCTGGCATTCCGCTTCCCGGGAATAACACGTTCCTGCCGCCCTGCGCCACCCCGCCATGTTTTATTTTTGGCTACGCCGAATTGATTTCTGCATGAACGTAGGTTGGTATGGTCCCGTTCATCGCACAGGCCGCGCTCACGCCTCGCTGGTGCCGCACATGACAGCCCGGGCGTACGGGGAGCCTGCCGCGTCATTGATCGCCGATCTGCCTCACCGGCGGAAAACACGAGGAGACCACCCCTATGCAGACCATGTTCTGGAGTCGGAGACGGCTCCTCGGCTCGCTCGCCGCGGTCACGGCCGCCGCGGCCTCACCGCTGGCCTGGACACCCGTCGCCCGCGCCGCCACCGCGGACGACCCGGAGTCCGGCCCGCTCACGCTGCCGGACACCGAGCGGGCGGAGGTGGTCACGGCGTGGATGACGGGCGGCAGGGCCACCAAGGCCGCCGCGGCCGACGTGCTCTTCGGCACCGACACCGAGATCAGGACCTTCCTCGCCGAGACGCTGCCGAAGGTGACCGCGGAGGACAACCGCGTCGCGATCGTCAGCTGCCTCGCCCGGGCGGGCAAGGGCCTGCGCCGTGACGCCGTAGCCGCCCTCGACAACGGCGACGGCTCCATCGCCGCCTTCCTCAAGGACGGCTTCGAGCCCGCCCTGCTGGAGGACCTGCGGGTGGCGACCGCCACCGTGTCGGCCACCGGCGACAAGGCGGTCCAGCGCGACGCCTCCACGGCCCTGGACGCGGGCACCCGGAAGGCGCTGGAGAACTTCCTCTCCCAGGGGCAGTTCACCTCCCGCCTGGAGGACGCGCGGGTCCAGGTCACGGCCATGCTCCTCAAGTCCGGGCCCGAGGTACGGAAGTACGCGGACCGCGCGCTGAGCGGCGGCGGGACGGAGATCCAGTGGTTCCTCGACACCGGCCAGCACATCGCCCGCGCCCGCGACCAGGAGGCGGCGACCATCGAGGAACTCGTCGCGGTCGTCGAGCGGGAGGGCAAGCGCGCCCAGGCCGAGACCGACCTGGCCGTCGAGGCGTCCGAGCGTGCCCAGACTGCCGCGGAGAAGGCCAAGGAGGCGGCGGAGAAGGCCGCCTCCGAGGCCGAGGCCGCCAAGGACGACGTACAGAGGTCCGGGGCCGCGGCGCGCAAGGCGGCGTCCGCGGCCAAGGGCGCGGCGAACGCTGCCCGCACCGCCATCAACGCCTCCAACTCCGCCGTGAACGCGGCCCGTCGCGCCTCCTGGGCGGCCACCGCCGCCTCCCAGGCCGCCGCCACCGCGGGCGGGG
>NZ_JBHURV010000009.1:0-39991 GCF_042673865.1 Streptomyces sp. NPDC056987
GGGGGGGTGGGGGGGCCTCTGTGGGGGGCTGCGCCCCGGGCTGCCCGGGGGGGGGCTCTGGCCCCGCGGGGGCCGCCCTCTTCGCGGGCCCGGGCGGGTCCTGGGAGGACGGTCCGGGGCCTTCGACGTCAGGCTGTGAAGCTCATGAAGCTGCTGAACTCGCACCCGCGTGGCGAACGCAGTCGCGTGCGAGTTCGGGGTTCGCCGGTCAGGAGCGGTAGAGAGGGCCCGCTGAGTCCCTTCCGGCGGTCAAATCAAGTAGACGGGGGCTCAGCCCTGGAGGGTGGCGACCTTGGAGGCCAGCGCCGACTTCTTGTTGGCGGCGGCGTTCTTGTGGATGACACCCTTCGAGACAGCCTTGTCGAGCTGACGGGACGCCTCGCGAGAAGCCGCGGTGGCCTTCTCGACGTCACCGGCGGCAGCGGCCTCGCGGGCCTTGCGGATCGCGGTCTTGAGCGACGACTTGACAGCCTTGTTGCGCAGGCGTGCCTTCTCGTTGGTCTTGTTCCGCTTGATCTGGGACTTGATGTTCGCCACGTTATGAGCCTTCTCAGCTTTGATGAATTCGTTTGACTCGGTACAGCATCTGTACAGCAGCGTCCGGTGTACAGCAGCGTCCGGACTCCCACCCCGCCGAGGCGGAGTGAACAGGGAGCAGGATGCAGCAAGCCAGGCTAGCAGCGACCCCGCGACCGGCCCAAACCGGGCGCAGTCCCGCACCCATGGGACCATGGAAGCTACGTATCGATCCGCGTCCACCCGAGACGAGACGCCGCGCGTCTCAAGAATCAGGACCCTGCGTGCCCGCGACCCCTCTCCACGTGCCCGAGCCGAGCCGTACGGACCCGGCGCTGCTCCGCAACTTCTGCATCATCGCCCACATCGACCACGGCAAGTCGACGCTGGCCGACCGGATGCTCCAGCTCACCGGAGTGGTCGACCAGCGGCAGATGCGCGCTCAGTACCTCGACCGGATGGACATCGAGCGCGAGCGCGGTATCACGATCAAGTCCCAGGCGGTCCGGCTGCCCTGGGCCCCCACCACGGGGGAGGACCAGGGCACGACCCATGTCCTCAACATGATCGACACGCCGGGACACGTGGACTTCACCTACGAGGTCTCCCGTTCGCTCGCGGCCTGCGAGGGCACCATCCTGCTGGTGGACGCCGCACAGGGCATCGAGGCGCAGACGCTCGCCAACCTCTACCTGGCGATGGAGAACGACCTCACCATCGTCCCGGTGCTCAACAAGATCGACCTGCCGGCCGCCCAGCCGGAGAAGTTCTCCGAGGAGCTGGCGAACCTCATCGGCTGCCGGCCCGAGGACGTCCTGCGCGTCTCGGCCAAGACCGGTGTCGGCGTGGACGCCCTGCTCGACAAGGTGGTCAAGGAGGTCCCGCCGCCCGTCGGTGTGAAGGACGCCCCCGCCCGCGCGATGATCTTCGACTCGGTCTACGACTCCTACCGGGGCGTCGTCACGTACGTCCGTGTCATCGACGGTCAGCTCAACAAGCGCGAGCGGATCCGGATGATGTCCACCGGCGCTGCTCACGAGCTGCTGGAGATCGGGGTCTCCTCGCCGGAGATGACCCCGGCCGACGGCATCGGCGTCGGCGAGGTGGGCTACATCATCACCGGCGTGAAGGACGTACGGCAGTCCAAGGTCGGCGACACGATCACCACCCTGAACAAGGGGGCGACCGAGGCGCTCGGCGGGTACAAGGACCCCAAGCCGATGGTCTTCTCCGGCCTCTATCCGCTGGACGGCTCGGACTACCCCGAGCTGCGCGACGCGCTCGACAAGCTCCAGCTCAACGACGCCGCCCTGGTCTACGAACCGGAGACCTCCGCGGCGCTCGGCTTCGGCTTCCGCGTCGGCTTCCTCGGGCTGCTGCACCTCGACGTGATCCGGGAGCGGCTGGAGCGCGAGTTCGGCCTCGATCTGATCGCCACCGCCCCCAACGTGGTCTACCGCGTCGAGATGGAGGACGGCAGCGAGCACACGGTCACCAACCCGAGCGAGTTCCCCGAGGGCAAGATCGACTCGGTGCACGAGCCGGTCGTACGGGCCACGATCCTCGCCCCGAGCGAGTTCATCGGCGCGATCATGGAGCTGTGCCAGAGCCGCCGCGGCACGCTGCTCGGTATGGACTACCTCTCCGAGGACCGTGTCGAGATCCGCTACACGCTGCCGCTCGCCGAGATCGTCTTCGACTTCTTCGACCAGCTCAAGTCCAAGACCCGCGGCTACGCCTCGCTCGACTACGAGCCCACCGGCGAGCAGACCGCCCACCTGGTCAAGGTCGACATCCTGCTCCACGGCGACAAGGTCGACGCCTTCTCAGCGATCACCCACCGGGACCAGGCGTACGCGTACGGGGTGCGGCTGGTCGCCAAGCTCCGCGAGCTGATCCCGCGGCAGGCGTTCGAGGTGCCCATCCAGGCGGCCATCGGCTCCCGGGTCATCGCCCGCGAGACCATCCGCGCCATCCGCAAGGACGTGCTGGCCAAGTGCTACGGCGGTGACATCTCCCGGAAGCGGAAGCTGCTGGAGAAGCAGAAGGAGGGCAAGAAGCGCATGAAGATGGTCGGCAGCGTGGAGGTCCCCCAGGAGGCGTTCATCGCCGTGCTGTCCAGCGACGACTCCGGAGGCAAGGCGAAGAAGTAGCCGCCTCCGGACCACTCCGGACCAATACCACCGCTACGGGCCCTCACACCGCGCTGTGAGGGCCCGTAGTGACATCGGTACGGCGGACCGGCAGGGTGGCGACGGCAGCCCGTCAGGATGGCGGCTTTGTTATGAAGCGGCAGCCCACCGCCCCTTACGCACCGGGCGGACGGCCCTTACTCTGAGCCCAGATTCATAGTTACTCGTCGGTTAGTTACTCGTCAGTCATGATGGTTCTCGCCAGTCACAATTCAGTCAGCACGTCGGCAGCGCTGCCGCGGGCCCGGAGGATGCCGTGAGCGACACACAGAACTTGATCGAGAACCGGCCGCCCTCCGTGGCGACCCTCTTCGTTGAGCGCGTGGCGGCCACGCCGGACGCGGAGGCGTACCGCTACCCCGTGCCCGCCGCCGGCCCCGGTCCCGACGAGTGGCGCTCGCTGAGCTGGGCCGAGGCGTCGGCGCGGGTGTACGCGGTGGCCGCCGGGCTGATCACGCTCGGCGTACGGGCCGAGGAGCGGGTCGCGCTCGCCTCTTCCACCCGCGTCGAGTGGATCCTCGCCGACCTCGGGGTGATGTGCGCGGGCGCCGCGACGACCACGGTCTACCCCTCCACCAACACCGACGAGTCCGCGTACATCCTCTCCGACTCGGAGAGCCGGGTGCTGATCGCGGAGGACGCCGCCCAGCTCGCCAAGGTGCGCGAGCGCCGCGCCGAGCTGCCGCACCTCGCCCATGTCGTGGTGATCGAGGCGGCCGACGCCGAGCCCGCCGAGGGCGACCCCGAAGGGTGGGTGCTCTCGCTCGCCGACCTGGAGGCGCGCGGCACCGCGTACCTCGCCGAGCACCCCAAGGCGGTCGAGGAGCGGACCGAGGCGATCACGGCCGAACAGCTCGCCACCCTCATCTACACCTCGGGCACCACGGGCCGCCCCAAGGGCGTACGGCTGCGGCACGACAGCTGGTCGTACATGGCCAAGGCGATCGCCGCCACCGGCCTGATCAGCGGGAGCGATGTGCAGTACCTGTGGCTGCCGCTCGCCCATGTCTTCGGCAAGGTGCTGACGTCCGGGCAGATCGAGGTCGGCCATGTCACGGCCGTGGACGGCCGCGTCGACAAGATCATCGAGAATCTGCCGGTGGTCCGGCCGACCTACATGGCCGCCGTGCCGCGGATCTTCGAGAAGGTCTACAACGGTGTCGCCGCCAAGGCGCAGGCCGGCGGTCCCGCCAAGTACAAGATCTTCCAGTGGGCGGCCGGGGTCGCCCGTGAGCACGCCAAGGCCGCCCAGGACAACTTCCGCCGTACGGGCACGAGGTCCGTGCCGTTCGCGCTCGGTGCCCGCCACAAGGTGGCCGACGCGCTCGTCTACAGCAAGCTCCGCGAGGCCTTCGGCGGCCGGCTGCGCGCCGCCGTCTCCGGCTCCGCCGCGCTCGCGCCCGAGATCGGCTACTTCTTCTCCGGCGCCGGGATCCACATCCTGGAGGGGTACGGGCTGACGGAGAGCAGCGCGGCCAGCTTCGTCAACCCGGGCGAGGCGTACCGCACGGGCACGGTCGGCAAGCCGCTGCCCGGCACGGAGGTGCGGATCGCCGACGACGGCGAGATCCTGCTGCGCGGGCCGGGTGTGATGGCCGGATATCACGGGCTGCCGGAGAAGACCGTGGAGGTGCTGGAGTCCGACGGCTGGTTCCACACCGGGGACATCGGCGAGCTGTCGGCCGACGGCTACCTGCGGATCACCGACCGCAAGAAGGACCTGATCAAGACGTCGGGCGGCAAGTACATCGCACCGGCCGAGGTCGAGGGCCAGTTCAAGGCGGTCTGCCCGTTCGTCTCCAACATCCTGGTGCACGGCGCCGACCGGAACTTCTGTACGGCGCTGATCGCGCTCGACGAGCCGGCGATCCTCGGCTGGGCGGCCGAGAACGGCATGGCGGGCAGGCCGTACGCCGAGGTGGTCGCCTCCCCGGAGGTCGAGCGGCTCGTCGACGGGTACGTGAAGCGGCTCAACGAGGGCCTGCAGCGCTGGCAGACCATCAAGAAGTTCCGGCTGCTCCCCCGCGACCTGGACATCGAGCACGGCGAGCTGACGCCCAGCCTCAAGCTCAAGAGGCCCGTCGTGGAGCGCGAGTACAGGAATCTCCTGGACGAGATGTACGAGGGCTCCCGCGCGGCCTAGGGTCTGTGGTTTGGGTCAGGCGAGCCCAGCATGATCCAAACCACAGACCCTAACCGCGACACCCGGCCACACCGACGGGCGCGCGGGCGCGACGACCGGTGCACGAACCGACCGGTCCGGCGGGTCCCGCGGGGCGTACGAGGCGGGCGTGACGTGCACGACGGGCGGGGCCGGAGGGGCAGACCTGTTGCCCTACCGGTCCCGCCCACGCCGTAGTTCGCCCAGGGCGTCCTCGATCCGCTCCAAGTGGCGTCGTACCTCGGCCAGATGCTCCGGGGCGTCGCTCCGCAGCGCGTCCTCGATCTTCGTCAGCCGGCCCGCGACCTCCTCCAGCTGCTCCTGCTCGCGCGCCAGGGCCCGCTCCAACTGGCGGTTCTTGCGGTGCAGATCGAGGAAGACGCTGACCTTGGCCCGCAGCATCCACGGGTCGAAGGGCTTGGTCAGGAAGTCGGCCGCGCCGGTGGCGTACCCACGGAAGGCGTACCCGCTGTCGGAGCCGGGGCCGTTCAGGAAGATGATCGGAATGTCCTTGGCCCGGTCGAGCTTCTTGATCCGGTACGCGGTCTCGAAGCCGTCCATGCCGGGCATCCGGACGTCCAGCAGCACCAGGGCGAACGGCTGGCGCAGCAGCGCCTCCACCGCTTCTTCCCCCGAACGCGCCCGTACCAGCCGCTCGTCGAGCGAGGCCAGCACCGCTTCGAGCGCGATGAGGTTGTCCTCCATGTCGTCGACGAGCAGGATGCCCGCACGTTCCGTGCCGACCGCTGTGCCGTTCATGTGCTGATCATCCTTGTTGCTCCTTGTCCGGCCTGTGTCTTTCGGCCAGGGAGGCAAGAATGCTCTGTCCGGGGCGCTTTCGCACGTGGTTCCGGCGGTTTGGCCCGCCGTGCGCGCCACCCGTCGCGCCACCCCTCCCGCAACCCGATCCGCAACCCCTCCCGTACGGACCCGCCCGGCGCGCCGTTTCCGCTGTCAAGACCCCGGGGCAATCTCCGGTGACTTCCCTAACTCGGTGCGTAGGAATGCCCTCCGTCTGTCACTCTGTCGGGATCGTAAGCGGCACAACGCCAGAACCGGATCAGGAGCCGCAGTGGGGCCCATTCCGATCCCGCGCGAAACCCGCCACCGTCCGGCACCCCAGGTGCCGTTACGGAGGGACGCGCGGTCCATCTCCCGTACCAGCCTGCCCGGCAACCCGCTCGCCCCGTCCGCCGCACGCCGTTTCGCACGCGCGGCGCTCGCGGACTGGACCCGCCTCGGGTTGCTCGCCACCTGCACCTTCTGCCAGGGGGAGACATGCTGCTCCCCGGGCAAGCACAGCACCGATCTGCTCGCGGACGACGCCGTGCTGATCGTCGACGAACTCGTCACCAACGCGGTCGTGCACGCGGGCACCACCGTCGAACTGCTCTGCCGGCTCGAAGTCCCCTCCGGGGACGCTCCGGAGGACGCCGCCGGGGACGGCTCGGGGGACACCTCCGAGGCGCCGGTCCCCGACGAACCGGCCGCGCTCGTCCTCGAAGTCTCCGACCACCATCCCGCGCGGCCCGTGCAGAGCGACCCGAACGGACCGCCGCCGTCCGGATCCGGCACTCCCGAGTACGGCCGCGGTCTGCAACTCGTCTCCGCGCTCGCGGAACGCTGGGGCATCACCTACCGCTCCGGCCTCAAGACCGTCTGGGCCCGGCTCCCCCTCGAAGGCCGGGACGCGGACCCCGGCCGGGGCGCGGCCGAGCCGGCGGCGCGGCGCGGGCCGCGTGACGCCGGCACCGCCGCCCCGGAGGTCCGGCGCGCCGTCCGGGACGACCCGGAGTGGGCCGGCGGGGGCGCGCACTCCTTCCTCGCCGAGGCATCCGAACTGCTCGCGGGACAGCTCGACGAGGACCTGGTCGCCGCGCTCGCCGGGCAGCTGCTGGTGCCCCGCCTCGCCGACTGGTGCGCCGTCTGGCTGGACGGTGAGGACGCCCAGGCGGCCGCGGCGCCCCGGCTCGCCCGCGTCTGGCACGCCGACGAGTCCCGGATCGAGCCGCTGCGCACGGCGCTGGAGAAGGAGCCGCCCCGGCTTCCGGCCCCGCCGTACGCCACGCCGGTACCGGTGCCCTGGCCCGCCCTGGAGACGCCCGCCCTGGAGACGACGGAGACCGCGGGACCGGACTCCCTCGTACCGGATCCCGCGGGACCACCGGAAGAAGTCACGGCGGAGGACGCGGCGGAGGGCGCGGCCGTGGAGGGCGCGGCGCTCGCCTGCCGGCTCGTCGCGAACGGCCGCTCCCTGGGCACACTCATGATCGGCCGCCCCGGGCGGAGCACCGTCCCCGGCGAGGTGACCTCCCTCGTCGAGGACTTCGCCCGCCGAGTCGCCCTGGGCATCGGCGCGGCCCGCCGCTATGCCCGCCAGGTCACCATCAGCCGCGTCCTCCAGCGCGGGCTGCTGCCCAGCCAGGTGGCGCGCATCCCGGGCGTCACCAGCTCCCTCGTGTACGAACCGAGCGACGACGGGCTCGCGGGCGGCGACTTCTACGACGTCTTCCCCTGCCCGCCGGACGACCGCTGGTGCTTCATGCTCGGCGACGTCCAGGGCAGCGGCCCCGAAGCCGCCGTCGTGACCGGCCTCGCCCGCCCCTGGCTGCGGCTGCTCGCCCGCGAGGGGTACGGCGTCGGCGCGGTCCTCGACCGCCTCAACCGGCTGCTGCTCGACGACGCGACGGAGGCGGCCGAGTCGGCGTCCCTGATGGCCGCTGTGGCGGCCGGAGGGACCGGCGCCCCGCCAGGAGCCCCACAGGCGTCTCCGGGGCTCCCCGAGGGCCGCCAGGCCCGTTTCCTGTCGCTGCTGTACGGCGAGCTGACGCCCCGGCCGGACGGTACGGGCGTGCGGTGCACCCTCGCCAGCGCCGGCCACCCCCTGCCGCTGCTGCTGCGGCCGGACGGCACCGTACGGCCCGCCGCGGAGCCGCAGCTGCTGCTCGGGGTGGTCGATTCCGTCGCGTACGAGAGCAGCACCTTCGACCTGGAACCCGGGGACACGCTGCTCTGCGTCACCGACGGCGTCACGGAGCGCCGCTCGGGCCGCCGGATGCTGGACGACGGCGACGGGCTCGCCCGCGCCCTGGCGGGGTGCGCGGGGCTGACGGCGCAGGGCGTCGCGGAGCGGATACGGCGCGCGGTGCACGAATTCGCGGAGACGCCGCCGGGGGACGACCTGGCGCTGCTGGTGCTCCAGGCGGAGTGAGCGGAGGGACACGAGGCGGTACGGGCCGGGGATCCGGGGCGCGCCCCACAGCGCCCCGCTCTCCCCGGCCCGCGCCGCCCGGACCCCGCCCCCGCACCGCCCCGCCTCCGGCCCGTACCGCTCCCGACCCGCGCGTCCCGCCGGCTTCCTCCCGTACGGGACACTGGGGGCATGCCTTCCGCACTGCCCGACGGCGACCCCATGCCCGAGACCGGCGCGCTGCCCCGGCACGCCCTGGCGGGCGCGGCGGACCGGCCGCTCGGCTTCTACCTGCACGTTCCGTACTGCGCGACCCGCTGCGGCTACTGCGACTTCAACACGTACACGGCGACCGAGCTGCGCGGCTCCGGCGGCGTGCTGGCCTCCCGCGACAACTACGCCGACACCCTCGCCGACGAGGTCAGGCTGGCCAGGAAGGTCCTCGGCGACGACCCGCGCCGGGTCCGTACGGTCTTCGTCGGCGGCGGCACCCCGACCCTGCTCGCCGCCGGGGACCTCGTACGGATGCTGGGGACGATCCGCGACGAGTTCGGTCTCGCGGACGACGCCGAGATCACCACGGAGGCGAATCCGGAATCCGTGGACCCGGCGTACCTCGCCACCCTGCGCGAGGGCGGCTTCAACCGGATCTCCTTCGGCATGCAGAGCGCCAAGCAGCACGTCCTGAAGGTCCTCGACCGTACGCACACCCCGGGCCGCCCCGAGGCGTGCGTCGCGGAGGCCCGCGCCGCCGGGTTCGAGCACGTCAACCTCGACCTGATCTACGGCACACCGGGGGAGACCGACGCCGACTGGCGCTACACCCTCGCGGCGGCGGTGGGCGCGGGCCCCGACCACATCTCGGCGTACGCGCTGATCGTCGAGGAGGGCACCGGGCTCGCCCGCCGGATCCGGCGCGGTGAGGTGCCCATGACGGACGACGACGAGCACGCGGACCGCTACCTCATCGCGGACCGGGTGCTCGCGGAGGCGGGCTTCTCCTGGTACGAGGTGTCCAACTGGGCCACCACGGAGCAGGCGCGCTGCCTCCACAACGAGCTGTACTGGCGTGGCGCGGACTGGTGGGGCGCGGGCCCCGGCGCCCACAGCCACGTCGGCGGTGTGCGCTGGTGGAACGTGAAGCACCCCGGCGCGTACGCCCAGGCCCTCGCGGAGGGCCGCTCCCCGGGCGCGGGCCGCGAACTCCTCACCGACGAGGACCGCAGGGTGGAGCGCGTCCTGCTGGAGCTGCGCCTGGCCGACGGCTGCCCCCTGTCCCTCCTCCGCCCGGCCGGTCTGACCGCCGCCACCCGCGCCCTGTCCGAAGGACTGCTCGCGCGGGAGCCGTACGAGACGGGTCGCGCGGTGCTGACGCTGAAGGGCCGCCTCTTGGCGGACGCCGTCGTCAGGGACCTGGTGGACTGATCACCCGCCAGGGTGAACCGCGGCGGATCGCGGGCGCGGCCGCTCAGGCCGCGCCGCCGACCGCGCGCCCGCTCAGGCCGAGCCGCCGACCGTGACGAAGTCGATCAGCTCCTCCACCCGGCCCAGCAGCGCCGGCTCCAGGTCCCGGTAGGAGTGCACGCGGGACAGGATCGCCTGCCACGCCGCCCCCGTGTTCGCGGGCCAGCCCAGCGCCTCGCACACGCCCGTCTTCCAGTCCTCGCCCCGCGGCACCTTCGGCCAGGCCCGGATGCCCACCGAGGACGGCTTCACCGCCTCCCAGACGTCGATGTACGGGTGGCCCAGCACCAAGACGTCCGCGACGTCCGCGCCGCCCGCCGCCGCCGCGATACGGGACTCCTTCGAGCCGGGCACAAGATGGTCGACCAGCACGCCGAGCCGCGCGTCCGGCGCCGGGCCGAACTCCGCCACCACCGCCGGGAGATCGTCGATACCGCCCAGGTACTCCACGACCACGCCCTCGATGCGCAGATCGTCGCCCCAGACCTTCTCCACCAGCTCCGCGTCGTGCCGCCCCTCCACATAGATCCGGCCCGCCCTGGCCACCCGCGCGCGGGCGCCCGGCACCGCGACCGAGCCCGAGGCCGTACGGGCCGGGGCGGCCGGCCGCGCGGCGCCCCCGCCCGGGCCGCCCGGCCGGGGGCGGACCAGCGTGACCGGCCGGCCCTCCAGCAGGAAGCCGCGCGCCACCATCGGGAAGACCCGGTGCTTGCCGAACCGGTCCTCCAGCGTGACCGTCGGCCCCTCGGCGGTCTTCTCGCAGCGGATCACCGCGCCGCAGAAGCCCGTCGTCACCTCCTCGACCACCAGATCGGGTTCGGCGGGGACCTCCGGCGCGGGCGTGGACTTCTTCCACGGGGGCGTCAGATCGGGGCTGTAGCTGCGCATGCGCACGACGATATGCGGGGGTCGCCCGCCGGGCTACGCGGGCGGCCCCGGCCCGCCGAACCGCGCCGCCAGCGTGTCCCGTTGCGCGCGTACGAACGCCGCGTCCACCACCGCACCGTGCCCCGGTACGTACACCGCCCCGTCCCCGCCGCCCAGCGCCAGCAGCCGGTCCAGGGCGGCGGGCCAGCGCGCCGGGACCGCGTCGGGGCCCGCCTGGGGCTCGCCCGACTCCTCCACCAGGTCCCCGCAGAAGACCACCGCCGGGGCGCCGGGAGGCTCCCCGCCCGCCCCCGGCACCAGCAGCGCCAGGTCGTGCGCGGTGTGCCCCGGGCCGACGTTCGCCAGCAGCACCCGCCGCCCGCCGCCCAGGTCCAGCGTCAGCTCCCCGCACACCGCGTGCCCCGGCCGTACCAGCAGGTCCACCGCCTCGGCCGCCTCCGCCTCCGCGACACCCTCCCGTACCGCCTCCTCGTAAAGGCTCCCGGCGGGGCCGCCCGCGCCGCCCCCGGACAGCAGCTCCGCCGCCCCCACCGCCCCGTAGACCGCCACCCCCGAGAACGCCGCCGCCCCGAGCACATGATCGAAATGCGGATGGCTGAATGCGACATGCGTCACGCGCCGGCCGCCGAGCAGCGCCCGCGTCTGCGCCCGGAGTTCGGCGCCCTCCCGCAGCGTCGACCCCGTGTCGTAGAGCAGCGCGCCCCGCTCCCCGGCCACCAGACCGACGGTCGCGTCCCACCCCGGAAGGCGTCTGCGGCCCACTCCGGGGGCCAGCCGCTCCCACCCGTACTCTTCCCAACGGACGTCCATACCGGGACGCTACGGGAGAGCACTGACATCCGGCGCCGCGATCCGCGGGGATCCGCCGGGTAGCCTGGTCGGCCGCTCTTGCTCGGGGTACGCCTTACGGCCGTACACTGAACCGGGAGCGCTGGCACTCCGCAGGAACGAGTGCCAATGAGCGCCGCGGCGGGCGAAGGACGACGGACGACATCGGGAGGTGTGCGCCATGCTCAGCGAACGCAGACTTGAGGTGTTGCGCGCGATCGTCCAGGACTACGTCGGCACCGAGGAGCCCGTCGGCTCCAAGGCACTCACCGAGCGGCACAAACTGGGTGTCTCCCCGGCGACCGTGCGCAACGACATGGCGGTGCTGGAGGACGAGGGCTTCATCGCCCAGCCGCACACCAGCGCCGGGCGCATCCCGACCGACAAGGGCTACCGCCTCTTCGTCGACCGGCTGGCCGGGGTCAAGCCCCTGTCCCTGCCGGAGCGCCGCGCCATCCAGAACCTGCTGGACGGCGCCGTGGACCTCGACGACGTCGTGGGCCGTACGGTGCGGCTGCTCGCGCAGCTCACCCGGCAGGTGGCCGTCGTCCAGTACCCCTCGCTGACCCGTTCGACGGTGCGGCACGTGGAGCTGCTGGCGCTCGCGCCCGCCCGGCTGATGCTCGTCCTGATCACCGACACCGGACGGGTCGAGCAGCGCCTGGTCGACTGCCCCGCGCCGTTCGGCGAGACCTCTCTCGCCGACCTGCGGGCCCGGCTCAACAGCCGGATCGTCGGACGCCGCTTCACGGACGTCCCGCAGCTCGTGCAGGACCTGCCCGACTCCTTCGAGCAGGAGGACCGGGGGACCGTGTCGGCGGTCCTCGCGACCCTGCTGGAAACCCTGGTCGAGGAGACGGAGGAGCGGCTGATGATCGGCGGAACCGCCAACATCACCCGCTTCGGACACGACTTTCCCCTGACCATCCGGCCGGTGCTGGAGGCGCTGGAGGAGCATGTGGTGCTCCTCAAGCTGCTCGGCGAGGCCGCGGACCCCGGCATGACCGTACGTATCGGGCACGAGAACGCCCATGAGGGCCTCAACTCCACGTCCGTCGTCGCGGTCGGCTACGGTTCGGGCGACGAGGCAGTCGCCAAACTCGGCGTGGTCGGACCGACCCGCATGGACTACCCCGGAACGATGGGAGCGGTACGCGCAGTGGCACGTTACGTCGGACAGATCCTGGCGGAGTCGTAAGTGGCCACGGACTACTACGCCGTACTCGGCGTACGCCGCGACGCATCTCAGGACGAGATCAAGAAGGCATTCCGCAGACTCGCGCGCGAGCTGCATCCGGATGTCAATCCCGATCCGAAGACGCAAGAGCGCTTCAAGGAGATCAACGCCGCGTACGAGGTGTTGTCGGACCCGCAGAAGAAGCAGGTCTACGACCTCGGCGGCGACCCGCTGTCCTCCAACGGGGGCGGCGGCGCGGGAGGGTTCGGGGCCGGCGGCTTCGGCAACTTCTCGGACATCATGGACGCGTTCTTCGGTACGGCGTCGCAGCGCGGCCCGCGCTCGCGGACGCGGCGCGGCCAGGACGCGATGATCCGGCTGGAGATCGACCTCAACGAGGCGGCCTTCGGCACGACCAAGGACATCCAGGTCGACACGGCGATCGTCTGCACGACCTGCTCGGGCGAGGGCGCCGCGCCCGGCACCTCCGCCCAGACCTGCGACATGTGCCGCGGCCGAGGCGAGGTCTCGCAGGTCACCCGCTCCTTCCTGGGCCAGGTCATGACCTCGCGGCCCTGCCCGCAGTGCCAGGGCTTCGGTACGGTCGTGCCGACGCCCTGCCCCGAGTGCGCGGGTGACGGCCGGATCCGCTCCCGCCGTACGCTCACGGTCAAGATCCCCGCGGGCGTCGACAACGGCACCCGGATCCAGCTCGCGGGCGAGGGCGAGGTCGGCCCGGGCGGCGGCCCCGCCGGTGACCTGTACGTGGAGATCCACGAGGTCCCGCACGCGACGTTCCAGCGGCGCGGCGACGATCTGCACTGCACGGTGACGATCCCGATGACGGCGGCGGCGCTGGGCACGAAGTGCCCGCTGGAGACGCTGGACGGCGTGGAGGAGATCGACGTACGGCCCGGCACGCAGTCCGGCCAGTCGATCCCGCTGCACGGCCGCGGCATCACGCACCTCCGCGGCGGTGGCAGGGGCGATCTGATCGTCCACGTCGAGGTGATGACCCCGACGAAGATGGACCCGGAGCAGGAGCGCCTGCTGCGCGAACTGGCCCAGCTCCGCGGCGAGGAACGGCCCACGGGCCAGTTCCAGCCAGGGCAGCAGGGGTTGTTCTCGCGTTTGAAGGATGCGTTCAACGGGCGGTAGGCGGGTTTGTCCGGCCGGGGGTCCGGGGGTGGGCCCCCGGGTGGGCGCAGTCAGCCGGGGCAGCAGGGGTTGTTCTCGCGTTTGAAGGACGCCTTCAACGGGCGGTAGGCGGGCCCTTTGAGGGTTGCCTCAACGGGCAGCGCGCGGTTCGTTCGGGCCGGGGGCCGGGGGTGGCCTCCGGACCCGGCGTCCTGCCTGGTGCGGTGCCGATTCGGAGGTGCCGTGGCTGACATGGCACCATGCCTGCATGTCCTCCGCACTGACCGATCTCTGCCGGTATCCGATCGTGCAGGCCCCCATGGCGGGCGGCGCGTCCTGCCCGCAGCTCGCCTCGGCCGTCTCCGAGGCCGGAGGTCTCGGGTTCCTCGCCGCCGGCTACAAGACGGTCGACGGCATGTACGAAGAGATCAAGCAGGTCCGGGGTCTCACGGGCCGGCCCTTCGGCGTCAATCTCTTCATGCCGCAGGCGCGCTACGCCGACCGCGCGGCCGTAGAGGTCTACCGTAACCAGCTCGCCGGTGAGGCCACCTGGTACGAGACCCCGCTCGGCGACCCCGAGACCGGGTGGGACGACGCGTACGAGGCCAAGCTCGCCATCCTGCTCGACGACCCGGTGCCGGTCGTCTCCTTCACCTTCGGGTGCCCGACCAGGACGACCTTCGACGCGTTCGCGGGGGTCGGTACGTACACCGTCGTCACCGTGACCACGCCCGAGGAGGCCCAGACCGCCCAGTGGTCCGGCGCCGACGCCGTCTGTGTGCAGGGCATCGAGGCCGGCGGCCACCAGGGGACCCACCGTGACGACCCCGCCACCGACGGCGCGGGCCTCGGGCTCCTCTCGCTGGTCGCGCAGGTCAGGGAGGCCGTCGAGCTGCCGGTCATCGCCGCGGGCGGCCTCATGCGCGGTGGTCAGATCGCCGCCGTACTCGCGGCGGGCGCCGACGCGGCGCAGCTCGGCACCGCCTTCCTGGTCTGCCCGGAGTCCGGGGCGAACGCCCTGCACAAGCAGGCCATGACCAACCCGCTCTTCGTACGGACCGAGCTGACCCGGGCGTTCTCCGGCCGCCCCGCGCGCGGGCTCGTCAACCGCTTCATGCGTGAACACGGCCCGTACGCCCCGCCTGCCTACCCGGAGGTCCACCACCTCACCTCCGGGCTGCGCAAGGCCGCCGCCAAGGTGGGCGACGCGCAGGGCATGGCGCTCTGGGCGGGTCAGGGCCACCGGATGGCGCGCGAACTGCCCGCCGGGAAGCTGGTCGAGGTCCTCGCGGGCGAACTCGACGCGACCCGCGCCTCGTTCATGCCCGGCCTGGGCAGCGCGCCGTGACCGCTCCCGTCTTCGTCGTGGACGGCTTCGGCCCCGGGCACGGCGACAGGTTCGTCCTGGACGGGCCCGAGGGGCGGCACGCCGTCTCGGTGAAGCGCCTGCGGCCCGGCGAGGACGTCGTGCTGACCGACGGCACCGGCCGGTGGGCCGACTGCGTGGTGCTGGCGGCCGAGGGCAAGGACCGGCTGGTCGTCGAACTCGGCTCGGTGACCGAGGAACCGCCGGAGACCCCGCACATCACCGTCGTCCAGGCCCTCCCCAAGGGTGACCGGGGCGAACTGGCCGTCGAGACCATGACGGAGACCGGCGTCGACGCCGTCGTCCCGTGGGCCGCGGCGCGCTGCGTCACGCAGTGGCGGGGCGAGCGGGGCGCGAAGGCGCTCGCCAAGTGGCGGGCCACCGCGCGCGAGGCGGGCAAGCAGTCGCGCCGGGTGCGCTTCCCCGAGGTCGCGGACGCCATGACCACCAAGCAGGTCGCCGCGCTGCTCGCCACGGCGGACTTCGCGGCCGTCCTCCACGAGGACCGGGCGGCGGACAGCGCCGCGCTGGCCACCGCCGAACTGCCAGGAACGGGCTCGATCGTGCTGGTGGTGGGTCCCGAAGGGGGCGTGTCGCCGGAGGAGTTGACGGCCTTCGCTGCGGTGGGAGCACGGCCGTACCGACTCGGTCCCAGCGTGCTGCGCACCTCCACCGCCGGTACGGCGGCCACGGCGCTGCTGATGGGCCGTACGGGCCGCTGGTCCTGACCGTACTCCGTCAGAAGTGCGGTACCCCCTGGGCGGATTGTCAGTGCTGCTCCGTAGGGTGGCGCCATGTCCCACGAGTCGCCTCTGATCCACAGTCTGCGGACCGCCGTGGCCGCGGCCCCCGACGACGTCCCCCTCCGGGTCCACCTGGCGGGGCTGCTGCTCGACGCGGGGCGGCCCGAGGAGGCCGTGTCCGAGGCGGCCGTCGCCCTCCAGCGGGCTCCCGGGGACGGCGACGCGCGGGCGCTGATGATGCGCGCGATGGGCGGCCCCACGGCGCCCCCGCAGCCGGTGGCACCCGTACCGGCGGTTGCACCCGTACCGGCCGCCGCACCGGTGACGCAGGCGGCACCGGCGTCACCACCGGCACCGTCACCATCTGTCCCGCCGCCCTTCGACTGGAAGTCGGCCGAGCAGGAGGTCGGGGACGCCGTTCCGCCCCGCTTCGTCGCGCCCGCGGACGCCGCCCCGGGGCCGACGCGCGAGGACCCGCTCTCCGTCGACGGCGGCGGGGACGCCGGTTCCGTCTCCGCCTGGGACGTGGACGCGCCCGGTGCGCTCCGGCTCGCCGACGTCGGCGGGATGCGGGAGGTCAAGGAGCGACTTGAGGCCGCTTTCCTCGCGCCCCTGCGCAACCCCGAACTGCGCAGGCTGTTCGGCAAGAGCCTGCGCGGCGGACTGCTGCTCTACGGGCCGCCCGGCTGCGGCAAGACGTTCATCGCACGGGCCGTCGCGGGCGAACTCGGCGCCAACTTCCTCTCCGTGTCCGTCAACGACGTGCTCGACATGTGGACCGGCAACTCCGAGCGCAACATGCACGAGATCTTCGAGACGGCCCGCCGCCAGGCGCCCTGCGTGGTCTTCCTCGACGAACTGGACGCCCTCGGCGCCAAGCGCAGCCGTACGCACCACAGCGGGATGCGGAACACCGTCAACCAGCTCCTCACCGAGCTCGACGGGGTCGAAAGCGCCGCCAACGAGGGCGTGTTCGTGCTCGCCGCCACCAACGTCCCCTGGGACGTGGACCTCGCGCTGCGCCGCCCGGGCCGGCTCGACCGCACCCTGCTGGTCCTGCCGCCCGACGCGCCCGCGCGTGAGGCGATCCTCCGGTACCACCTGCGCGACCGGCCCATCGAATCCGTCGACCTGGGCAAGCTGGTCAAGATCACCGAGGAGTTCTCCGGTGCCGACCTCGCCCACCTCTGCGAGTCCGCCTCGGAGACCGCGCTGCTCGACTCGGCCCGCACCGGCACCGTACGCATGATCAACATGGCGGATCTGCTGGCGGCGGCGAAGGCCGTACGGCCGTCCACGGAGCCCTGGTTCGCCACCGCGCGCAATGTCGCCATGTTCGCCAACGAGGGCGGCGCGTACGACGACCTCCTCGCCCATCTGAAGAGGAAGCGCAAGCTGTGACCGTGGTGGAGAACGCCCTGGTGGCGCGGGCGGCCGCGCTGATGGAGCTGGGCAGGAACGACGAGGCGAAAGAAGTCCTCGGCCGCCGCCTCGCCGAGGACCCGGACGACCGGGACGCACTCGTCACCCTGGCGCGCTGCCATCTCGACGCCCGTACGTTCCAGGGCACGGTGGACGCCACGGACCGGGTGCTGGCACTGGACCCCGACGACCACGGGGCGCTCGTCGTACGGACCTACGGGCTGCGCAGGCTGGGGCGCCCCGAGGAGGCGGAGATCGCGGCCCGCGCCGCGATCCGGGTCTCCCCGGAATCCTGGCGGGGCCACGCGGCGCTCTCCGAGGCGGTCGGCGCCTATCAGCCACGCTGGCCCGAGACGCTCGAAGCGGCGGCCCACGCCGTACGGCTGGCGCCCGAGGAGCCCTTCGCGCACTACACGATGTGGAAGGCCGCCCTCCTCAACGGCCGGGGCGACATCCGCCGGCAGGCGGTCCTCGCGACCCTGCGCATCGATCCGGACGACGCCTGGGCCCTGGAGGAGCACGCCGCCCTCCAGGCCGCCGACCCGTCGAAGAAGCTCCCCGAGGTGGCCGACGGGTACGCCACGGCGCTCGCCGCCGACCCCTCCTCCCGGAGCCTGCGCTCGGGGCTGGACCGTACGGTCTTCCGGATGCTGCGCGGCACCCGCTGGATCGCCCTGCTCTGCGTGGTGCTCGCGGGCGTCGCCGTGGACCTCTTCCCCGCGGACGGCGAGGCCAAGGACTTGCCCCTGCCGATCGGGACCCGGCTGTACGCGATCGCGCTCATGGGCGTGGCCTGGGGATTCGGCGCCTGGCGCCGCTACCGGAGACTGCGCACGGGGGTCCGGCTCAGCGTACGGTCCCTGGTACGGCGGGAGTTCTGGGCCCGGCTGGTGCTCGGCCAGGCGGTCTGGAGCACCCTCTGCGGCCTGCTCGTCGCGGCCGTCCCGTGGACGGACCGGGGGATACCGCAGGTGCTCTTCTGGGCGGGGCTGATACCGACGCTGCTGACCATCTGGTTCGAGCGCGCGGCGCTCCGCTCGTAGCCGCGCGGCGCTCCGCCCCGGACCGGTGCCGATAGCATGCGTCCGTACGGAACGGTCCATGAACTGTCCGTACGGAACTGTCCGTACGGAACCGTCCGTAGGGAACGGATCGCCGACCCATCACCGACCCATCACCGACTGACACCAGCTCTGCCGAGGAGGCCGGGACCATGGCCGGAGAACCGCAGGCCGACTGCCTGTTCTGCAAGATCGTCTCGGGGGACGTACCGGCGACCATCGTGCGCGAGAGCGAGACCACCGTCGCCTTCCGGGACATCAACCCGCAGGCGCCGACGCATGTCCTGGTCATTCCCCGCGCGCACTACCCGGACGCCGTCACCCTCGCCACCGCCGAGCCGGCCGTCGCCGCGGACATACTGCGCGAGGCGGCGGCCGTGGCCGCCGACGACAAGGTCGACGCCACCGGATACCGCGTCGTGTTCAACACCGGCTCGGGCGCCGGCCAGACCGTCTTCCACGCCCACGCCCATGTGCTGGGCGGGCGCGGCCTCAACTGGCCTCCCGGGTAGGCGCCTTGTCCGTACGCGAACTGGTCGTGCTGGGCACCGCCAGCCAGGTGCCCACCCGCCACCGCAACCACAACGGCTATCTGCTGCGCTGGGACGGCGAGGGCCTGCTCTTCGACCCGGGCGAGGGCACCCAGCGCCAGATGCTGCGCGCCGGGGTCGCCGCGCACGACATCAACCGGATCCTCGTCACGCACTTCCACGGCGACCACTCCCTCGGCCTCGCCGGGGTCGTCCAGCGCATCAACCTCGACCAGGTGCCGCACGAGATCACCGCGCACTACCCGGCGAGCGGCCGGCGCTTCTTCGAGCGGCTGCGGTACGCGACGGCCTACCGCGAGACCGTCGCGCTGACCGAGGCGCCCGTCACCGGAGACGGGGTCCTCGCGCGCACCCCCGCGTACACCCTGGACACGCGGAAGCTCTCGCACCCCGTCGAGGCGTACGGCTACCGCCTCACCGAGCCCGACGGCCGCCGGATGGACCCCGCGCGGCTCGCCGCCCACGGGATCGCGGGCCCCGACGTGGGCCGGCTCCAGCGCGAGGGCGTGCTGGACGGCGTCACGCTGGAGCAGGTCAGCGACGTCCGGCGCGGACAGCGGTTCGCCTTCGTCATGGACACCCGGCTCTGCGACGGGGTGTTCGCGCTCGCCGAGGGGTGCGACCTGCTGGTCATCGAGTCGACGTTCCTGGACGAGGACGAGCGGCTCGCCACCGACCACGGCCATCTCACCGCGGGCCAGGCGGGCCGGGTGGCGGCGGAGTCCGGCGTACGGCACCTCGTGCTGACGCACTTCTCGCAGCGCTACAGCGACCCCGACGAATTCGAACGGCAGGCGCGCGCGGCGGGGTTCGAGGGCGAACTGACGGTCGCCGCCGACCTCGTACGGGTACCGCTGCCCAAGCGCTGACGCGGGCGGGCCGCGGACGTGTCCGGCGGTGCCCCGCCGATCGGGCAGACTGTCCGGATCCGCACGCGATCGGGAGCCCGCCGTGATCACACCCAACGGAGACCCGCTGGAACACCTGGACCATCTGGACCGCCCGGGGCCCGCCGCCCCGGGGCACACCGCGCTGGAACACGCCGCCCACGTCGACCCGCTGGCGGCCCTGCGCTCCCCTGATGAACCCGAGTACGACGTCTATCTCACGGGCACGGTCTTCCTCGACATCATCTTCACCGGCCTGGACACCGCCCCTGTACGGGGCACCGAGTCCTGGGCCAGAGGCATGGGGTCCAGCCCCGGCGGCATCGCCAACATGGCCTCCGCGCTGGCCCGGCTCGGGCTGCGCACCTCGCTCTCCGCGGCCTTCGGCGACGACCACTACGGCGAGTACTGCTGGGACGCGCTGGAACAGGGCGAGGGCATCGATCTCTCCCGCTCCCGCACCGTCCCCGGCTGGCACTCCCCGGTGACCGTCTCCATGGCGTACGAGGGCGAGCGCACGATGGTCTCGCACGGCCACGAGGCCCCGCCGCCGGAGGGCGCGCTGCCCGAGTGCCCGCCCCGCGCGCGGGCCGCCGTCGCCGCGCTCACGCCCGGCCGGTGCGACGAGTGGATCGCCCACTCCGCCCACCACGGGACCCGGATCTTCGCCGACGTCGGCTGGGACGACACCGGCCGCTGGGACCTGGCCGGCCTCGCCGACCTGCGGCACTGCGAGGCGTTCCTGCCCAACGCCGAGGAGGCCATGCGCTACACCCGCACGGACTGCCCCCGGGCCGCCGCGCGGGCGCTCGCCGAGCAGGTGCCGGTGGCCGTCGTCACGCTGGGTTCGGAGGGCGCGTACGCCGTGGACGCGGCGACCGGCGAGACCGCCGAGGTCCCGGCGATCGCGGTGGCCGCCCTCGACCCGACGGGCGCGGGGGACGTCTTCGTCGCCGGGTTCGTCACCGGCACGCTGGCCGGCTGGCCGCTCGCCGACCGGCTGGCCTTCGCCGGGCTGACCGCCGCGCTCTCGGTCCAGGAGTTCGGCGGCTCGCTCTCCGCGCCCGGCTGGGCGGAGGTCGCGGCCTGGTGGAGTTACGTCCAGGGCTCCCCGGAGCAGGACCCGGCGGCGCTGCGGCGCTACGCCTTCCTGGCGGAGCTGCTGCCCGCGCCGTCCCGGCCGTGGCCGCTGCGCAGGGCCGTACCGACGATCGGCTTCGGCCGCTCGGGCTGATCCGGGGGCCGGTGCCCGGGGCCGGGGGAGCCAGGAGCCGGGGCCCCGGGGCGCGCGCCGGGGGTTCCGGCGCGTGGGGCGGCTCACGGCGGCTCACGGGAAGGCGCGGGGAAAAGCCCTAGGGCCATGTCAGTGCGGGGTCGTAGGCTGGTACTCCAGAGGTTGTCGAGCGGCGAGAACCCTGCAACGGGAGGTATGCGCAGGCCACACGGCCGGCCCATGACTCAGACACCTACAGTCCAGACCTCGGCGTCAGACCGGGGGCCCGCGACGGACGGGACCTCCGAGGAGGAGCAGGCGCGCGCCCGGTGGACCGTCCCCGCCAAGCACCCCATGGTGACGGTTCTGGGTTCCGGAGACTCCCTGCTGAGAGTGATCGAGAAGGCGTTCCCGGCCGCCGACATCCATGTCCGGGGAAACGAGATCAGCGCGAGCGGCAGCGCGGCGGACGTCGCGCTCGTCCAGCGACTGTTCGACGAGATGATGCTGGTGCTCCGCACCGGTCAGCCGATGACGGAGGACGCAGTGGAACGTTCGATCGCCATGCTCAGGGCGAGCGAGAACGGCGGCGCGGACGGTCCGGAGACGCCCGCCGAGGTGCTCACCCAGAACATTCTCTCCAGCCGGGGCCGCACGATCCGGCCCAAGACCCTCAACCAGAAGCGGTACGTCGACGCGATCGACCGGCACACGGTCGTCTTCGGCATCGGCCCGGCCGGTACCGGCAAGACGTACCTCGCCATGGCCAAGGCCGTCCAGGCGCTCCAGGCCAAGCAGGTCAACCGGATCATCCTGACCCGGCCGGCCGTCGAGGCGGGGGAGCGGCTCGGCTTCCTGCCCGGCACGCTCTACGAGAAGATCGACCCGTATCTGCGCCCGCTCTACGACGCGCTGCACGACATGCTCGACCCCGACTCGATCCCGAGGCTGATGGCGGCGGGCACCATCGAGGTCGCGCCCCTGGCGTACATGCGCGGTCGCACCCTCAACGACGCGTTCATCATCCTGGACGAGGCGCAGAACACCAGCCCCGAGCAGATGAAGATGTTCCTGACGCGTCTCGGCTTCGAGTCGAAGATCGTCATCACGGGCGATGTCACCCAGGTCGACCTGCCGAACGGGACGAAGAGCGGTCTGCGCCAGGTCCAGGACATCCTGGAGGGCGTGGAGGACGTCCACTTCTCCCGGCTCACCTCCCAGGATGTCGTACGGCACAAGCTGGTCGGCCGTATCGTCGACGCGTACGAGCAGTACGACAGCAACAACGGGAAGTAGACCAGAGCGCACCATGTCGATCGACGTCAACAACGAGTCAGGCACCGAGGTCGACGAGCAGGCGATTCTCGACGTCGCCCGCTACGCGCTCACCCGGATGCGCATCCACCCGCTCTCCGAGCTGTCGGTGATCGTGGTGGACGACGCCGCGATGGAGCAGCTCCACATCCAGTGGATGGACCTGCCGGGACCGACCGATGTCATGTCCTTCCCGATGGACGAGCTGCGTCCGCCGGTCAAGGACGACGAGGAGCCCCCGCAGGGGCTCCTCGGTGACATCGTGCTCTGCCCGGAGGTCGCCAAGCGGCAGGGCGAGGAAGCACCCACCCAGCACTCCATGGACGAGGAGCTCCAGCTCCTGACGGTCCACGGGGTGCTGCACCTCCTCGGGTACGACCACGAGCTGCCGGAGGAGAAGACCGAGATGTTCGGTCTCCAGGCGGCCATCGTCGACGGCTGGCGCGCCGAGCGGGGTCTCACCGGCCCGTCGCCCGCGCCCACGGTCTCATGACCGCGCAACTGATCGCCGGCGCCGTCGCGCTGGTCGTCGTCGCCTGGCTCGCGGCGTCCGCCGAGGCGGGCATCGCACGCGTCTCCAGCTTCCGGGCCGCCGAGGCCGTACGGTCGGGGCGGCGCGGCGCGGCCAAGCTGGCCCAGGTCGCCGCCGACCCGACGCGCTACCTCAACGTGGCGCTGCTGGTGCGGGTCGCCTGCGAGATGGCCGCCGGGGTGCTGGTCACGTACGTCTGCCTGGAGGGGTTCCGGGAGACCTGGGCGGCGCTGCTCGTCGCCATAGGCGTGATGGTCCTCGTCTCCTATGTGGCGGTGGGCGTCTCGCCGCGCACCATCGGCCGCCAGCACCCGCTGAACACGGCGACCGCCTCGGCATACGTCCTGCTGCCGCTGGCAAGGATCATGGGCCCGGTCCCGCAGCTCCTGATCCTCTTGGGCAACGCGCTCACCCCCGGCAAGGGCTTCCGCAAGGGCCCGTTCGCCAGCGAGGCCGAGCTGCGCGCCATGGTCGATCTCGCGGAGGCGGAGTCGCTCATCGAGGACGAGGAGCGCCGGATGGTGCACTCGGTCTTCGAACTGGGGGACACCCTCGTCCGCGAGGTGATGGTCCCGCGCACGGACCTGGTCTGCATCGAGCGGTACAAGACGATCCGTCAGGCGCTCACCCTGGCGCTGCGCTCGGGCTTCTCCCGCATCCCGGTGACGGGGGAGAACGAGGACGACATCGTCGGCATCGTCTATCTCAAGGACCTGGTCAGGAAGACCCACATCAACCGGGATTCCGAGGCCGACCTGGTCTCCACGGCGATGCGCCCCGCGGCGTTCGTGCCCGACACGAAGAACGCCGGGGATCTGCTGCGCGAGATGCAGCAGGAGCGCAGCCATGTCGCGGTCGTGATCGACGAGTACGGCGGCACGGCCGGGATCGTCACGATCGAGGACATCCTGGAGGAGATCGTCGGCGAGATCACCGACGAGTACGACCGCGAACTGCCCCCGGTCGAGGAGCTGGGCGACGGCTCCTACCGGGTCACGGCCCGGCTCGACATCGGGGACCTCGGGGACCTGTTCGGCCTCGACGAGTACGACGACGAGGACGTGGAAACGGTCGGCGGCCTGCTCGCGAAGGCGCTGGGCCGGGTCCCGATCGCGGGCGCCACCGCCCGGGTCGAACTCCCCGACGGCCGCACCCTGCGGCTGACGGCCGAGTCCCCGGCCGGCCGCCGCAACAAGATCGTCACGGTCCTCGTGGAGCCGGTCCGTGCGGAGGCCCCGGCCCCATGACCCCGCGGGCGCTGACGGCCGGGGCGGTGCGTTCGTACTGCCTCGGCCTGAACGGGACGTCGGAGGACACCCCGTTCCCGCGCAACGCGGAGCTGACGGTCTTCCGGGTCGGCGGCAAGATCTTCGCCTTCTGCGCGCTGGAGGAGACCCCGCTGAAGATCTCCCTCAAATGCGACCCGGAGGAGGCCCTGCGCCTGCGGGAGGCCTACGGGGCGATCGTCCCCGGCTGGCACCTCGACAAGCGCCACTGGAACACGGTGACGGTGGCGGAACTGCCGGCCCGGATGGTCCGCGAGCTGATCGAGGACTCGTACGACCTGGTGGTGTCCGGCCTCCCGAAGGCGGAGCGCCTCCGCCTGGACCGCCCGTAACGGCCCGGCTGTCCGGACCCGCCGTGCCGGGACACAAACGGCGGTCCCGGCACCCCCACCTGTGTCCCGGCACCGCCACCTGTGCGCGGAGCCCCCTGGCCCGGTTGCCTATGCTCGGGGACATGACACGGACCACCAACAGCGCTGACGCCGCCGGCCTCGACCCCGAGGACCGCAAGATCATTACCCTGGCCCGCTCCGCGCGCGCCCGGAACGGGGTGCCCGAGGGGGCGGCCGTGCGGGACGAGACCGGGCGGACGTATGTCGCCGGGAGCGTGGAGCTGGACTCCCTCAAGCTGAGCGCCCTCCGTACCGCCGTGGCGATGGCCGTGGCCAGCGGTGCCACCTCGCTGGAGGCGGCCGCCGTCGTCACCGACGCCCCGACCGCGTCCGACGAGGACCGGGCGGCCGTACGGGATCTCGGTGGCCCGGCGACCCCGGTCCTGGTGGCGGGAGCGGACGGCGCGCTTCGGGTGACGGTCACGGCCGGTTGACGGCTCCGCGCGGCAAGCCGGCGGTGTGTTCGCGGGCTCGGCTGGTCGGCGGAGGGTGAAGGATCGGGGAGAATGGGCGCCATGAGCGCTCGTACCTCCTCTCCCGAGACTTCTCCCGAGTCGGCCGAAGCACCGCACCGGGCCGGCTTCGCCTGCTTCGTCGGTCGCCCCAACGCGGGCAAGTCGACCCTCACGAACGCTCTGGTCGGCCAGAAGGTGGCCATCACCTCGAACCGGCCGCAGACCACCCGGCACACGGTGCGCGGCATCGTGCACCGCCCCGAGGCGCAGCTCATCCTGGTGGACACCCCCGGGCTCCACAAGCCGCGCACCCTGCTCGGCGAGCGTCTCAACGACGTCGTGCGGACGACCTGGGCCGAGGTCGACGTGATCGGCTTCTGCCTGCCCGCCAACGAGAAGCTGGGCCCCGGAGACCGGTTCATCGCCAAGGAACTGGCCGGGATCAAGAAGACGCCGAAGGTCGCCGTCGTCACCAAGACCGATCTCGTCGACTCCAAGACGCTCGCCGAGCAGCTCATCGCGATCGACCGGCTCGGCGCGGAACTCGGCCTGGAGTGGGCGGAGATCGTCCCGGTCTCGGCGGTCGGCGACAAGCAGGTCGGCCTTCTCGCCGACCTCCTGGTCCCGCTGCTCCCGGAGAGCCCGCCGCTCTACCCGGAGGGCGACCTCACCGACGAGCCCGAGCAGGTCATGGTGGCCGAGCTGATCCGCGAGGCCGCGCTGGAGGGCGTACGGGACGAGCTGCCGCACTCGATCGCGGTGGTCGTCGAGGAGATGCTGCCCCGCGAGGACCGCCCGGCGGACAAGCCGCTGCTCGACATCCACGCGAACGTGTACATCGAGCGCCCGAGCCAGAAGGGGATCATCATCGGCCCCAAGGGCAAGCGGCTCAAGGAGGTCGGGACGAAGTCCCGCAAGCACATCGAGGCGCTGCTCGGCACGCCGGTCTTCCTCGACCTGCACGTGAAGGTCGCCAAGGACTGGCAGCGGGACCCCAAGCAGCTGCGCAAGCTCGGCTTCTGAGGGGGCTGAAGTAGCTTCGCGCGCCCGGCTTCTGAGCAGCCGGGCCGGGGAGCGGTCGCCCGGTGGTTCAGGCGCCTTCCTTCAGGACCCGGGAGATCAGTTCGCGCTGGGCGTCCGTCAGGTGCGGGTCCGCGCAGTGGACCGTGCGGCCGTCGACCGTGATCGTGTAGGCGAAGCCGTCCGGGACGCCGGGGTGCGGGGCGGGGCCGCCGCCCGCGAGGGCCCGGTGGGCCAGGGCCTGCCAGTGGGTCGCGTCGGGCAGGGGCGCGGTGTCGATCTCGGCCGTTCGCTCGATCCCGGCGAAGCCGCCCGTACGCCGTACTTTGATACGCATGGGTCCTGTCTAGTACCTGACGGGCGGCAGCGGTAGCCGCCGCCCGCGTACCGGTGACGGCGGGATCAGCTCGTGGGGACCCCGACCTCGGACCACGCCTTGACCACGGCCTCGTGCTCCGCCGCCGCCCCGTAGCGGGCCTTCGCCGCCGTGACCGTCAGCCGGGCGAAGTCCGCGAAGTCCGCGTCGATGTCCAGTTCGCCGCCGGTGAGCACGTCGAACCAGATCTGGCCCGCCCGCTCCCAGGCCTTGCCGCCGAGTTGGGTGGCCAGCAGGTAGAAGGCGTGGTTCGGGATGCCGGAGTTGATGTGCACCCCGCCGTTGTCCCGGCTGGTCCGTACGTAGTCGTCCATGACGGCCGGCTGCGGGTCCTTGCCGAGGACGTCGTCGTCGTACGCCGTGCCCGGGGCCTTCATGGAGCGCAGCGCGACGCCCTGGACGCGCGGTGCGAGCAGGCCCTCGCCGATGAGCCAGTCCGCCTGGTCCGTGGTCTGGTCCAGGGTGTACTGCTTGACCAGCGTGCCGAAGACGTCCGAGACGGACTCGTTCAGCGCGCCCGACTGGCCGTAGTAGGCGAGGTTGGCCGTGTACTGGGTGAGGCCGTGCGTCAGCTCGTGGCCGATCACGTCCACCGGGAGGGTGAAGTCGAGGAAGATCTCCCCGTCGCCGTCCCCGAAGACCATCTGCTCGCCGTCCCAGAACGCGTTCCCGTAGTCGCGGTCGTAGTGCACGCTGGCGACGAGCGGCAGCCCCGCGCCGTCCAGCGAGTCGCGGCCGTACGCCGAGAGCAGCAGCTCGAACGTGGAGCCGAGCCCGCCGTACGCGCGGTTGACGGTGGCGTCCTGGCCCGGTTCCGTGCCCTCCTCGCGGACCTCCGTGCCCGGCAGCGCCGTGCCGTTCCGGCAGTCGTAGATGGTGCGGTCGGGGGCGCCCGTCGCGGCGCCCTCCGGCGCGGCGGCCGGGCGCGCGGCCACGGCGGTCAGACGGCGCCGGGTGCGCTGCGCGGAGTCCGCCTCCAGGGTGCGGCGGGCGGGGCCGGAGACCGCTGGGTCGTCGGCCTGCGCGAGCTTGTCGAGTACGTGCGGCGGCACGATGGTGCAGAAGACCGGTGTGATGGCGTCCATGACAGCAATGTGGCAGCCCGTCACACCCCTGTCACCCATTGCGACAATCTTTGCTGAAATAGAGTGATCCGGGTCGGTGTGGTCGTCATATGATTCCGCATGCTGATACGAGGCGGCGCCCGCAGGTGCCGTCTGTTACGTTGCTGCACATCATGCGTTTCGGGCTGCTTCTCCTTAGCTGCCGCGGCGAGGGCCTGTAGTCGTAGGCCGACCCCCTCCCCGCGGAGTTTCGGCGTTGCGGTGATCACGCCCCCGTCGGCCGTCCCAGTGGACACACGAGGAGCCCTACGCAATGTCTGCACCTTCTGTCGGTCGCCCCACGCCCATCACCAACGCGACCCACACCCAGCGCCCGTCCGGGATGCCGATCCACAAGTACGGCCGCTACGAGGCCGTGGACATCCCCGACCGCACCTGGCCGGACAACCGGATCACCGCCGCCCCCCGCTGGCTCTCCACCGATCTGCGCGACGGCAACCAGGCGCTGATCGACCCCATGTCGCCGGCGCGCAAGCGCGAGATGTTCGACCTGCTGGTCCGCATGGGCTACAAGGAGATCGAGGTCGGCTTCCCGGCCTCCGGTGAGACCGACTTCGCGTTCGTACGGTCGATCATCGAAGAGGGCGCGATCCCCGAGGACGTGACGATCTCCGTCCTGACCCAGGCGCGCGAAGAGCTGATCGAGCGCACCGTCGAGGCGCTGCGCGGCGCGCACCGCGCCACCGTCCACCTCTACAACGCCACCGCCCCCACCTTCCGCCGGGTCGTCTTCCGCGGTACGAAGGAGCAGGTCAAGCAGATCGCCGTGGACGGCACCCGGCTGGTGATGGAGTACGCGGAGAAGATCCTCGGCCCCGAGACCACCTTCGGCTACCAGTACAGCCCGGAGATCTTCACCGACACCGAGCTGGACTTCGCCCTGGAGGTCTGCGAGGCGGTCATGGACGTCTGGCAGCCCGAGGCCGGCCGCGAGATCATCCTCAACCTGCCCGCCACCGTCGAGCGCTCGACCCCTTCCACCCACGCGGACCGCTTCGAGTGGATGTCCCGCAACCTCTCCCGCCGCGAGCACGTCTGCCTGTCCGTGCACCCGCACAACGACCGCGGCACGGCCGTCGCCGCCGCCGAACTGGCGCTGATGGCCGGCGCCGACCGGATCGAGGGGTGCCTGTTCGGCCAGGGCGAGCGCACCGGCAACGTGGACCTGGTGACGCTGGGCATGAACCTCTTCTCCCAGGGTGTCGACCCGCAGATCGACTTCTCGCGGATCGACGAGGTCCGCCGTACCAGCGAGTACTGCAACCAGATGGAGATCCACCCGCGCCACCCCTACGTGGGCGACCTGGTCTACACCTCCTTCTCCGGCTCCCACCAGGACGCCATCAAGAAGGGCTTCGACGCCCGCGAGGCCGACGCCGCGGCGCGCGGCAGGTCCGTCGACGAGATCGAGTGGGCCGTGCCGTACCTGCCGATCGACCCGAAGGACGTGGGCCGCTCCTACGAGGCGGTCATCCGCGTCAACTCGCAGTCCGGCAAGGGCGGTGTCGCGTACGTCCTGAAGAACGACCACAAGCTGGACCTGCCGCGCCGGATGCAGATCGAGTTCTCCCGCATCATTCAGGCCAAGACCGACGCCGAGGGCGGCGAGGTCACCCCCGCCCAGATCTGGTCGGTCTTCCGGGACGAGTACCTGCCCAACGCGGAGAACGCCTGGGGCCGGATCCAGCTCCGCTCGGGGCAGACCACGACCGACACGGACGGCAAGGACACCCTGACCGTCCAGGCGGTCGTGGACGGTACGGAAACGGTCCTGACCGGCACCGGCAACGGTCCGATCTCGGCCTTCTTCGAGGCCCTGGCGGCGGTCGGGGTGGACGCCCGGCTGCTGGACTACCAGGAGCACACCATGAGCGAGGGCGCGAGCGCGCAGGCCGCCTCGTACATCGAGTGCGCGATCGACGGAAAGGTGCTGTGGGGCATCGGCATCGACGCCAACACCACCCGCGCGTCACTCAAGGCGGTCATCTCCGCGGTGAACCGCGCGACCCGCTGACCCACCGGGACACCCGCGCGACGCCGCCCGGCCTCCCGCGCTGACCTGAGCCTTTCCCGGACCCCGCCCCCGTACGCAAGGGGCGGGGTTCGGCCATGTCATGGCGATCTCACGCCACGGTACTGACGCCGTCGCGGAGATGTGGCTAACATCACGTCAGCGCGGCGGCTCCGTGTCCTGATTTCCTGAAAGGGCGCGGAGGCGAAGCGGAGTGCGGCGCAACGAAGCGCCGCCGAGGCGTTACGGAGGTGCGCGACGTGCTGCCAGCTCAAGGACCACGCGGCCGAAAACCGCGCCTCTGCGGCATTCGCACGTCGTGGACCACGGTCGGTGACGGCGAGTTCTTCTGCCCCGACTGCGGCGGCGACCGCAACTACCGCCGTCGTACCGGCCGTCGCCGCTTCACCGTGCTCGGCATCCCGCTGCTCTCACGCGGCAGCGCCGGACCCGTGGTCGAGTGCGCCGCCTGCCACGCCCACTTCGGCACGGACGCGCTGGACCACCCCACCACCCTCCGCTTCTCCGCGATGCTGCGCGACGCCGTCCACACGGTCGCGCTCGCGGTCCTCGCGGCCGGCGGCACCTCCTCCCGTACGGTCCTGGAGACCGCCGTTCTCACGGTGCGCGCGGCCGGGTTCGAGGAGTGCACCGAGGACCGGCTGACGGACCTGGTCGAGGCGCTGGCCGCCGACACCGGCCGCTTCGTCGTCGACGCGGGCCCCTTCGGCGCCGCGCTCGCCATCGAGCTGCACGAGGCGCTGGAACCGCTCGCGCCCCATCTCGCCCCGGCGGGACGGGAGTCGATCCTGCTCCAGGGCGCCAGAATCGCCTTGGCGGACGGGGTCTACAGCCCGGCCGAGCGCGAGGTGCTGAGCATCGTCGGCGGCGCGCTCCAGCTCCGCGCGGACGACACGGCCCGCCTGCTGCTGGCCGCGTCGGGAACGCCTTCCTGAGGGTTTCCGAGAGGGCCTGAGGGGTGCGGCGCGGCGCATACGGTCCGTAGCCGCCTGACCGCACGCACACGAGGGGAACACGCGTCCGCGCATGCGGGAGAATGGCGCCATGAGTCTGTTCCGGGACGACGGCGTCGTGCTGCGCACCCAGAAGCTCGGTGAGGCCGACCGCATCATCACGCTTCTGACCCGCGGCCACGGCCGGGTCCGCGCCGTCGCCCGGGGGGTACGGCGGACCAAGTCCAAGTTCGGGGCGCGGCTGGAGCCGTTCTCCCACGTCGACGTGCAGTTCTTCGCCCGCGGCAGCGAGCTGATCGGGCGCGGCCTGCCACTGTGCACACAGAGCGAGACCATCGCCCCGTACGGTGGCGGGATCGTCTCCGACTACGCCCGCTACACCGCCGGCACCGCGATGCTGGAGACCGCCGAGCGGTTCACCGACCACGAGGGCGAGCCGGCCGTCCAGCAGTACCTGCTGCTCGTCGGCGGGCTGCGCACCCTCGCCCGCGGGGAGCACGCGCCCCATCTGATCCTCGACGCCTTCCTGCTGCGCTCCCTCGCCGTCAACGGCTACGCGCCGAGCTTCGACGACTGCGCGCGGTGCGGACTGCACGGCCCCAACCGGTTCTTCTCCGTCGCCTCGGGCGGGATCGTCTGCGGCGACTGCCGGGCGCCCGGCAGCGTCGTACCCTCTGCTGAGGCCGTCGGACTGCTCAGCGCGCTGCTGACCGGGGACTGGGCGACGGCCGACGCGTGCGAGGCGCGCCATGTCAGGGAGGGCAGCGGGCTGGTGTCCGCCTATCTGCACTGGCATCTGGAGCGCGGCCTGCGCTCCCTCAGATACGTAGAGAAGAACTAGTCCGGTCAGAGCAGAACCACGAGGAGACGAGAAGCGCATGGCACGACGCGGAATCCTGGGACGCTCCCGCCGCGAGTACAAGACGCCGGAGCCGCACCCGTCGGGCGCGGTGCCGCCGAAGATCCCCGGCGAGCTGGTGCCGAAGCACGTGGCCTGCGTCATGGACGGGAACGGCCGCTGGGCCAAGGAGCGCGGGCTGCCGCGCACCGAGGGCCACAAGGTGGGCGAGGGCGTCGTTCTGGATGTGCTCAAGGGCTGTCTGGAGATGGGCGTCAAGAACCTCTCCCTGTTCGCCTTCTCGACCGAGAACTGGAAGCGCACGCCCGACGAGGTGCGCTTCCTGATGAACTTCAACCGTGATGTCATCCGGCGCCGCCGTGACGAGATGGACGAGCTGGGGATCCGGATCCGCTGGGTCGGCCGGATGCCCAAGATGTGGAAGTCGGTCGTCCAGGAGCTCCAGGTCGCCCAGGAGCAGACCAAGGACAACGACGCCATGACGCTCTACTTCTGCGTCAACTACGGCGGTCGCGCGGAGATCGCCGACGCGGCGCGGGCGCTCGCGGCCGATGTCGCGGCCGGCAAGCTCGACCCGGCCAAGGTCAACGAGAAGACCCTCGCCAAGTACCTCTACTACCCGGACATGCCGGACGTGGATCTCTTCCTGCGGCCGAGCGGTGAGCAGCGTACGTCCAACTACCTGATCTGGCAGAGCAGTTACGCGGAGATGGTCTTCCAGGACGTGCTGTGGCCGGACTTCGACCGGCGGGATCTGTGGCGGGCCTGCCTGGAGTACGCGTCCAGGGACCGCCGCTTCGGCGGGGCGCTGCCCAACGAGTCGGCCGACGTGGACATTCCGGAACAGGCCGAACAGGCATAGCGAGCCGAAAAGAGGGTGGTGGGGCCGCGGCGCGACGGCCGGGGCCCCACCACCCTCCACTCCGGTTCAGTTCTTGGTGGCCGCCGCCGCGCACTCCGCGCAGGTGCCGAAGATCTCCACCGTGTGCGCCACGCTCACATAGCCGTGCTGTGCGGCGACCGTCTCCGCCCACTGCTCGACGGCGGGTCCCTCGACCTCGACGGCCTTGCCGCAGATCCGGCAGACGAGATGGTGATGGTGGTCGCCGGTCGAGCAGCGCCGGTAGACCGATTCGCCGTCGTTCGTGCGCAGGACGTCGACCTCGCCGGCGTCGGCGAGCGACTGGAGCGTGCGGTAGACCGTGGTCAGACCGACCGAGTCGCCCCGGTGTTTGAGCATGTCGTGGAGATCCTGAGCGCTGCGGAACTCGTCCACCTCGTCGAGCGCCGCCGCCACCGCGGCGCGCTGGCGGGTCGATCGGCCGCGCACGGGGGCCGCGCTCGGTCCGCCGCTGGGCGCAGTCGTCACAGGTGCCTCCTTGCCTCTGCCCGTGTCCCTCGGGCGTTGCCCGCTTGTTCTACGGGCCCATTCTGCCAGTCCGGGACCGGCTCGCGGTCATGCCGGGGCGTCCTCCGTGGGTCGCCGGGCACCGGGAACGTTCGGGGCGCCCGCCGGGTCGGGACCGGTTCCGGCCGCCTGTACGAGGTCCGCTTCCGCGTTCCGCAGCGCGCGGGCCCGGCGCCGGGCCAGCGGCGTCGCGAGCGCGGTCAGCAGCACGAAGACGCCGATCGCGATCAGCACGATCGTCGCGCCGGGCGGTACGTCCTGGTAGTACGAGGTGACCGTGCCGGCCACCGTCACCGCCGTACCGATCACGACGGCCAGCACGAAGGTGACCACGAACGAGCGCGTGACCTGCTGCGCCGCCGCCACCGGCACCACCATCAGCGCGCTGACCAGCAGCAGCCCCACCACCCGCATGGCGACCGTGACCGTCACGGCGGCCGTCACCGCGATCAGCAGGTTCAGGGCGCGCACGGGCAGCCCGGTGACCCGGGCGAACTCCTCGTCCTGGCTGACGGCGAAGAGCTGCCGCCGCAGCCCCACCGTGACCAGCACCACAAAACCGGCGAGCAGCGAGATCGCGGTGACGTCGGACGGCGAGACCGTCGAGAGCGAACCGAAGAGGTACGAACTGAGGTTGGCGTTGGAGCCGTTCGGCGCGAGGTTGATCAGCAGCACCCCGCCCGCCATGCCGCCGTAGAAGAGCATCGCCAGCGCGATGTCGCCGCGGGTGCGGCCGTACGCCCTGATCAGCTCCATCGTGACGGCGCCGGCGACCGCGACAAGGGTGGCCATCCAGATGGGGCTGGTGGAGAGCAGGAAGCCCAGACCGACGCCGGTCATCGCCACATGGCCGATTCCGTCGCCCATCAGGGCCTGGCGGCGCTGGACGAGATAGATGCCGACGGCGGGCGCGGTGACGCCGACCAGGACGGCGGCGATCAGCGCCCGCTGCATGAGGGCGGTCTCAAGGATTTCCATGGTCAGGTCAGCAGTCCTGTACGGAGCGGCTCGCCGGCCGCGTGGGGGTGACAGCTCGGATCGGTCGGAAGGCCTGGGCCGGAGCCGGGCGGGGCGTGCCCGTCGGCCGGCCCGGTCGGCGGCCCGTCGTGCACCACGCGGCCGTCGCGCAGCACCACCGCGCGGTCGATCAGCGGCTCCAGGGGGCCCAGTTCATGGAGGACGAGCAGGACGGTCGTGCCGGCCGCCACCTGCTCGCGCAGGGTCGCCGCCAGGACCTGCTGGCTGGCCAGGTCGACGCCGGCCATCGGCTCGTCCATGATCAGCAGCTCGGGTTCGGAGGCGAGCGCCCGGGCGATCAGTACGCGCTGGTGCTGGCCGCCCGACAGGGCGCCCACGGAGTCCCTGGCGCGGTCCCCGAGGTCCACCAGGTCGATGGCCCGCTGAACGGCCGCCCGATCGGCCTTGGTGGGCCATCCCAGCCGCGCCCGGCTGGTACGGGAGAGCCGGCCGGAGGAGACCACCTCGCGGACGGTCGCGGGCACGCCGCTCGCGGCGGTGGTGCGCTGCGGTACGTAGCCCACGCGCCGCCAGTCGCGGAAGCGGCGCAGCGGGGTCGAGAAGAGCGAGATCTCGCCGTCGCTCAGCGGGACCTGGCCTATCACGGAGCGTACGGCGGTGGACTTGCCCGAGCCGTTGGCGCCGAGCAGGGCGACGACCTCGCCGCGGCGCACGGTGAGGTCGACGCCGCGCAGCACGGGGCGCGAGCCGAGCGTGGCGGTGGCGCCGCGGACGGTGAGGACGGGCGGCGCGGCCGGCTGCCCGCCGCCGGTGCCGGGGTGCGCGGCGGCGGGTTCCGCCGCCGCGGCGTGGTCGCTCTCCACCGTCGCCATGTCAGGCGCCTCCGTCGCTGCTGTCGCCGCGGTCGCGGCCGTTTCCGCCGTTGCCGGGCGAATCGTTTCTTTTGTGCCGGGTCACGTCAGGTCCTTCGCGCCGAGCGCGGTGCGCAGCGCGTCGAGGTTGGACCGCATGACCTGGATGTAGTCGCGGCCCCTGGTCTTGTCCGTGATCCCCTCCAGGGAGTCGAGGACGTCCGTCTTCAGCCCGGAGTCCCCGGCCAGCGTCTTCGCGGTCTTGTCGCTGGCCAGCGTCTCGAAGAATACGGTGGTGACCTTCTCCCGCTTCGCGATGGTCTCCAGTTCCTTCACCCGGGCGGGGCTCGGCTCCGACTCGGGGTCGATCCCGGCGATGGCCTCCTGCTCCAGGCCGTAGCGCTCGGCGAGGTAGCCGAAGGCGGCGTGGGTGGTGATGAAGGTCTTGGTGGCCGTGTCGGCGAGGCCCGTCTTGAACGACGTGTTCAAGCCGTTCAATTTGGTGACCAGCTTGTCGGTGTTCTCCTTGTACGCGGCGGCGTGGGCCGGGTCGGCCTTCTCGAAGGAGGCGCCGACGCCCCGGGCGACCTCGGTGAACCGCACCGGGTCGAGCCAGATGTGCGGGTCCTTGCCGTCCGTGCCCGCCTCCTCGTGCTCCGCCTCGTCCGTGGCGCCCTCACCGGAGTGCTCGTCGTGCTCGTCGTCGCCGTGGTCGTGCGCCCCGGCCGCCGTGCCGTGGTTCTCCAGGGTGGTGAGGGCCGTCGCGTCGACCACCGTCTTCACCCCGGACTGGTCGATGGCCTTGTCCACGGCGGGCTGGACGCCCTTGAGGTAGAGGATGACGTCGGACTCGCCGAGCTGGGCGGCCTGCCGGGGCTTCAGCTCCAGGTCGTGCGGCTCGACGCCGGGCTTGGTGAGGGTGGTGACGGAGACGTGGTCGCCGCCGATCATCAGGGCCAGGTACTCCATGGGATAGAACGACGCGGTCACCGCGAGCTTGCCGTCCTTCTTCTCCGCCGCGCCGGAGGGGGAGCAGGCGGACAGTGCGGTCATGCCGAGCGTGACGGCTCCGGCGAGAATGGCGGTGGGTATGAGGCGTCGTCGTACGTTCATGACAGTCATTTTCAACAAAACTGGAAACGATTGTCAACAAGAGGCGGTCGGCGGCCCGGAATGCTCGTCGCCGCGCACCGATTTGATCGAAGGGGTGCGCGCGCCGCTAATCTGAAGCATTCGCCGTTCGTCGTCGTCGTAATGAAGAGAGACCCGTGGCCGCCGACAAGATCGACAGCATCGTCAACCTGAGCAAGCGCCGTGGCTTCGTCTACCCGTGCAGTGAGATCTACGGTGGTCAGCGGGCCGCCTGGGACTACGGGCCGCTCGGAGTCGAGCTGAAGGAAAACCTCAAGCGCCAGTGGTGGCGCTACATGGTCACCTCGCGCGAGGACGTTGTCGGACTCGACTCCTCGGTGATCCTCGCCACGGAGGTCTGGGAGGCGTCCGGCCACGTCGCGACCTTCACCGATCCGCTCACCGAGTGCACCTCCTGCCACAAGCGCTTCCGCGCCGACCACCTGGAGGAGGCGTACGAGGCGAAGCACGGCAAGGCCCCCGCGAGCCTCTCCGAGCTGAACTGCCCCAACTGCGGCAACAAGGGCACCTTCACCGAGCCCAAGCAGTTCTCCGGTCTGCTCTCCACCCACCTCGGCCCGACGCAGGACTCCGGCTCGGTCGCCTACCTGCGCCCCGAGACCGCGCAGGGCATCTTCACCAACTTCGCGCAGGTGCAGCAGACCTCGCGCAAGAAGCCGCCGTTCGGCATCGCGCAGATGGGCAAGTCCTTCCGGAACGAGATCACTCCGGGCAACTTCATCTTCCGCACGCGCGAGTTCGAGCAGATGGAGATGGAGTTCTTCGTCAAGCCGGGCGAGGACGAGCAGTGGCAGGAATACTGGATGGAGCAGCGCTGGAACTGGTACCGCGACCTGGGTCTCCGTGAGGAGAACATGCGCTGGTACGACCACCCGGCCGAGAAGCTCTCGCACTACTCCAAGCGCACCGCCGACATCGAGTACCGCTTCCAGTTCGGCGGCAGCGAGTGGGGCGAGCTGGAGGGTGTCGCCAACCGCACGGACTACGACCTCTCCGCGCACTCCAAGGCGTCGGGCCACGACCTGTCGTACTTCGACCAGGAGGCCGGCGAGCGCTGGACCCCGTACGTCATCGAGCCCGCCGCCGGTGTCGGCCGCGCGATGCTGGCCTTCCTCCTCGACGCGTACAACGAGGACGAGGCGCCCAACGCGAAGGGCGTGCTGGAGAAGCGCACCGTGATGCGTCTCGACCCGCGCCTCGCGCCGGTCAAGGTCGCGGTGCTGCCGCTCTCCCGCAACCCGCAGCTCTCGCCGAAGGCCAAGGGCCTCGCGACGGACCTGCGGCGCAACTGGAACATCGAGTTCGACGACGCGGGTGCCATCGGCCGCCGCTACCGCCGCCAGGACGAGATCGGCACGCCGTTCTGCGTGACCGTCGACTTCGACACCCTGGACGACAACGCGGTGACGGTGCGCGAGCGCGACACGATGAAGCAGGAGCGCGTCTCGCTGGACCGGATCCAGAGCTACCTGGGCGAGCACCTGCTCGGCTGCTGACCCCGGAGGTACGGACAGGCCCCCGGTTCCGCGACGGAACCGGGGGCCTGCTCGCGCGCCGCCGCCAACTCGGCACGGTGAGCGGAGCTGTTGGCGCCGACCGTGCGGCACACTGGGCGCTCCCCGACAAGAGAGGAACGGATCATGCCGTCCTCCACCACCAGCAAGGTCAGCCGATGGGACCAGCACGGACGGGAACACGTCGTCCGTGTCCAGAAGGCGGGTGTGCAGCGGTCGTTGACGTGTGACACCTGCGGCTGGCGGAAGGGGGCGCAGTTCCTTCCCTGGCTCAAGGCCGAGGAACACCTCACCGAGGCCCACCAGGCCACCGTGGACCCGGCGAACCCGGCGAACCCGGCGACGGGTTGACGTCGGGCGGGCGGGCGGGCGGCGCCGGGGGCCGGAGGGGGGCGGGACGGGAGGGCTCCGTCCTCCTCCCCGGTCAGGGCTTGAGGCCGCGCAGCAGCAGATCGGCGACGGCGGTGAACTCGGCGTCGATCGTGGGCTTCTGCCACTGCGGGGCGTAGCACGGGTCGTGGAAGCGCGCCGTCGCGACGAAGAGCGCCCCGGCCGCGCCCGCCGGGTCGGGCGCCGCGAACTCGCCCGCCCGTACGCCCTCTTCGACGATCCGGGTGAGCTGTCCGGTGAGCTTCGTCAGATGCGAGTCGACCGCGCCGCTGTGCTCCCCGGCGAGCACGGTGTACGTGGCGAACAACTCGGGGTCGTCCCCCGCCTTGTGGCGCTTGGCCTCGAACAGGGTCCACAGCCAGCCGCGCAGCTTCTCCGGACCCGCCCCGTCCGCCCCGTCGACGATTGCCTGGAGCGCCGCCTCCGTACGGCTCAGCCAGCGTGCCGTGACCGCCTCGCGCAGCGCCGCCTTCGTCCGGAAGTGCCGGTACACGCTGCCGTGGCTGACCCCGAGCAGTCGCGCCACGTCCACCACCGTCGCCTTGGCCGGACCGTAACGGCGCAGCACCTCCTCGGTGGCTTCCAGGATGCGCTCGGCGGTCAGGGTCTCGGGGGTCATGGGTGTCTGCCCGGCCTTTCATGACTCGTGCGGCTCGTGCGGCTCGCGCGGCGTGACGTGACAGCGGCACGCGCCCGCGTGACAGATGACATTACCTGTCAGGTCCGACAACCCGACGGGTGAGCCGTCCGCGCTGCCCGCCGGCTCCGCGCGCGGTCCTGCCGCGCCCCGGTCACCGCTCGCTGTCCAGGGACGACATCTGCGTGGCCGGATAGCGGTCGCCCGCCGCGACACCCGCCGGGAAGGCCTGGTCGAGGGCCTTGAGATCGGCGGCGTCGAGCGTGACGTCCAGGGAGCCCAGCGCCTCGGCCAGCCGGTCGAGGCGGCGGGCGCCGATGAGCGGAACGATGTCCTCGCCCTGGGCGAGGACCCAGGCGATGGCGATCTGGGCGATCGTGGCGCCCTTCCGCTCGGCGATCTCGCGCAGGGAGTCGACCAGCGCCAGGTTGTGATCGAGGTTCCCGCCCTGGAAGCGCGGGCTCATCGCCCGGAAGTCCCCCGGGCCCAGCTGCTGGTCACGGGTGAAGTGGCCGCTGATCAGCCCGCGCGAGAGCACCCCGTACGCCGTGACGCCGATGCCCAGCTCACGGACGGTGGACAGGATGCCGGCCTCGATGGAGCGCGAGATCAGGGAGTACTCGATCTGGAGGTCGGCGATCGGCGCGACGGACGCGGCTCTCCTGATGGTGTCGCTGCCCGCCTCGGAGAGGCCGATGTGCCGCACATGGCCGGCCTGGACCAGCTCGGCGATGGCGCCGACCGTCTCCTCGATCGGGACATCGGGGTCGACGCGGGCGATCCGGTAGATGTCGATGTGGTCGGTGCCGAGGCGCTGGAGGGAGTACGCGGCGAAGTTCTTGACGGCGGCCGGGCGTCCGTCGTGTCCGAGCCAGCCGTTGTCCGGGTCGCGCAGGGCGCCGAACTTGACGCTGGTGAGCGCCCGTTCGCGGGCTCCGGCGGGCGCGGTCCGCAGGGCCTCCGCGATCAGCAGCTCGTTGTGCCCCATCGCGTAGAAGTCGCCCGTGTCGAGGAGGGTGACGCCCGCGTCGAGCGCGGCGTGCAGGGTGGCGATGGCCTCGGCGCGGTCCGCCTCGCCGTACAGCCCGGACATGCCCATGCAGCCGAGGCCGAGGGCGGAGACCTGGGGGCCCGTGACGCCGAGGGGACGGGTGGGGAGGGCGTGGGTGGTCATGGCGGTCTTCCTCCGTGGGGTGAGTCCGGGACCGGTGGCCGGGGCCCGGAAGCCTGACACCTCCGACGATGACATGACGGGTGACAGATTTCAATATCTGTCACCCCTGCATTTGTCCGGGCCCCTGTCCGGGTCCTGCCCGGGTCCTGTCTGGAGCCTGCCGCCGGAAAATGCGTTACGTCCCGGTCGCGCCCGGTGGTAGCGTCACGGGCATGTTCTTCCAGATCTACGAGTGAGAGCGCGGCGGTCCCCGCACCGCCCCCCACCGACGAATCCGCAGATCACTTCTCATCACTTCGGGAGAACCCCGTGGCAAAGAGCCGCAACAACCTTCTCGGCGTGGGCGGACAGCGCACGAAGCTGAGCCGCACGGACCCGCAGTCCACCGGCACCGCCCGCGACGCCAACCGCAAGGCCGCCGCCGACCAGAAGCAGGAGCTGCTGCGCAAGATGCGTGAGCGCGCGGCCGGCCAGGGAAAGACCGGCCAGGGCGCCCGGCAGGACGACGCGACCGCGGCGCACGCCGAGGGCTCGGCGCAGGACTGACACCGGCCGGCCCGGATGAACACGTACGAATCCGCATGATTCCGTACGAACTCCGCACGAACAGCGCGGGTGTGGCCCCGCGGAAGCGCCTGGTCCGGGGCGCCCCCGGCTGGAGCCGGGGGCGCCGCAGGCCGGCCGGCGGCGCACGCGGGGGGGGCGCCGCGGCCGCCGCCGCCCCCGCGGGGCCCGCCGCGGCGGCGCC